>JBBEBL010000001.1:0-1554 GCA_040882345.1 Chloroflexota bacterium
ACCTCGATCACGATCCGGCCGTCCTGGACGCGCTGGACCGTTTCGTCCCCGGCATAGATGGCGAGCTCCTCGCGGATCGCCTTCGCTATGGTGATCTGGCCGCGCTCGCCGACTCTGCTGGTCATGGTAGGGACGACGGTAGCGATTCATACCGCTGAGGTCAAGACGTATCGGTCCCGCGGCTGATCGAGCCCGGCTGACGTTCGCCCGGGTACGCTGCATGCATGGACGAGGGACTGCGTGTGCGGCTTCGTATCAGCGGCGCGTTCGCTGACGAGCTCGGGGCGCCGGGGTTCGTTGCCGGGCGATGGCATCGGAGCGAGCCGGCACGGCACGATCCCGGTGTCTGGACGATGCCCTGGTTCGAGCTGAGCGACCGCGCGGAGGCGTTCGTGCGCGCCCTCGGCGGGATCCTCGAGCCGTTCGAGTGGACGGCCTGGCTGCCCACACCGGAGGCGCAGGCCCTCTACCACGACCGTGAGGTGCTCGCGGCCGCCACGCCCGAGCAGCTCTCGAAGCTCGCGACGGCGATCATCCGCTCTGATCGGTTCACGGAGGGCGCGCTCGGCGAGGCGTTCGACGTCGGCGTCATGGCCGCGATCGCGCGGCGTGCGGGAACGTGGTCCGCCGGATCGGCGAGGTGATGAGGTCCGCGAGGATGACGATGTCCAGGCCTTCCAGGGCGGGGCCGGCTCGCGCCCAGGCGTGATCGTTGGTGATGACGATGTCGATGCCCTCGACCGCGGCGGTGGCGATGATCAGAGCGTCCGGCATCGGCAGGTCCGTCAGTGCGCGGAGTCCAGCCGCCTGGCGGGCGATGGGGTAGTTCACGTCGATGATCCGCATCTCAGCGAAGTGGCGGAGGAATCCCTCCGTCGTGGCCACGGCGGGCTCGCCACGCCGAAACGGACGAACCAGCATCTCCGCCACCGTGACGGTGGACAAGGTCGTGGCATTGCGCCCGGTCGCGGCGCAGGCGTCGAAGACCTGTCGGGCCAGCTCGCTGTATGGCTCTGTACCGCTCAGGTAGGCGAGGACCACCGACGTATCGATGAGCAACGACCGACCCGGCGGGATAGCCTCGAAGAGGCGGTCGTCAGCCGCGCTCACCGCGCTCCCAGGTGGACCGTTCCCCTTCGAGGTAGGCCTTCGGATCCGCGAAGACGTCCCGAAGCGCGCCGGCATAGCTACGGCGCACACGGCGGAGGCGGATGACGTCCGGGTCGCCCGGATCAACTTCCACCACGAATCGTTCGCCGGCACGGACATCGGCTGCCTGGACGATCGATTCCGGGAGCGTCAGCTGGCTCTTGGCACGCAGGCGGGCGGCGGCGGAGACGGTAGGACTGACCATGTCGGAACGGTACCAGCAGTCCTACCGACGGTCAATGGGTGCGACTGTCGGATGTACGTCGTACTGGACAGCACACACTCAGGTTGGCGCCTACCGGCGTGGACGGTACGCTGGCGCTTATGCAGGAGCAGGTCACGACTCGAGGCCGCGTCCACGGATTCTTCCGCGAACACTGGCTGGTATGGGAACTCGGGATGGGC
>JBBEBL010000002.1:0-1542 GCA_040882345.1 Chloroflexota bacterium
AGCGCGCTCGTCACGGTCGAACGCCGGGTGGACCGCGTCGAGCTGCGCGGGAGAGCGCCCCTGCCGTCGGTCGTGGTCGACGAGCCCGCCGGCACGTGGCGAGCCGACGTTGTCGTGGGTGCCGACGGGGAGCCGAGCCGGACGGGGCGTCAGCTCGGACTCGGCCGCCCACCTCGTCGCCGATCGCTCGCGCTCGAGATCGACGTGCCGTTCGCGCCGGCTGTTCGCCGCGATACGGCGATCCTCAGATACGCCATCCCGGGCGGTTATGGCTGGTACCTTCCGAAGGGCGACCACGCGAACGTCGGCGTCGGGTCGTACCGCCCATCTCGCCACGGCCGGCTTCGCGAGGACCTGGGCAGGTTGGCAGCGGAGCTCGATCTGGATCTTCGCGACGGGCAGGTCCGCGGCCACTGGTTGGCCTAGGGCCTGCGCCAGGGCCGGCTTGCGTCGCGCCGAGCGGTCCTCGTCGGCGACGCCGCGGCAACCGCCGACGCGTTCTTCGGCGAGGGGATCTCATACGCCTTGCTCTCCGGAGTCGCCGCCGCCCAGGCCATCGATGACTGGGCCGCCGGCGCGATCGATGACCTGCGCCCCTACGACGGGCGTCTCCGCGCGGCCCTCGGTCCCGCTCTTGACCGGCCCGACGCGATCGCGAGGGCGGCCGAGCTGTCGGTCAGCGTGGCGCTCCTCGGCATCCGATTCAGCACTTACGTACGCGAGCGAGCGGTCGACGCGATCGCCGGGCGGCGAGCCCCGTACGTGATCGACGGTCGTTGCGAGCTTGCGTGCGCCTGCGAACTTCACGGGCACGAGCCGGGGAACCTCGCGACCGATCCCCCGTCGCCCGGAGCGGTGCTCTGGCACTGCGGCGTCTGCGCCGCTTCGTGCGCCGCCTGAGCAGGTGAGCTGATCGATCGAGCGCCGGTGACCCACGATCGGTGCTTCGGAGACGGTCCGTTGCCGGCCGTGTCAACCGGCGCGGCTCGCGGCATCGTCCTCTACGCTCGAGCGCTGTCCTACAGACGCCTGGAGTCGGCTGCGCGATGGGCGGGCCTGCGTGTGTACCACCGACCTGCCATGGATGAGCTCCTCGACCTGCCGGACGCCTAGCAGGCGAAGGATCGATTCGATCGGGAGGGCTGTTCGCCTTGCCACCAGGCACGCGATCCGGTACGGGTCGCCACACGTGCGGGTGAGCTTCCTGCGGTCAAGCCCGGGCCAGATCGCGAGGGCCCTGCTCCGCGGATCGGTGCCGACGCCAGGGTCGGACGGCTCCGTCTGGCGCTCGGACGGGTGTGTGCGGCCCTCGACAACCATGGTCTGCATCCTTTCGGCCGGCACCCCGTCCACCCAGCACGGCCCGTCGGGGTCCACGGCATGGTGCTCACCTTCGACGAGAACACTGAGGCGGACATGAAATCCTGACTTAGGTGGATCATGGCGCGCGATGGTGAGCCGACGATGAGGGCCGGCTGAGACTCGACAGGATCGGCCTGATGTCAGTCGGTCGCGGCCTGGCCGTGCGAAGCTGCGGCGTCG
>JBBEBL010000003.1:0-1523 GCA_040882345.1 Chloroflexota bacterium
GCCCAGCGCTCCTCGCCGTCCTCCGACCCGTCGGCGAGCATCGCCCGGTAGCCGGACGCCTCAAGGACCTCGTCGAGCAGTTCAGGCAACGGCAGCACGCCGACCCGAGTGCGCATCCTCCGGACGAAGGCAACGAAATCGGCGAGGGCGCCGCGGGTCCGGGACGCGATGTGGTCGACTTCGCCGCGGGCGGCGCGTTCGATGGCGCTCCACGTGGTCGAGGGTTCGCCGGTCGCCGGGTCGATCGCCGCTGCAGCCGCCCGCAGCGCCTCGATCGTCTTGTCGCCGATGGCTCGTGCCGGCACGTTGATGATCCGCTCGAAACTCACGCTGTCCGTGTCGCTGCGCAGGATGCGCAGGTAGGCAAGGGCGTCCTTGACCTCGCGGCGGGCGTAGAACCTCGTGCCGCCGACGAGCTGGTAGCTGATGCCGTAGCGCAGGAACGATTCCTCGATAGCCCGGGACTGGGCGTTCATCCGGTACATGACCGCGATGTCCTGGGCCCGGAACCGCGTGTCCGACTCGTCGTCGTCCGCTCGTCGCGTCAATGCCGTCCCGCGGCCACCAACCAGGCCCTCCACCTGGCGAGCGATCCACTCGGCCTCTTCCTCCTCGTTATAGGCCTCGAAGCGCTGGATCTTCATCCCGCCCGCGTTGTCCGTCCAGAGCTGCTTGTCCTTGCGCGCCTCATTCCTGGACACGACCGCGTGCGCGGCGTCCAGGATGAGCTGGGTGGACCGGTAGTTGCGCTCCAGCTTGACGACCGCCGTGGTCGGCCAGTCACGCTCGAAGTCGAGGATGTTGCGCAGGTCCGCGCCACGCCACGAGTAGATGGACTGGTCGTCGTCTCCGACGACCGCGAGGTTCCCGTACTTCGCGGCGAGCGCCCTGACCCACAGGTATTGCGCCCGGTTCGTGTCCTGGTACTCGTCCACGTGGAGGTAGCGCCAGCGCTCCTGGTACTTCGCGAGGACCTGCGGCGCCTCCTGGAAGAGGCGGACCGCCTCAAGGAGCAGGTCGTCGAAGTCGAGCGCAGCAGCCTTCAGGAGGCGTTCCTGGTAGCGGGTCGCGAGTCGCGCGATCGTCCGCTCCCGGTGGTTGGCGGCGTTCTCCGCCAGGAAGGTCGGATCCAGCATCTCGTTCTTGGAGCGGCTGATGGCGCCCAGCACGGCGCTTGGGCGGAACTCGCCGGTCAGGGGCAGGTCCTCCTCACGCAGGATCTGCTTCATGAGGGCCTGCTGGTCGTCCGTGTCGTAGATGACGAATCGGCGGCTGATGCCGATCGCCTCGCCCTCCTGGCGAAGGACCCGCGCGCACAGGGCATGGAACGTGCCGGCCTGGACGTCCCGGCCTCCCTCCCCCACGAGGCTGATGATCCGCTCACGGAGCTCGGACGCGGCCTTGTTGGTGAACGTGACCGCGAGGATCCGCCACGGCGCCACGCCCTTGACCCCCACGAGATAGGCGATGCGATGGGCCAGCACGCGGGTCTTGCCGGACCCGGCGCCGGCCAGGATGAGGAG
>JBBEBL010000004.1:0-9085 GCA_040882345.1 Chloroflexota bacterium
TTTCGGCGTACCATCGGCGCCATGTCCAGTCCGACTGACCTGCCGAGCCACGTCCGCGCCATCGTCGACGAGATCGAGACCGAGATCGGCGAGGTCCCGCATCAGGCCGAGGGGCTCATCGAAGGCGCCGGCCGCCACGACGGCAACGGTCGCGTGGAGGACGCCGTGCGCCAGATCCTCCTTGAGATCGGCGAGGACCCGGAGCGCCAGGGGCTCCAGGGCACGCCGGAGCGCGTCCATCGGATGTATACGGAGCTGACCGCTGGCTACCACGTGGACCCCGAGCGCCTCGTCAATGGGGCCATCTTCGATGTGGACTACAGCGAGATGGTCATCGTGAAGGACATCCCGTTCTACTCGCTGTGCGAGCACCACCTCCTGCCGTTCTTCGGGACCGCATCCGTCGCGTACATCCCGCACGGACGGGTCATCGGCCTGTCCAAGATCCCGCGGATCGTGGAGATGTACGCGCGTCGGCTCCAGGTCCAGGAGAGGCTGACCCAGCAGGTCGCCGAGTTCCTCCAGGACACCCTCCGGCCCCAGGGTGTGGGTGTCGTGATGGAGGCCACGCACCTGTGCGCCGTCATGCGGGGGGTTCGCAAGCCGGGGATGATCATGACCACGTCGTCCGTCCTGGGCCTGTTCCGGACCCGAGACCGGACCCGGGCCGAGTTCCTGGATCACCTCGCGAGGCGGGCTCCGGAGGCCTGAGCCACCGGCTGCCCCGCCCTGACTCGCCACGCCGGGGCCTGTCGCGCCGCGGCCTGTCGCGCCGTACCCCGGTCGATGCAGCGACCATGCCGCGACGTTCACCCGACCGGACCACCGCCGATCGCGTTTCGCGGGCCGTTCGGACGCCGCGTGGTCGAACTGTGCGCCGACCAACGACGGAACGGACCTTCCAGCGTCGCTTGGTCGGAGCATGGACCAGCCGCCGCTCCGCGACTTGGGGTGATGGCGAATAGAGCGCCGGTTGAGTGGCCAGGACGATGATGAGACCATGCCGATCCGAGAGTCCGCCGCGCAGCGAGGCGCCCGTCGTGGGCGGGCGTTGCGCGCACGGACCTCGCAAAGCCTCAGCGATGCCCGACGCGCCAGCGGCCTGAGCCTCCGGGAGGTCGGGCGCCGCGTGGGCGTGGGGCACGATCTCGTGGCGCGTGCGGAACGCGGTCATCCGTCGGCCCTGTCGATCGACATGGCGGCCCGCATCGCCGCCGTCGTCGGACTCCAACTCAGCGTCTCCCTCCATCCCGATGGGGACCCGGTGCGCGACAAGGGCCACCTCGCGCTCCTGGGTCGGCTCCGGTCGCGCCTCCCCGCGGGGCTGCGCTGGCGGACGGAGGTGCCGATGCCGATCGCGGGCGACCGTCGCAGTGCCGACGCGCTCATCGGCGGCGGGACGTTCGAGATCATCGTCGAGGCCGAGACGCATCTCGATGACATCCAGGCGCTGGAACGTGGCATCGCTGGCAAGCAGCGTGACCTCGGTGTCGCGCGGGTCATCCTGCTCGTCGCCGACACGCGCCACAATCGGGCGGTGGTGGAGCGTGTCCCGGGATTGCGACTTCGGTTCCCGGTCGGCACGCGTGCGTGCCTGGCCGCGCTGGCTGCCGGGCGAGATCCTGGCGGTGACGCCCTCGTCATCCTGTAGGGCTGGCGGGCGGGGCGGGCGCGCGGCAGGGCGGGCGGGCGGCAGGGCGGTCGAGACGGCTGTCCCGTGCGACCGTTCTCACGCTGGTCGACGACTCGACCAAGCGCGGGAGATCGCTGCGCTCGCTTGCGAAGATCCGGGGCTGCGAGCCTTCGGGGCGGGATCTCCGGCGCCGGGTGGTCTGCACGTCGACCGATCGACTCTGGAGCCACTGGACTGAGCCCCAGGGCGACGCCGACGCCGTCGGATGGTCGATGCGACGACCAGCACGGGCGTCGAGATCGCGTGGTGGACGTTCCGCGACTGACTACAATCGGACCATGTCGGATCGACCCCTCAAGGTGCTCATCGCGAAACCGGGCCTGGACGGCCACGACCGCGGCGCCAAGGTGCTGGCCCGGGGATTGCGCGACGAGGGCTTCGAGGTCGTCTACACGGGACTCCGCCAGACGCCGGAGATGGTCGCCACGGCCGCCCTCCAGGAGGACGTGGACGTGGTCGGCCTGTCCATCCTGTCCGGGGCGCACCTGACGCTCGTGCCCCGCATCACGAAGCTGCTCCAGGAGCAGGGCATGGGGGACGTCCTGGTGACCGTCGGCGGGATCATCCCGGATGACGACGTGCCGACGCTCAAGGAGGCGGGGGTGGCCGCCGTGTTCGGTCCGGGCACGACCATCGCCCAGGTCGCCGAATTCCTGCGCACCAACGCGCCGACCAGGGACTAGCCGTGGCGGACGACGCCGCCGCCCGCGCCCACGCGCTCGCCACGGCCGCCGTCGCGGGCGATCGACTCGCGCTGGCCCGCCTCCTCACCGCGATCGAGAACCGGACGCCGATCGCCGAGGCCGCGCTGCGGGAACTCTATCCGCAGGCCGGCCGGGCACACCTGGTGGGGATCACCGGCCCGCCCGGCGCCGGGAAGTCGACGTTGGTCGCGGCGCTCCTTGCCGAGGTCCGCCGAGCCGGCCGGCCGGTCGCGGTCATCGCGGTGGATCCCTCGTCGCCGATCACCGGCGGCGCCCTCCTGGGCGATCGGGTCCGGATGCAGGCCTACGCCGGCGACGACGACGTGTTCATCCGCTCCATGGCCTCACGCGGCCACGCCGGTGGGCTGGCCTCCACGACGACCGCCGCCGCCGCGGTCCTGGACGCCGCGGGCTTCGACCTCGTCCTCATCGAGACGGTCGGGACCGGGCAGAGCGAAGTGGAGGTCGCGGCGGCGGCGGATACCACGGTCGTCCTGGAGGCTCCGGAGATGGGCGACGAGGTCCAGGCGATCAAGGCGGGGCTCCTGGAAGTCGCCGACCTCGTGGTCGTCAACAAGGGCGACAAGCCGGGTGCGCAACGGACTGCGGCCCAGCTGCGAGCCATGCTCTCCCCGACGATCGGGCGCTCGCCGACGTCCCCGGACCGACCGCAGCCCAAGCGCCCGGACGTCCTGATCACGACGGCCTCGACCGGCGACGGCGTCCCGGAACTGCTTGCCGCCCTGGACCGGCACCGGGCGATGGGTGGTGGTGGACCGACCGCTGCCGCCCGCCACCGACGGGCAGCAGCGCAGGTCCGTGCCGTCCTCGCCGAGCGCGTCGCCGACCGGTTGCGCGACCCGGCCGTCCGATCCGATGTCGAGAAGGTCATCGCCGACGTCGCGGGCCACCGCCAGGATCCCTATGCCGCCGCCGATCGCCTGCTCACCCTGGTCGGCAGCCTGGAGGCCGGGGAACCGCGGTCGTGACCCAGCCGACGGGGCATACCGGCGATCCAGCTTCGCCACGGCTGTTGACCGGTGCCTTCGCGGCGCTCTTCGCGGCGGCCCTCGCGTTCTTCACCTCCGGGGGCATGGTCCTGCCGGTGGCGTCCCGCTTCGCCAACGGCCCGCTGGGTGCGGACGCGGTGGGCGTCGGCGTGTCCATCGGCGTGTTCGCCATCGCGGCCCTCGCCCTGCGTCCGGTGGTCGGCTGGGCGTCGGACCGGTTCGGCCGTCGGCCGCTGCTCCTCCTTGGCGGCGGCATCACCGTCGCGGCCCTGGCGGCGCATCTCCTGGTCGATGCACTCCCGGCATTCATCGTCGTGCGGGCCCTGCTCGGGACGGGCGAGGCGTTGTTCTTCGTAGCGGCGCTGGCGGCCCTGAGTGACCTTGCGCCACCGGGGCGGCGCGGTGAGGCCATCAATGTCGGCTCGCTGTCGGTCTACCTGGGACTCGGGATCGGCCCCCTCGTCGGAGAGTCCGTCCTGGCCGCCGGAGGTTTCGACGCGACCTGGCTCGCGGCCGCGGTGGTGGCCGGCGTTGCCACGGGCCTGTCCGTCCTCGTCCCGGAGACGGCCCCAGCGGTGCTGGCCGCGGCGGCAGGCGGTGGAGGACCACGACCTCGCGCCCGACTCGTCCACCCGGCGGGGATCCTGCCTGGATTCCTGATCCTGACGGGTGCGTGGGGGATGGCCGGGTTCTTCGCCTTCATCCCGTTGCACGCCCCCGAGGCTGGACTGGATGGCGCAGGGATCCTGCTGGCGATGTACGCCGTCATCGTCATCGCCCTTCGGGTCGTCTTCGCCAAGCTGCCGGACCAGGTGGGGACCGCCCGTCTGTCCGGTGCCGCCCTGGCGGTTTCGGCCATCGGCCTTGCGATGATCGGGATCCTAAGCGGTCCGATCGGCCTGCTGGCCGGCACGGCCGTCTTCGCGATCGGGATCGCGTTCATGTTCCCAGCACTCATGGCCCTCGCCGTGTCGCGCGTCCCCGAGGACGAGCGGGGGTCCGTCGTGGGGACGTCCAGCGCGTTCCTCGACCTCTCGTTCGGTCTCGGACCGGCGAGCCTTGGGTTCGTGGCCGGGGCGAGCAGCTACGGCGTCGCGTTCGTCGTGGCGGCCGCGGTCGCGGCCCTGGGCGCGATCGTGATCGTGGTCTTCCGCCGATCACTGGAGGCGCCGGCGCCCGCACCCGGAGGTTGAGCAGGCCCTCGACGGCCACGGCCCGCGTGGCGGCCTACACTGCAGCGATGACCATCGATCGCGTCTTCGTGGCAGGTGCCGGGCTGATGGGCCACGGCATCGCCCAGGTGCACGCCGCCATCGGCAAGTCCGTGGTCCTCTACGAACCGGAGATGGCCCGGGCGGAGGCTGGTCGCGAGCGGATCGCGGGCAACCTCCAGCGGTCTGTGGACAAGGGTCGCATCACCGCGGACGACCGCGATGAGGCCATGGCGCGCATCGTCGGGACCAGCGACTTGTCAGCGGTGGCCGACGTCGACCTCGTCATCGAGGCCGTGTTCGAGGACCTCGGCGTCAAGCACGCGCTGTGGCGCCGACTGGATCGCGCTGCGCCGGCCCCCGCGATCTTCGCCTCCAACACCAGTTCGATCGCCATCCACCGACTCGCGGAGGTCGTCGACCGCGAGCGCCGGCGGGCGTTCGTCGGCATGCACTTCTTCAGTCCGGTGCCGGTCATGCCGCTCATCGAGCTCATCCGCGGCCACGACACGAGTGACGCGACCGTCGCGGCGATCCGCGACCTCGCGACCGAGCTCGGCAAGCAGGTCATCGTGTCCGCCGACCGCCCGGGCTTCATCGTGAACCGCGTCCTCATGGCGTTCCTCGCGGAGGCGATGCGGGCGTACGAGCAGGGCGTCGGGTCCGCCGAGGATATCGACGCCGGCGCCCGAGTCGGCCTGAACCACCCGATGGGTCCCCTCGAGCTCGCCGACTTCATCGGCCTGGACGTCTGCCTCGGCATCATGCGGGTCCTCCAGGATGGCCTGGGCCTTGACCACCTGCGTCCGCCGCGCGTCCTGGAGGAGCTCGTCGCTGCCGGTCACCTCGGCCAGAAGACCGGGCGCGGTTTCCATGCCTACCCGCGAGGCTGACCAGCACCAACCTCGCGCAGCGTCCGCCCCAGCGTCTCCAGGTCGAACGGCTTGGCCATGACCAGCACATCGTGGCTGGACGCGAAGGCGTCCAGAGCCGCGTTGAGGACGTCCCCACTCATCATCACGAAGCGACCGGCGAGTGACGGTTCCATGGCGACCAGCGCCTCGTAGACCTCGATCCCGGACATGCCCGACATCTGGTGATCACACAGGACCGCGTGGTACGGACCGCCGTCCGCCAGCGCGATGGCCGCAGGCCCGTCCTCGGCGACGACCGGGTCGTAGCCAAGGGCTTTCAGGGCTTTCGCGAGAAAGACCCGGATGGACGGTTCGTCATCCAGCACGAGGACGGCGCGCCGATCCTGGTCTGCCTTCATGCCGGCAGCGGCGTCCCGCATCGTCCCTGGGCGTTCCATCGGCGCCGTGGCCTCCGCCGCCGGCTCGGATGGCGTGCTGCCGCCCGCGTTCGCGATGGCGCGGACCGGCAGGTCGAACGTGAACGCCGCCCCACGGCCCAGCGCCGACGGCGCATACCGGAGCTCGCCGCCATGTGACTTCACGATGCCGTAGGAGACCGGCAGGCCAAGGCCAGTCCCATCCGAGGCGGGCTTCGTCGTGAAGAACGCCTCGAAGAGGTGTTCCACCACCTCCGGCGGGACGCCTGTGCCGTCGTCCATGACCGTCACCCGAACGCGTGGAGCGTCGGCAGGGCCCTCTGTCGCGGCGGTGATGTGGATGCGGCTGCCCGAACCCTCGCGGATGGCATAGATGGCGTTGTGCGTCAGGTTCACGAGGACCTGCTGGAGCTGGCCTCGATCCAGCTCGACAAGGGGAAGGTCGTCGCCGATCTCGGTCTCGACCAGGATCCCGTCTCTGCCCAGGCTGTACGACTGGAGGGTCAGCACGCTCTCGATGAGGGCGCGGATGGATGTCGGGTGGCGCTCGGGCGGTCGCTGGCGAGCGAAGTCGAGCAGGTTCTGGACGATCCGCTTGGTCCTCGTGGCCTCTTCCACCAGGAGGTCAGCATTGTGGCGAAGATCCTCCGGAAGCGCCGCGTCGCGGCGGATGAGCTCGCTGGACAGGATGATCGCCGCGAGCGGATTGTTGAGCTCGTGCGCGACCCCGGATACGAGCTGGCCCGTGGCCTCCATCTTCTGGGCCTGGACCAGCTCGGCCTGGAGCCGCTCCTGGTCGGTCAGGTCGCGGACCCGGACGAGGTAGCGCCGCCCGCCATCGAGGTCCACCGCGGCCACCTCCACCTCCGACGGGAACGTTTCGCCGTCCCGGCGGACCGCGGTCGGTCGAAGACGCAGGGTCTCACCCAGGGCGAGGGCGTCCGTGCCTGGCCGGACGGCCGACAGGTCCACGGCGGTGAGATCGGCGGCGCGGCGTCCCACCAGCCACGCGACGTCTGCCCGGAAGAGGCGGGTCGCCGCGTCGTTGGCATCCAGGATCTGGCCGTCCTGGGTCACGACGAGGATCGCGTCCGGGCTCGCCGCGAAGATGGACCGGTACCGCTCCTCCGACGCGAGCAGCCGCTCCCGCAGTCGGAAGTTGGCCAGCGAGATGGAGGCGGTGGTCGCGATGTGGTCGAGCGCGCTGCGGTCGATGTCGAGGTCGGCCGCCGGGCGGTCGAAGTAGGTGACGATGCCCCCGACCAGGGCATCGTCCACGCGGATCGGGATCGCGGCGTAGGCCGTCAGGCCGGCCCGGCGGGCCAGGTCGAGCGTCTCGGCGGACACGCTTCCCGGCTCGAAGCGTTCCAGGGACGCTCCCTCGCCAGCGCGCCATCGCCGGAAGGCGGATCGCGCGCCCGGGCGACTCGTGGTGAGCCACTCGGAGATCTCCGGTCGTATGTCCGCCAGGAACGAGACGTCGTACCCCTCGCCGTCCTCGGCGATCAGCCCGTAGGCGGTGCCCGCCGCGCTCAGCGAGGCGTTGATCAACCGCGCGGACCGCTCGGCGAGCTCGTGGACGGAGGCCACGTGGCCACCGACGCGGGTCAACTCATCGAGTGTCCGGAGACGTTGCACCAGCGCTCGCTCGCTCTCGGCACGCCGCACGATCTCTTCGACGAGGCGGGCGTTCTCCAGTCCCCGGGCGATGTGTGTCGCCGTGAGCAGCAGGACGGCGTCGGACGGGATGACCGGATCGTCGCGGTCCCAGGCGAGCGCGAGGAGGCCGATCATCTTGTCATCCTGGTGCAGGCCGACGAACGCGAGAGTCCGTACCTGGCCGTCCAGGAGCGCGCGTCGCGTGGCCGGTGCGACCGGCAACAGGGAGACCGATCCCTTGACGACGCGGCCGACGCTCGACGCCGCCTTGACGGCCGGCGATTCCGTCCATGGCAGGCCGGTGATCGCGTCCATCAGCGTGGTATTCGCGCCGTACACGGCCAGCGGCGCGATCCGGCCATCCGGGCCCGGGACGACGATCACGACCAGGCTCGCGCCGGTGGTCTCCACGAGGACCTGCAGCGCACGCTTCGCGACTCCCTGGCGGTCTCTATGCTCGCCGGACGTGGTAGACAGCGAGATGATGGTCGCCAGCTCCCGCTCCAGGCGAACGCCAGGCGTGACGTCTCGCTTGACGCTGATGATCCCGACCGGGCGCCCGTCCGGGCTGTCCACGCGCGAGAGGACGGTCTCGATGACGAGTTCCTGTCCCGCCAGTCGACCGATGCGTGGGCGGTCGGCCACGCGACCGCGCCATGAACCGGTGGCCATCGCGATGGCGCGCACGCCGGCGGCGCTCGTGCCTTTGCCGACGATCGTCGAGTCGTACAGCTCGTCGATCGGCCGGCCCAGGGCGTCGTCGGTCGGGATTCCGTACAGGCGCACGGCGGCGCTGTTCCAGACGACGATCCGGCGGTGGAGATCGGTGACCGCTATGGCATCGGCCATCGCTCGCGCGATCCCCGCCAAGCCGGGCAGGACATCGAGCGGGGTCAGGCTCGCCCGCTCAGTGCCGGTCGACGCCGGGACGCCGGCTTCGACGTGCGGGGTCGGATCGCCTGATGTCGTGCGATCTGCCACGGGGGTATCGTAGCGGTCGTGAGGCGCGACCTGTCGGACGAAGAGCGGCTGCTGCAGGCCACGACCCGCGACTTTGCCGTCCGCGAGATCGCCCCTGGCGCCATCGAACGCGACGAGGCAGAGCGATACGACCGGTCGCTCTTCACCGCCATGGGGGCGCTGGGCCTGACGGCCGCCCCGTTCCCGGAGGCGGTGGGCGGCGCCGGCTTCTCCTATCTGGCCTGGACGCTGGTCATGGAAGAACTCGGGGCGGTGGACATGGCGATGGCCGTGTCGCTGTCCGTGCACGTCCTGTCGCAGTTCCCCGTCGCGGCCTGGGGCACGGACGAGCAGAAGGCACGCTGGCTACCCGCGATGCAGTCGGGAGAGGCCCTCGGAGCCTTCGCGCTGACGGAGCCGCACGCGGGATCCGATGCGAGCGCGTTGCGGATGCGGGCCACCCCGAGCCCGGACGGCAGCTCATACCGCCTGACTGGCACGAAGATCTGGATCTCCAACGCCCCGGAGGCGGAGCGCTACCTGGTGTTCGCGACCGT
>JBBEBL010000005.1:0-1510 GCA_040882345.1 Chloroflexota bacterium
TCATCCCTTCATTTACACGGAGAGATCGAAGGGTTACAGCCGGAGAGCGTGTGCCGAGGACCGTCGAGCGGACCTGGGAAGGAGACCCTGGCGCGATGGGCGGCCGCGGGGCGCGCGTCCCGTTCCGGTACCACGCACTCGTCCCCGACGAGATCGCGGGGTTCAACCCCGTCGTCCCGTTCGAGGTTGCCGACCTCTCAGCGGACGCCGAGGCGGCGATCAGGGCGCTCAACGACCGCGCCTCGGTGGGCGGCCTCGAAGCGATCGGCCCGCTGCTCCTGCGGTCAGAGGCGGTCGCGTCCTCGCGGATCGAGGGCTACGACGTCTCCTCCCTCAACCTGGCCCGCGCGCTCATCGACCCTCGGGCGTCGCGGGGCAGCGCCAGGATCGTCGCGGCGAACGTGTCCGCGATGGAGGAGGCGATCGCGATCGGGGACCGCACCGAGCCGGTGACCGTCGCCGACCTGCTGGCCATCCACGCGGTGCTCATGGCGGACGACGAGCGGGCGAGGCCCGGCCGCGTGCGCGAGGAGCAGAACTGGATCGGCGGCCGCCTTGGGAACCCGTCCGATGCGGCCTTCGTGCCGCCGCCCGAGGACCTCGTCGTGCCGTTGCTCGAGGACCTCGTCGCGTTCGTGGGGCGCGAGGACCTGCCCGCGGTCCCGCAGGCTGCGGTCGCCCACGCACAGTTCGAGACCATCCATCCGTTCATCGACGGTAACGGCCGCGTCGGGCGCGCCCTCATCCACGTCGTGCTGCGGCGCCGCGGCGTCGCATCACGCTTCGTCCCGCCTGTCAGCATCGTCCTGGCGGCCCGGCGCGCCGCCTACGTCGAGGGACTGGCTGCGTTCCGTGAGGGGCACGTCGCCGACTGGATCGGCTCGTTCGCGACCGCCGCCGCCCGCGCGGCCCTGATGTCGATCGAGTTGGCCGACCAGGTGGCCGCGCTCCAGGGCGAGTGGCGCGAGCGCGCGGGCCGCCCGAGAGCGGGATCCGCGGCCAGCAAGCTCATCGCGCTGCTCCCCGCGCTGCCGGTGCTCTCGGCGCCGACCGCCCGCGCGGCGATCGGCGTCAGCCAGCAGCAGACGCTCGCCGCTCTCAAGGGGCTAGCCGAGTCCCGTGTCATTCGCCAGCTGAGCGCGGGGACGTACGACCGCCAGTACGCGGCGACCGAGCTGTTCGACCTGCTCACCGCCTACGAGGAGGGGATCGTCGGCCCGGCACGGAGTGCGCGGCCATCGCCGTAAACCAGCCTGGGGTCCTTCGAGTACCCGGCGCTGGATCGAGCGATCCTGACTATTCGGCCATCACCGGTGTCGAAGAACAGCACGGGCAGCCACCCTCAGCGGCTGCGACCACAGCGTCCGCAGCCTCGCAACACGGCCCGTCGAGGACCGCGAGGGTACGGCGTGGGCGCCCAAGGTGCCCGAGCAAGCTGGCCAGGCGCGCGTCAAGGGCCTGCTGCTGCTGTCCGGCCGGAACCCATTCGCCCGTCTGGCATCGGTCCGCG
>JBBEBL010000006.1:0-1508 GCA_040882345.1 Chloroflexota bacterium
CCGTCCCGTCCACGATCACGTCGTAGCCGGCGATGATGCGCTCCACGTTGCTCGCCACGAGCATCTCCTCGTGGGCCTGGACCTTGACGTCCGGGTTGAGCGCATTGATGGCGATCTTGGCGCTCTCCACCTTGCGCTCCCCCACCCGGTCCGTCGTGTGGACGATCTGACGCTGGAGGTTGCTGAGGTCCACGACGTCGAAGTCCACGAGGCCGATGGTCCCGACACCCGCCGCGGCGAGATAGAGCGCCGCCGGGGAGCCGAGGCCACCGGCGCCGATGAGCAGGGCCTTGCTGTCCAGCAGGCGTGCCTGACCCTCCGATCCGACCTCCGGGATGAGCAGGTGGCGGCTGTAGCGCTGCTTCTGGTCCGCGCTGAGGATGACCGGCTGGGCGAAGTCGAAGCCGGCGCCCTTCCAGCCCTGGAAGCCCTGGCTCATGGACACGACGTCCGTGTAGCCCATGTCCTTGAGGGTCTGGGCGGCGAACAGCGAGCGGATGCCCCCGGCGCAATACAGGATCACCGGCTGGTCGCGGTCGGGCGCGACCGCCTCGATCTGCTGCTCGATGTAGCTCTTGGACACGTGATGGGCGCCCGGGACGTGGCCCTGCTCCCACTCGGACGCCTCGCGGACGTCGACGATGGTGGCGGCACCGGCGGGCAGCGCTTCCACGTCCTGCGGCGTGACTTCGCGGACCTGGGCGCGGGCTTCGCGGAGGAGATCCGCATAGGACTTCGGCATGGGGTTGGTGGACTCCGGATGGTCGACGGGCTGGCTCTCGTGGCGCGAGGCCAGGGCGGAAGGGCGGGCGGGCGGGCGCTGGAAGCTGGGCCGGGCTATGCCGGCTCGCTACACCTGCAGCGGCCCATCAGGGCTGGGCCTCGGCTGGCTGGGCGGCGCCCAGGTCCTGCAGCACGTGCTGCAGGGAGTCGTGGCTGAGCATCGCGCACTTGAGGCGCGCGGGGCTGATCTCGATGCCGAGGAGGTCCAGCAGGTCATCGGCGCGGATCGCGGCGACCTCAGTCAGGGGTTTGCCCTTGATCTCGTCCGTGAGGAGGCTTGCGCTCGCCTGGCTGATGGCGCACCCACGGCCGGTGAAGCCGACGCGGTCCACGATGCCGTCCTTGACGCCGAGCATCAGCGTGATCCGGTCGCCGCACAGCGGGTTGGCGCCCTCGAAGCTGGCGTCGGCATCCTCGACGATCCCGAAATTGTGGGGCCGCCGGTAGTGCTCCAGGATGTAGTCGCGGTAGAGGTCGTCCATTTCGACTTCCGACTATAGCGCGAACCCGCAATCCCGACCACCACGGTCGGGATTGGGATCACCGTCCGATCCGCCATCGCGGGTCGCGGTTCCCCCTGTTTCGCCGTGGATGAACGTTGACGGGCCCAGGCGCCCTGATGGTGACTCAGCGGGCGTCGTGCATGCTTGCCCTTCGCGGCGGGTGAACAGCGGCGCACGAGATCGGGTCGGACGGGCAGCTGGAGCAGGCTTGGGCGTGTCAAC
>JBBEBL010000007.1:0-20026 GCA_040882345.1 Chloroflexota bacterium
CTGTAGAGTTGGTCGTCAAGCTCGGTCATGTTCACAGGCCCCCGTACGGGACGACCACCTCGCCTACGCCACTCTTAGTTGACATCAGGCGGTTACGTCTTCACGATTGCCGGCCAGAACGTCGGTATCACGGCCTCGACTTCCGGAATCAAGCGACGCCATACTTCCGTTCAGGTGTCGATCCCGAGATTTCGAAGAGGGCCTTTGCGCGGATTCGTACCATCGGGCCATTGGCGCCAGGTCGTCAGTCAGTACAGTGGCAGTGGACCGCCTGTTCGCCTGAAGAGGGAATATGACCGAGGACGCCATTCGCGGGGAGGGCGCCATGACGCTCTCGCTGCTTGTCCGGATCGGGAAATGGCTCGGGGCGTTGCCGCTCGACGCCCTCGAGGAAGTCGTCCGGGCGGTGGCGATCACCCCGCTCTCCGGCACGCGTGGTCCGCTGCTCGGCTATGTCGACGTTCGTGGCGAACTCTGCCCGGTGGTGGACACCCGTCGAATCTTCCACCTTCCCCGGAGGGCGATCCTGCCGGGCGATCGGATGGTCATCCTCCGCCTTGGGCCAGACCGGCTCATCGTTCCGGTCGACGAGGCGGGACGGATCTGCTCTGTGCGGGTCATCGAAGACATGTCGCCCGAGGCGGTTGCGCCCGGTCCCTCCCGCGAGCCAGCGGGTCTCCGTGCCGCCAGCATCGACGAGCCTGACGGCGAGATCGTCGCTCTCGTGGATCCCATCGCCGTCTTTGGGCGCTTCGTGTCGGGACGTCCGCGTGCGACGGCGACGGACGTCGGCCCCGCACCATTCGGATGTTAGCAACGACCCGCCCACCACCGCCCGGCTCGACATCCCGCACGTCTGGACGTCACGCTGTGCCCCCGTTGGCGGTGGACAGGGTGTTCGTGGATCGGGTCAGGACGTACCTCGAGTCCCGGACGGGCCTGGTGTTCCCGGACGGCCGGAGGGCGCTGCTCGAGCGGGCCGTCGCGACGGCGCTCGAGGAGATGGGACTGTCCGCCGGGACAGCGGCCCTCGGCATCCTCACGCAGCCGGGCGGTGCCGCATGGCACCGGCTCCTGACACTCGCGACCGTTGGCGAGACGTACTTCTTTCGGCACCGTGAGCAGCTGGACGCATTCCGCCGGATCGCGCTCCCAGCCCTCTTGGATGCCCGGCGAGGCATCGAACCGCTCGTCCTGCGCGCGTGGAGCGCAGGCTGCTCGAGCGGCGAGGAGGCATACTCACTCGCGATGCTGCTCGAGGATGTCCTCCCGGAGCGAGCCCGCTGGCAGGTCCGGGTCGTCGGCACCGATATCGACACCGAGGCGCTTGAGCGGGCCCGGGCGGGCGTATACGGTCGGTGGGCATTTCGGACGGCGCCAGCGGAGCGTGCCCGCTGGTTCCGGCCGGTGCCCGGGGGCGAGCGGATCGAGGAGCGGATCCGGGACCTCGTCGCCTTCGAGCGGCACAATCTCGCCGACCCCGAGGCGGTCTTGCCGGGGGCGCTCGGGGGTCCGGCCGACCTGGTGGTCTGTCGCAACGTGACGATCTACATGAGCCCAGAGGCGACCCGCGCGGTCGCCGCGCGCCTGTACGATGCGCTCGCGCCGGGCGGCTGGCTGCTCGTCGGGCCCGTGGAGCCCTCGACCGAGACCTATGAACGATTCGTGCCCCACCACGTCGATGGGATCACGCTCTACCAGCGCCCGCTCGACGAACGGCCGCGTCACGTTTCGCATCCGATCGCGAGGGGGACGACGAGCGTGCCCGTACCGTCGCCCGTCGTCACGCCGCCCGTCGCCGTCGCCGGACCTCGACCGGTCGCTCCCGCGTCGCGAGCCGCCATCGTGGATCCTCGAACGCTCCTGGACGAGGCGCGCGCCCTGGCCGATGCGGGCCGCCTCGACGAAGCGCTGGCCCGCTGCCAGCTGGCGCTGGCTCGCGATCGGCGGCTCGCGGGTGGGTACACACTCCTGGCGGTGATCGCCGAGGCGCGCGGCGACCTCGAAGGTGCCTGCCATGCCGTTGGGCGCGCCGCGTACCTGGAGCCGCGCGATCCGGTCACCCAGTTCCGGCTTGGCCTTCTCGAGTGGCGGCGCGGGCGGACCACGAAGGCGCGAGGGCGGCTGCGGGCCGCCGTGGCCCTGCTCGACGGGCTGCCGGATGAGCGGCTGCTAGACGGACCCGACGGCCTGACCGTCGCTCGCGTTCGCACCGTCGCCACGACGCTGCTGGTGTGATGAGATGAATGACGAGCAGGCAACGGCGATGCTCGAGCGTCGGGCGCGGGCGTTGGCGCGGCCGATGACGCGCGCCGGCGAGGGGCCGGGCGAGTCGCTCGTGACGTTCACCCGCGGCGCCCGCTACGCGCTCCCCGTCGCCGCCATCCGCGAGGTCCGACCGTACGCGTCGCCGCAGCCCCTGCCCGGAGCCCCGTCGTTCGTCGTCGGGCTCGTGACCGCCCGGGGCGGCGTCGTTCCGGCGGTCGATCTGGGAACATTCTTCGGGGCCCCGGCCGCCAGCGACCCCCAGAGCCTCATCATCATCGCCGACGGCACCGTCGAGGTCGCCCTCCTCGCCGACACCGCTGAGACCGTCGCAGACGTCCCGCGGGGAACCCTGCGACGCCTGCCCGCGGGGACCCCGCCGCTCGCCCGGGAGTATGGGACCGGCCTGGCACCGGGAGCCGGCGTGGTCCTCGATGCGACGCGGCTCCTGCGCGGGATCGCATCCGCCCTGCGGTCCCGGGATCTCGGAGATCGCGGACGGGCCATCGTGACACCAGATGAAGGAGACGCCACGTGAAGGTCCAGAGCCTGCGAGCCCGGGTCACCGTCGTCTTCGTCCTCTTCGTCACCCTCATCACCGCCGAGATCGGCGCGATCGTCGTCCTGACCGAGCGCGTCGACACGGCCGCGAACGTCGTGGAGGTCGCCTCTGTGCAGCGGGGCCGGAGTCAGCGAATGGCGAAGGACATCCTGCTGCTCGTCCGCGCCGAGGACAGCACGGCCCGCGCCAGCCTCGAGCAGGTGTCGTCCGATTTTGACCGGGCACTCGCCGCCCTGATCGACGGCGGCGTTGCGCCCATCGCGACGGGTTCGATCTCGTTGCCGCCCGCGACCGGGGTGATCGCCTCGCAACTCGCCGGAGTGCGGGAGCAGTGGGTCGCGTTCCAGGCGGCCACCACGGCCGTCCTCGAGGAGGGGCGTGGGACGACTGGCTTCGACGCGGCGGTGGAGGCGGTCGTCCGGACGAACACCCGCTTCCTCGACGACCTGCAGGCCGTCGTGGACGCTGCGAGCGGGGACCTCGAGGCCGGCCTCGGCCTGCTCCGGTTGATCACGATCGGCGTTCCGGGCCTCACCCTTCTGGTCATCGGCGGGGCCTGGTTCTGGATCGGGCGCCAGGTCGTCCGTCCGGTCGAAGACCTCGCCCGCGCCACCCGCCGGATCGCCGGCGGCGACCTGTCCGAGCACCTCGATCCCGGTCGCCGGACCGACGAGATCGGCGCGCTCGCGGGCGCCTTCGGAGAGATGACCGAGAGCCTCCGGGCCAATCTCCGCTCGCAGGGCGAGGCGGTCGCCAGCCTCGGCTCGGCGTCGGCCGAGATCCTCGCCGCGGTCAACCAGCTGACCGCGGGGGCGACGGAGGAATCCGCCGCGGTCGCCCAGATCGGCACGACCGTCGAAGAGGTGCGGGCAACCGCCGAGGAGGCGTCGGAGCGTGCCCGGGCGGTGGCCGAGGCGGCCGCCCGGAGCAGTGACGTCGCGATCGAGGGACAGAGCGCCGTTGGCACGGCGCGCCAGGGGATGATGGACCTGTCGGCCAAGGTCGACACGATCGCCCAGCGGATCCTCGCCCTCTCGGAGCAGACCCAGGCGATCGGCGAGATCGTCACGACGGTCGCCGATCTCGCCGACCAGAGCAACCTGCTCGCGGTCAACGCCGCGATCGAGGCCGCCAAGGCCGGCGAGCAGGGTCGTGGGTTCGCGGTCGTCGCCCAGGAGGTGCGCAACCTCGCGGACCAGAGCCGCGAGGCGACCGCCCAGGTGTCGGGGATCCTGGGCGAGATCCAGAAGGCCGCCAACAGCGCCGTGCTCGTGACCGAGCAGGGCACGCGGGATGTCGCGACGGCGGTCGAGAAGGTCGAACTGGCCGGGGCCGTTATCGACCAGCTCGCAGCCACCGCCGCCGAGGCGGCCGGCCTCGCCCGCCAGATCGCCGCCTCGGCGGGCCAGCAGCGTGTCGGCGTCGACCAGATCGGGAGCGGCATCGCCAACGTCGGGCAGGTCTCGAACCAGACGGTCGCGGCCGCCCGCCAGCTCCAGCAGGAGGCGGAGGGCCTGACGCGCCTCGCCGATCATCTCGAGGGCCTGACGCGGCGATTCGTCCTGTCCGGCGAGCCTGTCCGTCCCGGGGACGAGGCACGGGCCGGAGGTCCCCCCCGGTGAGTGCGCTGACGGAGCTCCAGGAGCGCCTCGCCCAGACCTTCGCGGTCGAGTTCGGCGAGCGGCTGCGGGCGCTCGAGCGCGACCTGCTCGCTCTCGAGGCGGGTGCGGACGGCACCGCGCGGGAGGGCCTGGTCGGCTCCCTCCTCCGCGAAGCCCACAGCCTGAAGGGGGCCGCCCAGGTCGTGGGGCAGTCCGAGGTCGGTGCGCTCGCGCACGCGATGGAGAGCCGCCTCGAGGAGATGCGCGCGGATCGAAACCCCGGCGAGTCGCCACTGCAGCCGCTCTTCGACGCCCTCGAGGTGCTGACTGCGCTGGAGGACCCGGCGCAGGCCGGACCGGTCGAGGTCGGGCCGATCATCGACCGGCTGGGTGCCTCGACCCGGCTTGCCGACCCGAGCGAGACGTCGACCCGGACGGAGCAGCCCGCCAGCCCGGCCGCGGGCCGCAGGTCGGCAGGCGCGAAGCGCGCGGGCCCGGCGCGGGCACCCAGGACGGCCTCGGCCACACCCGCAGCGTCGACGCTCTGGACGCCACCTGCCGAACCGCCCGCTGATGTCGGCGCCGCCGCGCAGCCCGCCGCCCGCGAGACCTCGCCGGTCCCGGACGGAGAGGCGGTCGCGGCGCGCGCTGCTGATGCCGCCGGCGCCGGTTCCATCCGGATCCGGACGGAACATCTCGATGCCCTCCTGGCCCGTGGCAGCGAGCTGGCAGCGGCCCGGGATCGCGCTGCGAGCCGGCAGGGCGAGCTGCGCTTGGTGCGGCGCAGCGTCGCGGAGTGGCGGCGCGACTGGCAACGCGTCCGGGGGGACGTGGCGAGGCTGACCGCCGCGGCCCGCGGGGACCCTGGGGTCCGTGAGGTCGTCGCCTTCGCCGCCGACGCGGGCCGCCGGCTCGAACGGCTCGAGCGAGATCTCGCCGGCGCCGTCGCGGCGGGCAGCGTCGACCGAGGTCGGCTGGCCGCTCTGGCCGACGGTCTCGGGACTGAGCTCCTCGACTTGCGACTTGTCCCGGTGGCGACCCTCTTCGACCGGTTCCCGCGGATGGTGCGCGACCTCGCCCGCGCGTCCGGGAAGCGCGTCGAATTGCGGCAGGTCGGCTGGGAGACGGAGATCGATCGCCAGCTCCTCGAGCGGCTCATGGACCCGGTGATGCACCTGCTCCGGAACGCGGTCGATCACGGGATCGAGCCGGAAGCGGAGCGCGTCGCGTCGGGCAAACCGCCGGTCGGCATGGTGGTCCTCGAGGCGAGCCAGCGTGGCTCCGGGATCCGCATCGAGGTGTCGGACGACGGCCGTGGAATCGATCCGGAACGTGTCCGTCACGCGGCGATCGACGCCGGCGTCCCGGAGATCGAGCTCCCACCTGCATCCGATCTCGCGGGTATCCTGCGGCTTGTGCTGCGCCCCGGGGTCTCGACGGCCAGCCATGTCAGCGAGGTTTCCGGCCGGGGGGTGGGACTCGACATCGTGCGCGATGCGGTGGTGCGCGTCGGGGGGACGATCGAGGTCGCGTCGCAGCCAGGGGGCGGGACACGGGTCGGCCTGCAGCTGCCGCTGACGCTCGTCCTCGTCGATGTCGTCGTAGTCGGGGTCGGCGACCGTCGCTACGCGCTCCCGATGGCGTCGGTCGAGCGCTGCGTTCGCGTCGTTCCCGGCGAGCTGACCGAGGTGAGCGGGCGGCCTGCGCTGCAGATC
Source organism: Chloroflexota bacterium (assembly GCA_040882345.1). Taxonomy (GTDB): domain Bacteria; phylum Chloroflexota; class Limnocylindria; order Limnocylindrales; family CSP1-4; genus SPCO01. Next base: position 6,144 of record JBBEBL010000007.1, read on the forward strand.
GGCGGCGGACCCGTCGTGCTCGCTGACCTCGGCGAACTGCTCGGCGGCCGGCCGGTCGGTGCCGGCGGCGATGGCCCGCGGATCGCCGTCGTGATGAAGGCCGGTGACGAACGCGTTGGCCTGCTCGTCGATGTCGTCCGCAGCGCGATCAGGGTCGTGGTCAAGGGCCTCGGTGCGCTGCTCGAGTCGACGGGAGGATCACCCCTCGTGGCGGGCGCCGCGATCATCGGCGACGAGGAGTTGATGCTCGTCCTCGATTCGGGAGAACTCGTGCAGGCCGCCACGACCAATCGGTCGGGGTCGCCGGTCCGGGTCCACCAGGAACCTGCGATGAACGTTCTGCGACCGGTATCGATCCTCGTCGTGGACGATTCGGTGACGACGAGGACGCTCGAGAAGAGCATCCTCGAGGCGGCCGGCTTCGCGGTCGCGGTCGCGACCGACGGGCTCGAGGCGCTGGCTGCCCTCCGGCGCGAGCATGTCGACCTGGTGGTGAGCGACGTGGACATGCCGCGCCTCGACGGGTTCGAGCTGACCAGGCGGATCAAGGCCGACCCGAAGACGCGCGATCTGCCGGTCGTGCTCGTCACCGCGCTCGACGCGCCCGAACAACAGGAGCAGGGCCTGGATGCCGGGGCCGACGCGTACCTGCTCAAGCACACGTTCGACCAGCGCGTGCTCCTCGAGACGATCCATCGGCTCGTCGGATGATGAAGCCGGCGGCCCGCATCCGCGTCATCGTGACCGAGGACAGCGCGGTCACCCGCGCGCTGCTGACCGCGATCCTGGAGGAGGTGCAGGAGTTCGAGCTCGTCGCGGCCGTGCCCGACGGTGCGGCGGCGGTCGACGCCGTCGCGCGGCTTCGGCCCGCGGTCGTGACGATGGATCTGCACATGCCGCACCTGGACGGCGTGGAGGCGACGCGGCGGATCATGCGCGAGGTGCCGACCCCGATCGTCGTCGTGACGGCCAGCTCCGAGGTCGATGGCCGCATGACCTACGACGCGCTCGCCGCCGGGGCGCTGTCGGTCGTGGCGCGCCCGGTCGGGCCGTCCGATGAGCGCTTTGCGGCGCGTCGCGACGCATTGCTCGCCGAGCTGCGCCTGATGGCCGGGGTGCGCGTCGTCCGGCGGATCGAGCGGGGCGCTCCGCGTGCGCCGACGCCTCCGCTCGATCCTCCGCGGCCCGTTCGGGTCGTCGCGATCGCGGCTTCGACGGGCGGTCCGGCGGTCCTTTACCGGCTGCTCGGCGACCTGCCACGCGACTTCGCGCTGCCGATCCTCGTCGTCCAGCACATGTCGGAGGGCTTCATCGGCGGGCTCGCACGCTGGCTGTCGGACGCGGCTCCGGCGCCGGTACGGATCGCCCGCGACGGCGACGTACTCGCCGGCGGCGTCGTGCTGCTCGCGCCAGACGGTTCGCATCTTCGGGTGACCGCCGGCGGGACCGTTCGTCTCGACCCCGGACCGCCGATCGGCGGCCACCGGCCCGCGGCCACCGCGCTGTTCGACTCGGTCGCGGAGGCATACGGCGATGGCGCGATCGGCGTCATCCTGACGGGCATGGGCCGCGACGGCGTGGACGGTCTCGCCCGCCTGCGTGCAACCGGCGCGGTGACACTCGCCCAGGATGCCGCAAGCTCGGCCGTGTACGGCATGCCCGACGCCGCCATGAAAGCTGGCGCCGTCGAGCGGTCCCTGTCCGTCGAAGAGCTTGGTCCGACGATCGCCGCGCTGACGATCACCCCGCCAGGCCGCCCGGCCGGCGCCCGATGAGCGGGGCCTCCCCGGGGAACCGCCGCGCTCGCCCGGCGAAGCCGCGTTCGCCCGGTATACCGCCGCGCGGCGATGCTTCCCCCGCGTCCCGCGAGCCACGACCCACCCCGCTCATCCTCGTCGCCGAGGACAGCAGTACCCAGGCCGAGATGATCCGGCTCACCCTGGAGGCGCACGGCTACGGTGTCGTCGTCGTTGGCGATGGGGCTGCGGCCCTGGTGCGGATCGCGAAGGGCGATATCGATCTCGTCCTCACCGACGTCGAGATGCCGGAGATGGACGGCTTCGAGATGTGCCGCCGCCTCAAGGACGACACACACTCACGCCACGTCCCGGTCGTCGTCCTCACGCAGCGCGATCGCGCGACCGACATCATCCGCGCCCTCGAGGTCGGCGCCGACAACTACCTGACGAAGCCGTTCTCACCCGACGAGCTGGTGACGCGGGTCGCGCGTCTGCTGGATGAGGTCCATCGCTGGCGGCAGCGGACTCGAGCCCAGCGCCACCGTCTCGCCGGCCCATCGGACGAGCTGATCCTGTCCTTCGAGCGGGCGCAGGTGGTCGAAGCGCTCATGGCCGCCGCCGAAAGGATCGAGACGGAGCTGGGGACGGTCGGCGAGATCGGCCTCGGGCTGACGACGGATCACGACCTCGACCAGCTGCTCGGGATGATCGCCACGCGCACGCGCGAGTTGAGTGGCGCTACGACGGTGGTGATCGGCCTGTGCGACGACGCCACCGTCTGTGAACTGCGCGTGACCAGTGACGGCCCGGTCGTGCTCGATGGCTCGTCGTCCGCCGTGCCGTTCCCGTTCGCCGGCCTGGGGCTCGATCCGGCTACGCTCGTGGACCGCGAGTCGGTTGTCGTGGGTCTGGACGACGGATCGTCGGCGGGTCTCGATCGCTGGCTGGGCGGGCGGGCGGGGGGGGGGGGGGGGGGGGGGGGCCGGCACGACGCTCCTCGTCGTGCCGCTCGTCGTCCAGGCGCGCCTCATCGGTCTCCTCGTCCCGGGCTTTCCCGGCGACCGGGTCTTCCGATCCGAGGAGTTGCGCCGCTTTCGAACCCTAGGTGACCAGACCGCAGTTGCCATCCAGAATGCTCGTGCCCTCGAACGCGAGCGACGGTTGCGTGAACGGATCCAGCAGCTCCAGCGGGCCGCCGGTGATCTCGGGATCCGGCACGGACGCGAGGCGGCCAGCCAGCGCGCGGTCGAGCTCGCACGCGAGGCGCTCCGTGCCGAGTACGCAGCGCTCCTTGTGCGCGAGCGTGACGGAGGTACGCTGTTCGTCACCTCGGGCCATTCGGAGGAGGTACAGGCCGGCCGTCACCCGCCCGTCGGAAGGGGGCTGCTCGGCCTCGACCTCGCGCGCGGCCAGGCTGTCCGAGTTCCCGCGGTTTCTGACGATTCACGATCCCAGGGGACGCCGTCAGGTCATCCGCCGCTTGCCGACCTGCTCATCGTCCCCGTCTACGGCGCAGATCGACAGCTCGGACAGCTCTACGTCGCGAACAGCCTCGATGGTGGCTTCACCGACGACGACGAGCAGCTGCTGCCGACCCTGGCCGAGCATGTCGGCACGATGCTCGAGAGCGGAGCCCTCATCGATGACCTCCGGCACTCCCGCGCCGCGGAGACGCGTCTCGGGCGGCTGCTCGACGAGTCGTCGGACGAGATCCACGTCCTCGATGCCGAGACGCTGCGCTTCGTCCAGACCAACGCCACTGCCCGGCGCAACCTCGGCTACACGGAAGACGAATTCAGCCGCATGACGCCTGCCGACCTCCAGTCCGACTACACGGTCGACGCGGTCACTGCGCTGCTCGAGCCGCTCCGCAGCGGGGCGCGGGACCAGCTCCGGATCGAGACGCTCCAGCGCCGGAAGGACGGCTCGACCTACCCGGTCGAGGTGCGGCTGTGGATGGCCAGGGCCGAGCAACCGCCGGTGTTCATCTCGGTCGTTCGGGACATCAGCGCGCGGCAGGAGCTGGAGAACCAGCTCCGTCAGGCCCAGAAGATGGAGGCGATCGGGCATCTGGCCGGCGGGATCGCGCACGACTTCAACAACTTCCTGATGACGATCTCGGGCTATGCGCAGCTCCTCGCGGGCGACCTGGATCCCGCCGACGAGCGCCGTTCCTACGCGGAGCGGATCATTGACGCATCGGATCGGGCCGCTCGTCTCACCCGACAGCTGCTCGCCTTCAGTCGGCGCCAGGTTCTGAACCCGGAGGTGCTCGATCTCAACCCTGTCGTCCAGGGGATCGATGCCCTTCTCCGCCCACTGATCGGCGACACGATCGTGCTCACCGTCGTGCTGGACCCGGAGCTCGGCAGCGTGCGGGCGGACCCGAGTCAGCTCGAGCAGGTCATCATGAACCTCGTAACAAACGCACGCGACGCGATGCCGGAGGGCGGTCGGCTGACGATCGAGACGGCGAACGTCCTGCTTGACAACGCGTATGTGGCGAGCCACACGGATGCGCAGCCCGGCCCACACGTCATGCTCGCCGTGAGCGACACTGGGGTCGGCATGGATGGGGCCACGATGGCCCGGCTGTTCGAGCCGTTCTTCACGACCAAGGGACCGGGCATGGGCACCGGCCTCGGGCTCGCCACGACGTACGGGATCGTCAAGCAGAGCGGCGGCAACATCTGGGTCTACAGCGAGCCGGGCATGGGCACGACCTTCAAGACCTACCTGCCCCGAGTCGAGGCCGACGGCAGCGCGGCCGGGAAGGTCGATCGCCGGACGTCGCAGACGCCGATCGGTGGCACGGAGACGATCCTTCTGGTCGAGGACGACGCCGAAGTCCGCGCCCTGGCCGAGACGATCCTTGCCCGGTATGGCTACACGGTCCTGGCCGTACCGGGTGGACAGACAGCCGTCGAGCTTGCGGCAACGGTTGACTCGATCGAGATCCTGATCACCGACGTGATGATGCCCGGCCTGCGTGGCCCCGAGCTCGCCGAGCGCCTGGTCGCGCTCTGGCCGGGACTCCGCGTTCTGTACATCTCCGGCTACGCGGTGGAAGCCGTGGGCAACCACGACCTACTCGAGCACGGCGCGAACTACCTAGAGAAACCGTTCACGCCGGAGGCGCTCGCTCGCATCGTTCGGAGGATTCTCGATACCCCAGAACCGGGCCTCGCCCGGCCCTGACCGCTCCAGCTTCCCCACGACGGCGTTGCGGACGCGGTGGTCCCGCGAGCCGGCTGATCGGGCGCACCACCGATCGACGGTAGTCACCAAGGCAAAGTACGCTTGGCCAACCTGGCGGCTGAAGGCTACCGTCGCCGCGCACGGGATCGGCCGGAGGGAGATTCGGGTCATGCAGCGTCCCGTCTGGCAGCATGCGGCCGACGTACGGCCGGGACCGTCCGTGGTACAGGGTGGGACGCTTGCGGTTCTGGACGCCTCGCCCAACCTGATCGTCGCGATCGATTCGTCGGCCCGCAGCAGCTACCCTGAATCCCTCGGACGAAGCCACGTTCGGCTACGCGCGCGACGAACTGCCGACGGGCTCGTCGGGGCCGTGGCCCGCGCCTGCGAGCACCGGTCGACCATAAGCATGGGCGCAATATGACCGAACCATGTCCCGCGGCCGGCCGCGTGCTGGTCGTTGACGATACCGATGATCTCCGACGGCTGATCGCGCATGCACTGCGCCGCGACGGCTTCGACGTCCTTGAGGCTGGCAGCGGCGAAGCCGCGATGGAGATCCTCGGAACTCAGCCGGTCGACATCTTGGTCCTCGACATGGGCCTCCCGGCGATGTCCGGGACCGATGTCGTGCGTGCGCTGCGCGTGCGGCCGGAGACCATCACCTTGCCGATACTGCTGATGACCGGTTCCGGGGCCAGCCAGAGCGTCATCGAAGGCCTGGACGCCGGGGCCGACGACTTCCTGCCCAAGCCGGTCCGCCTCGACGAGGTGGTGGCCAGAGTCCGGGCGCACCTGCGCAGCCACGCCGCCTGGTCGAGACTCGTGGCAGATGAGCTGCGCGTCAGAACGAGCGTCGTGTCGGCGCTCGGCCACATGGTCATCTCCACGGAACCTGAGGTGGCGGCCGAAGCGGTCGTCAACGAGCTCGCCACGCGAACCGACAGCCCGTTCATCGGCGTCCTGCAGGTCGTATCGGAGGATCGCCTTCAGCCGCTTGCGACGTACGACTGCAGCGAAGGCATCAGGCGCGGCGGACCGGCGTTGCCTGCCCGCCGCGCCCACGATCTCCTGTCGAAGGCGCGCCAGGGGCCGTGGACCGAACGCGTGCCACCGCGCGAGCCGGGGGAATCAAGCGATTCGTTCTGGCCGGTCGACCTCGCGCTCGTCGCCGGGGCGCCGATCTACGCCGGAGACGTCCTGGTTGGTGTTCTCAATATCGGGGCGGGGAACGAACGCACCGCCCCGTCCCTCGGCGAGCAGGCCACTTTGATGGCGGCCGCGATCGACTATGCGAGCATCCTCACGGCGGTTGCCGGATCCGCCCTTGCCGATCGACTCGAGATCGGGGCGGTGCGTTCGAAGCTGCGCAGCGACCTTGCGGCGCGCGCCTTCTATCCGGTCTTCCAGCCGATCGTGGTGCTCGAGACGCGCCGGGTCGTCGGCTTCGAGGCGCTGACCCGGTTTGCTGACGGGACGGCACCAGACGTGCGCTTTGCCGAGGCGGCCGCCCACGGCCTGGGTGACGAATTCGAACTCGCGGCGATCGAAGCGGCGTTGGTCGAGGCGCCGAAGCTCCCGGATGTGGTGTTCCTGAGCCTCAACGTCTCGCCGGCCGTCGCGCTGAGCGCGGGCTCGCGCCTGCGGCGCCATCTCGCCGTCTCGGCGCGACCACTCGTTCTCGAGTTGACCGAACACGTGCCGATCGCCGACTACTCCCTGTTGCGGAACGCCATCGCCGCGCTCGGCGACGTGGAGATCGCGGTCGACGACGCCGGCGCCGGGTACGCCAGCCTGCGCCATATCCTCGAGCTTCGACCGGCCTTCGCGAAGCTCGACATCAGCCTCGTCCGCGGGATCGACGGCGATGAGCTTCGCCAGGCGATGGCGGCCGGCTTCCAGTACTACGCGCTGCGCACCGGGTGCCGGCTGATCGCGGAAGGAGTCGAGACCGAGGAGGAGGCGAGTGCCCTGGAGGCGCTCGGGATCGACCTCGGCCAGGGCTACCTGTTCGGTCGGCCGGAACGGCTGCCCGCCTGAGCGGGCTGTCGGTGGCCGGGCGCACATGGACCCATCCCCTTGGGCGCATCTCCTCGCGCGCGGCTGGCACGTCCGTTAGCCCGGATCTTGTCAATCCGGCGGGCGATCAGGTTGAACATGCCGGACGGAGTCAGGTGAACGTCAGACGTTCAAGTGATCCCGTGGGGAGAACGTAGCGGGCTCGCCGGTGGTTGGGTAGGGGAGTGGTTCCTGCTGTTCTCACTACTCTGAGACTGGGCGGCAGGATGACCTCCAAGGTCCCTCGGCGTCGGCGTCGGCGTCGGCGTAGGCGTCGGCGTCGGCTCACCCGAGGGCGCCGCCATCGAAGCCATATCCCATCATTGGTCTCTCCTTGTGCGGTTTCCAAACAGGGCCTCCGCCCTGCGTCTATCAGTCTGAGCGGGTCACCTCAACCTGGGTTGTCGGATCGCGTCAAGACTTGGTCAACGTTGGGTCGGCCTCGCGTCCTCAGGGGGTCACCCGGAGCCCGGCCAGCCGGCTTCCAACGACAAGACCCGCGTGGGCCAGTCGCCGCTCCAGGCGGCCGCCGATCCACGAGCGCTCGAAGAGCACCTTGCCGGCGTGCCAGGACCGTCCCGGCGTGCGGAGGGTGAGCGTTGGGTCCGGCTCGGCGAAGAACTCCCCGGCGGCGAAGGCCGCGCGCCCAGCCCCGGACTCGACCCAGCAATAGCCGACGCCGTCGAAGGCGTCGGTGGCCGCGCGACCGGCGAACGATGCGGCGGTCCGGCGGGCGACGACGAGGCCTTCACCGTGGGCGAAGACGCCCGCGCGCGGAAGCGGCTTGCCGTTCGCCAGGGTGATCGTCGTCACGTCGCCGATCGCGTAGACGCCGGGATGGTGGGTCTCAAGCGTGGCCCGGTCGACCGGGATCCAGCCCGCGTCGCCGGCAAGCTGAGATTCGCGGACCACCGCTGGTGCTCGATGGGGTGGAACGCCGGCGAGGAGGTCGTACCCGACACGGCTCCCGTCGGCAAAGATGATCTCGCGACTGCCGAGCTCGAAACGCTCGACCCGGCTCCCGGGATGGAATTCGATCCCCTTGGCCTCGAGGAGGCCGACCACGGCGGCACCCATCACCGAGCCAGCGACCGGCATCGGCGCGGGCTCCGGGCTGTAGACGTCGATCTCGGAGTGCTCGCGGATGCCGCGGCGGCGCAGCTCGTCGTCGAGCAGCAAGGCCGCCTCGTAGGGGGCGGCAGGGCACTTGTAGGGGAGACCAGCGACGGTCACGACGACCCGGCCGCCCCCGAACCCATCGAGCGCCCGCGCACAGGCGGCGGCCCCCTCCGGCGAGAAGAAGTCGAGCGCGGCCTCGCGGTAGCCGGGCACGGCGTCGCGGTCCGGCTCGGCCCCGAGCGCGATGACGAGCGCGTCGCCTTCGAGGACCCCGGCCGTCGTGTCCACACGACGGGCGACCGGGTCGATCGAGCGGACCTCGGCCTCGATGAGCTCGACGCCCGGCGCGAGGAGCTCGCGGAGGGGCCGCTCGATCTGGTCGCGCCGGCGGCGGCCGACCATCAGCCACAGCAGCGAGGGCTGGAAGAGGTGCTGCCGTTCGCGCTCGACGAGAACGACCCGATCGGTTGGGTCTAGTCGCCGGCGAAGCTCGTTCGCGGTCACGAGCCCGCCGACCCCGCCGCCGAGGACCAGGACCGTCCTGCCCGCCATCAGAACGTGATGACCTTGTCGGCCCAGATCGTCCAGGTCGTCAGCTCCGCCATCGAGGAGCGGTGGGCGCCAGTCGTCAGGTCCAGGTCGGTGAGGCCCCGCGCGTCCATGCAGGTCCCGCAGGTCCCCACCGGGACCTCCTTGGTGGCGAGGCCGCGGAGCATCCGCTCGAGGTTGTAGTAACCCTCCGGGGTCTTCTGGAGTGGCTTTGCCGCGGTGACCGAGTCGCCCATCAGGAAGACGCGGAGCTCGACCTCCTCGGCCTTGGCGAGCGACAGCGCCAGGCGCAGTCCGTTGTAGGTGCGCTCATTGCCGTAGGCGGGTTCGTTGAGGACGATGAGTGTCTTGGCCAACGGTGTGTCCCATCCTCCCTGGCCTGCTCCGACGGATGTCGCCGTGGTCGCGGTGGTCTGGGTGGTCTGTTCAAGTATTCCAAGGACCATTAGAATAGCAGCCACGAAGAGATGCCGAAGTCCGGAGGCGCACCTGGTGCAAGCGGAACGAACAGAGACGATCGCCCCTGATCGCACAGCGATGGACGAGCTGCACGAGCAGTTCGCCCGGATCGGCCGCGCGCTCGCCAACCCGCACCGGGTCGAGCTCCTCGACCTGCTCGCCCAGGGCGAACGCAGCGTGGAGGTCCTCGCGGCACGGGCCTCCATCTCGGTCGGCCTGGCGTCATCGCACCTCCAGGCTCTGCGGCGGGCGGGTCTCATCGTCTCGCGTCGGGACGGGACTCGGATCCTCTACCGTCTCGCCGGGGACGATGTGTACGCGCTCCTGACGGCGGTCCGCACCGTTGCCACAGGCCGGCTTGCTGACGCCGAGCTGGCGGCGCGCGCGTACATGGGTGAACCAGTCGAGGCCGTGAGCCGGGCCGAGCTGCTCGAGCGCGTCCACTCGGGCGAGGTGGTCGTCGTCGACCTCCGGCCAGGCGAGGAGTACGAGGCCGGCCACATTGCGGGAGCCATCTCGATCCCGCTCGCCGAGCTCGAGGCGCACCTCGCCGAGTTGCCGGCCGGTGTCGAGATCGTCGCCTACTGCCGGGGTCCCTACTGCGCACTCGCCCCGCAGGGCGTCGCGATCCTCCGAAAGTCCGGGCGCCGCGCTCGTCGGCTCGAGGACGGCTTCCCCGAGTGGCGACTCGCGGGACTGCCCGTCGCCACGGGGTCGCGCCCGGCATGAGCGAGCCGGCCCGTTCGGTCTGGCAATCGAGCGTCCCCACGAAGGGTGTCGGGGCCCTGTATGTCCGACGGGGGGTGAGCCTGGAGCCGCGATCGCCTTGCCGGTTAGCCTGAGCCGGCGACCCGCTGGTCGGACGCGCCGGGATCGCCGTCGTCCACCTCGAGGGTGATGCCGATCCGGGGATACGCTTCGAGGTCGGCCGCCGTCGTGAATGCCCGGGCGATCGGCGAGCCATCCGAGCGGAACGTGCCGGCGCTCACGCGACCGCCATCGCCCACGAACCAGAGCTCGTAGAAATGACCGGCGTCCGAGCTCGGGAGACCTGACATCGCGAGTTCGACGTGGACGTTGCCGTCGGGCGATCGCTCGAGGAGAAGCGAGCCGGACGCCGCCGGTGCGAGGATCGAACCCGACAGGGGAATCACTTCCGGGGTCACGCGCGAGCTGCCGAGTACCACAAGCACGAAGACGGCGGAGGCGCCGATGAGAGCCCCGCCACCGCCCCACGCGATCCGCCCGAACCAGCCACGGCCCGACGAACCACGCGCCGGCACCACGGCCGGTGGCGCGTGGCCGGCAGGCGGCTGGCCGGCAGGCGGCTGGCCGGCAGGCAGCAGGATGCTGGTCTCGGCCCGTCGTCGGGCTGCCAGCACTCGATCTCGGAGCTGGGCAGGCGGATCGGCCTCGAGTGGAAGGGTTCGGGCAGCCGCGATGAGCCGAGCGGAGGCGCCACTCAACTGTCGCCAGGCGTCGGTGCATTCGGCGCACTCGGCGAGGTGAGCGGCCAGCGTCGGGTCCGGTGGGCGTCGCTCGATGATCGTCCCGGCGACCTGCTCCCGCCAGACGCCGTGCTCGGTTGATCCGGTCATCGTCGTCCTCCGCTCATTGGAGCCGTCGGCGCCGCCTCGTCGAGGGCCATCGGGATGATCGGCCCGAGCAACCCCGCCATGCCCCGCAGTGCGTGGTAGGTCCGGCTCTTCACCGTGCCGAGCGGCACCCCGAGGACTTCGGCGATCTGTGACTGGCTGAGGTCGTCGCGGTACGCGAGGAGCAGGACCTCGCGCTGGACTACCGGCAGATGCTCCAGCGCCGCCGCGATCTCCCAGGCCTCGGCGAGGGCGTCGACATCCAGATGGCCGATGGGCTCCGGCGCGCCCTCGACCGGCGGGCCCGGCCGGCGGCTGCGCGATCGCAGCCGGTCGGTCGCCACATGGCGGGCGATCCCGAATATCCACGCGCCGGCGCGACCGCGGGCCGGATCGAACCGGTCTGCCTGGCGCCAGGCGCGGATCAGCGTGTCGTTCACGAGCTCCTCAGCATCCTCGACATCCTGCAGCCAGCGCAGTCCGAGCGCGTAGAGCGGCCGCGCAAACCGATCGTAGAGCGCGCCGAAGGCGGCCTCATCGCCCGTGGCGACTGCGGCAAGGAGCTCGTCCTCCGAAGTGCGCTCCTCCATCACTCCACCCTTCGTCGGCTGGGCGCCGTTCGGTTCATCTGAAGCCGAATGAACCGATCGAGCGTCGGCCATCGAAGTGATTCCCGTCAACCCCATATGGAGGATCGTCATGCGCAAGCTCATCGCCCTGCTCGGACTCGTCGCGCTGCTCGCCCTGCCGGCGTCGGCACTCGCGGCCCACGAGTCGAACAACAAGCTCGTCTTCGCGCCGGTTGCCGGCTCGCTCGCGCCGGATGGCGCCGGGAGCGGCGTCATCAACTACATCAAGGGCACCAGCGAGGAGGAGCCGGACACCGCCTGGAGCTCGGCATTCCGCTTCAGCGGGCTCGCCTCCGACACGACCTACACGGTCGTCATCCGCGGCCAGTTCGCCGACGCGACCGCCTTCTCGGCGATCTGCGAGCTGACGACCAACGGCTCGGGTAACGGGACCTGCCAGAGCCAGTTCCTGGGGCTCCAGCGCCTGGCCATCGCCCAGCTCCGCCTCGGCGGCGTGGGCGGCACGCCGGTCCTCCAGGCCACCCGCCAGGCGGTCCTTCCCGGCGGGCCGGGCGCGATCACCAGCGATGGTGGTTGCCGCGAACCCGACCAGGGCGGCAGCACCTGCGAGGCGCCCGGCCGCAACTAGACCGATCAGGGCCAACGCTATATCCACAACGACATCGCCGGTTTCTGCCGATCTTCGGCGCCGGCGATGTCGACGTTCTTCTGTCGTCACACGGCCGTCACCAGACCTTCATCGTCCTGTCACGTCCCGGCGCGAGTATCGGTCACAGCCATCGAGCCGTCGCCCAGACCGGGCGAGGACTGCCTCCAAGACGTGAATTGCGCCTGAGGCTCGGCACAGAAGTGGAGAACACCAGTGCGTCGCAAGACACTATTCGCGCTGCTCACATTGGCCATGACCATCGGTTCGGTAGCAGCGGCTGGTCCGGCTGCCGCGGCCGGCAAGCCCGCGGCAACGGGGACCATCACGGCAAACGGCTGGTACGAGGGAGAGGAGATCTACTACCTGCTCCCCCTGACCGGCGGCGTCGAGGAAGGCGTCACTCAGCGAGGAGAGAACGACCTCTACCTGATCGGTGGGGACCGCGCCTTCCAGGGCAACGTCGCCGAGTTCATCCCGGGTGAAGCGGGCTACACCCCCCACTGGAACGTCAACGTCGTCAACAGTGCCCCGGGCAAGACGCTCGCGGACATCCTGGCCTCGCCCTACGCGTCCGCCCACTACCCCGAGGTGCTCTTCGACGACGCCGAGGACATCCTGGCCGCACAGGCTGCCGGCCTGGTGACGATCGCCCACCCGGGTGTCGTCGTCCTGTGCCCGGTCGTTTCCGAGGAGGCTGCGGAGGCCCCCGGGAACACCCAACTCTCGGAGGACTTCCCGGCGTTCCCCCCTACCTTCTAGCTCCAAACCAGTAGTTTCCCCTCGCAGGGGAGAGCACCGGTGCGCCGGGGCGGGTCATCCCGTCCCGGTGTCGCCACGTCCGGTCCGGTCATGCTCATCAGCCTGGGCGACGGCCGTCCCTTCGCCCGGCTACGCTCACGACCGCTCCGTCACGACCGAAACGTCCAGGGTCGAGATCGCGCGCTCGAGGCGCGCCTTGGCCTCCTCGGCGACCGCATGAACCCCGACGCTCTCGACGATACCGAGGACGGCCAGCGGGTCCATCGCCTCGACGATCGTCTCCTCTCCGTCCGCCCGCAGGACGACGTTGCAGGGCAGGAGCGCCCCGATCGACGGATCGGCATCGAGCGCCCGATGGGCAAGTTTCGGGTTGCAGGCACCGAGGATCAGGAATGGCGGCCGGTCGACCCCCAGCTTTGCCTTCATCGTGCTCTGGACGTCGATCTCGGTCAGGATGCCGAACCCCTCTGCCCTGAGGGCTGCCTCGACGCGAGGCCGGGCGTCGGCGACCGAGCCGACGAGGCGAGTTCCGAAGGTAAAGGGAGTCTGTGAGGCCATTCTCGTCACCGTTGACTGGTCTGGAAGGCTGCCTGGCCGGCGAACGACTCGTCCCACGACTCGCCCCACCATAGCAGGTTATTGCGTCATTGCGCAAATAGCTAGGCCATCGAGACAGGGTCATAGGCCGGACCTCCGCCGTCTCCATCGAACGTCCACTGGGTCTCCATTCATAGAGAGCGTGAGGGGTCCGCCGACCCAGCCGATCTCCGCGGGAGTCGAGAGAGGGTCCCGCACGCAGGCGCGGGATCGAATGCGCCAGCTAGGTACACGGCGGCCTCCGGTTCCCGGCTCCGGCCCCGGTTTCAGCCTTGGTGAAGGTTTGCAGGGTCAAGCGCCTCGGGGCCGGCACCCAGCCAGTCCCGCGCCGGCGTTCCCACCGGCACGTTCGTCTGCGGTGAAGCGATGGGGGCGTAGAACCTCTGTCCGTCCGACCCGGGGCCTATCGGCGGGCGTTCACGCTGTCAACGTTCACCGTGGCCGAAGTCGGCCGGCGCGCGCGCCGCGTCGGGGGCGCAAGAGTCCGAGTCGATCACCGGCAGTGAACGGGCGGTGGGGATGAGGGCGCTGGGATGAGGGCGCTGGGATGAGGGCGCCGGGGGTGAGGCCT
>JBBEBL010000007.1:20126-33958 GCA_040882345.1 Chloroflexota bacterium
GGGATGAGGGCGCTGGGATGAGGGCGCTGGGATGAGGGCGCCGGGGGTGAGGCCTCCGGGCCTCCGGGCCTCCGCCGTGTCCCCGGGCCACCGCTGGCCGCCACGAGTCCGCCGATCACTCCGCGGGGCCGCGCCCGCTCAACACCGTCTCCGGCAGCCACAGCGCGATCTCCGGGAAGAGGGACACGATGATCAAGCCGACGATCATGATCCCCACGAACGGGATGATGGACCGGTAGATGTCCTTGGTGGAGATCTCCGGTGGCGCCATCGCCTTCATCAGGAAGAGGTTGTAACCGAAGGGTGGGGTCATGTACGCGACCTGGCAGGTGATCGTGTAGAGCACGCCGTACCAGATCGGGTTGAAGCCCAGGGCGATGACCAGCGGGATGAACAGCGGCGCGACGATGATGAGCATCGCGGTGTCGTCCAGGAACATCCCCATGAGGATGTACGTGAGCTGCATCATCACGAGGACCTGCCACGGTTCCAGGTGCCACTGCTCCAGGAACAGGAAGCTGATCGCGCGGACCGCGCCCAGGCCGTCGAACACCGCCCCGAACGCCAGGGCCGCCAGGATCACCCACATGAACATGGCGCTGACCCTGAGGCTCTTGACCAGCGTGTTCTGCATGACCTCGCGGGTGATCCGGCCCTTCACGAAGGCAACGAACGTGGCCATGCCGGCACCCACCGCCGAGCTCTCCACGAGGCTCGTGACGCCGAGCACGAACAGCCCGGTCATGGAGAAGATGATCAGCAGCGGCAGGACGCCCGCGCCCAGCAGGCGGATGCGAGCCGGCCAGTCGTACAGATCGCGCTCCTCGCGCGGGAGCGGCGGCCCCATGTGCGGCTGGAGCCTGGTCCGGATGACGATGTACGCGATGAACAGGCTGGCCAGCAGCAGCCCCGGGAAGACCCCGGCCAGCCACAGCTGGCTCACCGGCTGGCGCGCGATCATGCCGTACAGGACGAGCACGACGCTGGGCGGGATCATGATCCCCAGCGAGCTGCCCGCCTGGATGACCCCGGTCACCATCGTCTTGTCGTAGCCACGCCGGAGCAGCTCCGGGAGGGCGATGCTCGCCCCGATGGCCATGCCCGCCACGCTCAGGCCGTTCATCGCGGACACCGCGACCATCAGCAGGATGGTGCCGATCGCCAGGCCGCCGGGCAGCGGCCCGGACCAGACGTGGAACATCTTGTACAGGTCGCCCGCGATGCCGGATTCCGACAGCATGTAGCCCATGTAGATGAACAGGGGCAGGGTCAGCAGCGGGTACCAGTTGAGGAGCTTGATGGCCGCGGAGAAGGGCAGCTCTGCGGCACCCTCGCCCCACAGCACCAGCGCGAAGACCGTGGCCACGAAGCCGATGGCGCCGAACACGCGCTGCCCGGTCAGCAGCATCAGCATCATGGTGGAGAACATGAGGATCGCGATGAGCTCGTAACTCATTCGAGATCCCGCCCGGTGACGTGCGCGAGGTCACGGAAGAAGATGGCGACCGCCTGCAGCAGCATCAACCCGATGCCGACGGTCATGATCGCCTTGATCGGCCAGATGAGGGGTGCCCAGGCGGAGTGGGCGGTCTGCTGCGTCTCCAGCGAATAGAACGTGCTGGAGAAGCCGCCGATGAGCAGCCAGATCAGGTAGAAGACCAGGCCGAACGCCGTGATCGAATCCCAGAACGCCATCGTCTTCGGCTGCCAGCGCGAGTAGAGCGCGTCCATCCGGACGTGGGCGTCCTGCTGGAGCGAGAAGCCGCCGCCCAGCGTGTAGTAGGCGGCCATCAGGAACTGCGACAACTCCACTGCCCAGATGTAGGGCGTGTTGAAGAAGTAGCGCGAGATCGCCGCGAACAGCAGCACGCCGATCATCACGAAGATCATGTACATGACCACTCCGCCGATGCGCCGGTTGAGCGCATCGACGAAGCGGACGTACGCCTTCACGACGCCAGGCATGGACGGGTGGGGCAGTGGTGGGTCGCGCGTCAGGACGGTGGGGAGCCGGTCAGCCGAACCGGTACGGCCGCCCGGCCTTGGTCATCAGCTCGTTGTACTGCTTGAAGATCTCGACGACCCGCGCGGTGCGCTCGCTCGTGCCGCCGATCTCGTCCCAGAACTTGAGCGCCTCGGCCTCCACGGTCGCCCACTCCTCGTCCGAGATCGTGGTCAGTTGGAGCCGGTCGCCGTTGACGCGCAGGTCGGCCTCGCCACCCCAGTACCAGTACTGGCGGTAGTAGTGCGAGCTGTCCATGCACAGCTTGAACAGGGCCTGCAGGTGCGGCGGCACCTTCTCCCAGGAGGCCGTGTTGGCGAAGTACGAGCCGATCCAGGCGCCGGAGATGTTGTTCGTCAGGAAGTAGTTCGTGACGTTCGCCCAGCCGACCGTGTAGTCCTCCGTGATGCCGGACCAGGCGATGCCGTCCAGTTCACCGGTCTGGACCGCGACCTCGATGTCCTCCCACGGGAGCGAGACGGGCACGACGCCGAAGCGCGACAGGAAGCGGCCGGCGGTGGGGAACGTGAACACGCGCAGCCCCTGCAGGTCCGCCAGCGAGTTGATCGGCTTGACCGTCGCGAAGTGGCACGGATCCCAGGCGCCGGAGCCAAGCCAGGTCACGCCCTCGACCTCGTCGTACGCTTCTTTCCAGATCTCGTTCAGGCCGAACTGGTTGAACAGGACCGGCACGTCAAGGCTGTAGCGCGTCGCGAACGGGAAGTACCCGCCGAAGACGGAGATGTCCACGGGCGCGGCGATGGAGTCGTCGTCGCTCTGGACAGCGTCAACCGTCCCCTGCTGCATCGCTCGGAACAGCTCGCCGGTCGGCACCAGCTGGTCAGCGTAGTAGAGCTCGATGACCATCTCGCCATTGGCGGCCAGGTTGAACGCATCGATGGACGGCTTGATGACATGCTCGGCGAGCGCTGCGCCGGCGTATGTCTGGAGCCGCCACTTGATGGCGTCCCCCCGTGGCGCCGCCGGCTGCCCAGAGGCACCGGCAGAGGTCTGCTGGACCCCGCAGGCGGCCAGCAGACTGGCTCCGCTGGCGGCCGCCGCCGTAAGTGCTGCCTTCGTCAGGAACTGACGTCGTTCCATCTCGACCTCCCGCGTACGGACTCCTCCACATCGACGCGTCGCTGCTTGGTGGCCGGGCCCGGGTGCGACCCTCCAGGGCCGCGAATGAGATCGAGTGAGTTGGCCATGCCGCGCCGACGGTCGCCCCCGGGGGCATCGTAGGGACGCGCATGGTCGATTGCAAGGTCGTGAGTCATCCGGCCCGGCGGGTGCGACGGCCATGGCGACCCGACCGGCACGGGCCGAACGTCACGTCATCTTCGGGCCGGCCGGCGACCCCGTGACCTGCACGCCGCGCGTATGGTGGACGCGGGCCGGCCGGTCCAGCACGTTCGAGACGCTCCGGGAGATGTCGATGCAGCAACGGTGGGAATGCCTCGATGGGAACGAGGCGGCGGCGCGGGTGGCGTACGCCCTGAGCGAGGTCATTTCCATCTACCCGATCACTCCGGCCTCGCCGATGGCGGAGCACAGCGACGACTGGAGCGCCGCCGGACGGCCCAACCTGTGGGGCTCCGTCCCCGATGTCGTCCAACTCCAGTCGGAGGGCGGCGCGGCCGGCGCCATGCACGGGGCGCTTCAGAAGGGCGCGCTGGCCACGACCTTCACGGCGTCGCAGGGCCTCCTGCTGATGATCCCCAACATGTTCAAGATCGCCGGCGAGCTGACTCCCGCGGTGATCCATGTCGCGGCCCGGACGCTGGCCACCCACGCCCTGTCCATCTTCGGCGACCACAGTGACGTCATGCATGCCAGGTCGGCCGGCTGGGCGATGCTCGCCGCGGGCTCCGTCCAGGAAGCGCACGACTTCGCCCTCGTGGCGCACGCCGCCACGCTCCGCTCGCGCGTCCCGTTCCTGCACTTCTTCGACGGTTTCCGCACGTCCCATGAGGTCAACAAGATCGCGGTCCTGGAGGACGACGACCTGCGGGCGCTCGTCCGCGACGACGACCTCCTGGCGTTCCGGCGCCGAGGCATGACGCCGGAGGCGCCCGTCGTCCGTGGCACGGCCCAGAACCCGGATGTCTTCTTCCAGGCGCGTGAGGCCGCCAATCCCTACTACCTGGCCGTGCCCGGCATCGTGCAGGACGTCATGGACGAACTCGCCGAACGGACCGGCCGGCGTTACCACCTCGTGGACTATCACGGTGCACCGGATGCCGAGCGGGTCATCGTGGTCATGGGCTCCGCCAACGGGGCCGTGGAGGAAACGGTGGACACGCTCGTCGCGGCGGGCGAGCGGGTGGGCATGCTGCGCATCCGCCTCTTCCAGCCGTTCCCGACGGACGCGATCCTCGCGGCCCTGCCGAAGACCGTCCGGTCCATCGCGGTCCTGGACCGGACCAAGGAGCCGGGCGCCGTGGGCGAGCCGCTCTACCTGGAGATGGTCGCGGCCATCGCGGAGGCGATGGACGACGATGCGCCGCCATTCGCCGTCGCGCCGCGCGTCATCGGCGGCCGCTACGGGCTGTCATCCAAGGAGATGACGCCGTCCATGATCAAGCCCATCTTCGATGAGCTCATCGAGCCCCGGCCCAGGCGGCACTTCACCGTCGGCATCTACGACGACGTCACCCACCTCAGCCTGCCGATGGACGCCGCGTTCACGCACCCGCGGCCCGCCGGGGAGGTCCAGGCGCTGTTCATCGGCCTGGGCTCGGACGGGACGGTCGGCGCGAACAAGGCCTCGGTGAAGATCATCGGCGAGGGCACGGACCTGTACGTCCAGGGCTACTTCGTGTACGACTCCAAGAAGTCGGGCTCGGTGACCGTGTCACATCTGCGCTTCGGGCCGGAGCCCATCCGCTCCACGTATCTCATCGACGGCGCGGACTTCGTCGCATGCCACCAGTTCGGCCTGCTCAGCAAGGTGGACGCCCTGGAGCACGCGAAGCCCGGCGCTACGTTCCTGCTCAACTCCCCGTACGGCGCGGACGAGGTCTGGGATCGACTGCCCGGCAGCGTCCAGCGTGCGCTCGTGGACAAGCACATCGAGTTCTGGATCATCGATGCGTTCGCGGTCGCCGCGGAGGTCGGCATGGGCAACCGCATCAACACGGTCATGCAGCCGTGTTTCTTCCGGCTGTCCGGCGTCCTCCCGGCCGACGAGGCGATCGAGCGGATCAAGGCCTCCGTCACCAAGGCGTACGCGAAGCGCGGCGAGGCGGTGGTGGCACGGAACTTCGCGGCCATCGACCGGTCCCTTGAGGGCCTGGTCCGCGTCCCGCTCGGCACGCCCGCACCGGACGTGGTGGTCGCGAGCCCCGCCGAAGCGGATCCGCGCGCCTTCGTCAGCCGCATCACGTCCGAGCTCATCGCCGGACGCGGGGACCTGCTGCCGGTCAGCGCCCTGCCGGTGGACGGTTCCTTCCCTACGGGCACCACGCAGTACGAGAAGCGGGCGATCGCCCAGCAGATCCCCGTCTGGGATGCCGCCATCTGCATCGACTGCGGGAAGTGCGCGATGGTCTGCCCGCACGCGACCATCCGGATGAAGGTCTTCCCCGCGGATGCGGTCGCGGATGCGCCGGACGGCTTCAAGAGCAAGGAGTTCAAGTCCCGCGAACTCGTGGACCATCGACTGACGATCCAGGTCGCTCCGGACGATTGCACGGGCTGCGGCGTGTGCGTGGACGTCTGCCCGGCCAAGAGCAAGACGGAGATCGGCCACAAGGCCATCAACATGGCGCCGGTGGAGGACCACCGTGACGTGGAGCGCCCGCACTGGGACTTCTTCCGGTCCATCGCTCCCCTGGACCGCAGCCTCATCCCTCACGATACGGTCAAGGGCTCACAGGTCCTGGAGCCGCTGTTCGAGTTCTCCGGGGCGTGCGCCGGGTGCGGCGAGACGCCCTACCTCCGGTTGGTGAGCCAGCTCTTCGGCGATCGGATGATCGTGGCCAACGCGACCGGCTGCTCGTCCATCTACGGCGCCAACCTGCCCACGACCCCGTGGACGGTCAACGCCCAGGGCCGTGGGCCCACGTGGGCCAACTCGCTGTTCGAGGACAACGCGGAGTTCGGCCTCGGGATGCGCCTCGCGCTGGACGCCCAGGCCGATCATGCCCGACTGCTGCTGGCGCGCCTGGCTGAGGACGTCGGCGATGACCTCGTCCGCGAGCTTCTGGACAGCCCGCAGGACACGGAAACGCAGATCGCCGCGCAGCGCGAGCGCGTGGAGCGGCTGCGCCAACGCCTGGCGGCGGTCGCTGGATCGGACGGGCCGCGGCGCTCGGACGCGCAGCACCTGCTGGCGCTCGCCGCGGACCTCGTGGAACAGGGGATCTGGATCGTCGGTGGCGACGGCTGGGCCTACGACATCGGGTTCGGCGGTCTGGATCACGTCCTGAGCTCCGGGCGGAACGTGAACATCCTGGTCCTGGACACGGAGGTGTACTCCAACACGGGAGGCCAGGCCTCCAAGGCCACCCCGCGGGCCGCGGTGGCCAAGTTCGCCGCCGGGGGCAAGGAGACCAGCAAGAAGGACCTCGGCGCGATCGCGCGGTCGTACGGGAACGTGTTCGTGGCCCAGGTCGCCATGGGCGCCAATGACGCCCAGACCACGAAGGCGCTGCTGGAGGCCGCCGCCTGGCCCGGCCCGTCGCTGGTCATCGCCTACAGCACGTGCATCGCGCACGGCATCGACATGTCGTTGTCCATGTCCCACCAGAAGGACGCGGTCAAGAGCGGCTACTGGCCGCTCTATCGCTTCCACCCCAGCGAAGTGGATGACGGCCAGCCGTTCAAGCTGGACTCGGGCAAGCCGACCATCCCGGTGGCCGCGTTCATGGCGGCGGAGACGCGCTTCGCCGTCCTCCATCGAAGCCACCCGGAGCGGGCCGCGGAACTGGCCGCGCTCGCCCAGGCCGACGCGGATGAGCGCTGGCGCTACTACGACCAGCTCGCTGGCATCCAGCGCAGTGTGCCCCACCTCCCGCACCCACCCACCGCGGATGATGACCAGACCGGAGGACCGGCATGACCGTCGATCTCAGCACCGACTACCTGGGGCTCGCCCTGCGCTCCCCGCTCGTGGCCTCCGCATCGCCACTGACCGGGGAGGTCGCGGCGGTCCGCCGCTTGGAGCAGGCCGGCATCGGCGCGGTCGTCCTGCCCTCGCTGTTCGAGGAGGAGATCCTGAGCGAGGAGTTGGAGTTCAGTCGGGCCCTGGACGCCGGGACGGACCAGTACGCGGAGGCGCTCGACTACCTCCCGGACATCGCGTCCTTCGTGGGGGCCGGCGACGGCTACCTGCGACGCCTCGAGGCGATCCGGACGGGGGCCAGCGTCCCGGTCATCGCCAGCCTCAACGCGACGTCGGCCGGCGGCTGGGTCCAGTACGCCCGGCGGCTGCAGGACGCGGGGGCGGATGCGCTGGAGCTCAACGTCTATCGCGTGGCCACGGATCCGGGCCGGTCGGCGGCGGACATGGAGGAGGCGGACCTGGACCTGATCCGCACGGTGAGTGCCGCGGTGACGATCCCGCTCGCGGTCAAGTTGAGTCCGTACTACACGGCCATGGCCAGCTTCGCCCAGCGGGCCGTGGACGCCGGCGCGGACGGGCTCGTGCTGTTCAATCGGTTCTACCAGCCGGACCTGGACCTGGACGACCTCGAGGTGGTCAACCGCGTCGAGTTGAGCCGGCCATGGGAACTTCGCCTGCCGATGCTCTGGATCGCCGTGCTCCGACCTCGGCTCGGCCTCGGCGTGTCGATGGCGGCGACGTCCGGGATCCACTCGGGCACGGACGCGCTCAAGGCGTTGATGGTCGGCGCCGACGTCGCGATGATGACCTCTGCCCTGCTGCGCTCCGGCCCCGAGCACGTGCGCACCGTGGAGGCGGAGCTGCGGGCCTGGATGACCGAGCATGAGTACGCATCCGTGAACCAGCTGCGTGGCAGCGCCAGCCAGGCCGCGGTGGCGGATCCGGCCGCCTACGAGCGGGCGAACTACATGAAGACGCTCCACTCGTGGAGCATGCCCAGCGACCTGACGGCGGCCGCGGTGCCCTGATCCCCGGTTGGTCAGCGGCGACGGGCGTGGACCGGGACGAGGGTCAGGACGATGACCTGATCGGGCTCGGCCGGGCCTCGCAGCGAGGCCAGGCTGCGGGCGACCACGCTGCGGGCGACCAGGCTGCGGGCGACCACGTTTCGTGCCCGCGCGCGGCGGGTGGGCACGGTGCCCGGCAGATCCAGCGTCGCCTGGCGGGCGAGCTCGGGATCCGCGATGGCGGAACGTGGATGGATGCGGAGGGTGCGCATGACGGGGACCTACTGGCAGGCGGGACTGATCTCCCTGACCCTACTGCAGGTCTGCGGTTCGCGCCCTCCACCGGATGGACCATCGCCCCCAGTACCGTGGTTCAGGCCCGTCGAGCCCTCGCCGACCCTGGCCAGCCCTCGCTGGCCCTCGCCACCGCGGTTCACCCCCACTGAACGTCGGCACGGCGAACGGGCGGGCCGGCCTGATAGGCGGCGAAGATCCACGCCGCTCGACGAAGCCGCTTCACCGTGACCGAAGGATCGCGGCCCAGAAACGCTCGAGCACCTCGCGCCGGCACTTCGGACCCCCTTCAGCGCGTCACCGTTCACCGCTGCTGAAGCGCGGCCCGAATCAGGATCGCTCGAGGCAGATGGTTCACCAGAGGTGACGAACGTGGCGGGAAGACGACGCGGCGCGCCAACCCCCGCGCACCGGCCGAACGGCGACGCCCGCGCTGACCCCGGTCGAGCACGTCGCCTACGCTATAGCCGTCATGCCGACACACCCTCCCACGCGTTCCGCTGCCGACCTGCTCGTCGATTGCCTGGAGGCAGAGGGCTGCCCGTACGTCTTCTCCGTCCCCGGCGAGGAGACCATGGACATCCTGGAGGCCCTCGCCGACCGCCCGTCCATCCGCCACGTCACGACTCGCCACGAGCAGGGCGCCGCATTCATGGCTGACGTCCACGGCCGCCTGACCGGCCGCGCTGCCGTGGCGATGGCCACGTTGGGGCCCGGCGCCACGAACCTCGTCACGGGCATCGCCGACGCCTTCCTGGATCGCGCCCCGATGGTCGCCATCACCGGCCAGGCCGCCTCGCACAAGCTCCACAAGGAGGCGCACCAGGTCGTCGACATCGTGCGCATGCTGGAACCGGTGACCAAATGGAACACTCGTATCGACCGGGTGGACGTCATCCCCGAGGTCGTCCGCAAGGCGTTCCGCGTGGCATCCCTGGAGAAGCCGGGCCCCACCCACATCGAGCTGCCGGAGGACATCGCCGCGACCGCCATCCAGGCGACGGACGACGGCGGTCCGGTGCCCCTCTCGCCGGGACGCGCCTACTTCCCGGAGCCAACGGACGAGGCGATCGCCCATGCGGCCGCCCTGATCGCGGCGTCGGACCGGCCGATCATCCTGTCCGGCAACGGCGTCGTCCGCCGGCACGCGTCGCCGGCGTTGCGCGAGTTCTCCCGTGGCCTGCACGTCCCCGTCGCAGAGACCTTCATGGGCAAGGGTTCCATGGATGACCGGTCGCACCTCTCGCTGATGGCTGTTGGGCTCCAGGCTCGGGACCATGTCCTTTCCGGTTTCGACCGGGCGGACCTCGTGATCTGCGTCGGTTACGACCTCGTCGAGTACGCGCCCTCGTCGTGGAACGCGGGCAGGAGCAAGCGGGTCATCCACATCGACACGCAGCCCGCGGAGATCGACGCCGCCTATCGCCCGGAGGTCGAGCTCATCGGCGACATCGAGGGCACGTTGCGCCGCCTGCTCGCGGCTGTCCTGCCGACCGGGGTGGGCGGCCGGACCGCCCCGGAACGGCATGCCGCCCGGGAGGTCGTCGTCCACTCCGACCTCCGGACGCAGCTGCTCGCCGAGCTCGCCAGCCACGCCGACGGCGACGCCTGGCCCATCACCCCGCAACGGGCCATCAGCGACCTGCGGCGCGCGCTCGGGCCCAGCGACATCGTCGTGTCGGACGTCGGCGCCCACAAGATCTGGGTGGCGCGGCTGTACCAGGCGTATGAGCCGAATACCGTGATCATCAGCAACGGCTTTGCCGCGATGGGCATCGCCGTGCCCGGCGCGATCGCCGCTGCCCTCGTGCACCCCGATCGCAAGGTGGTCGCGCTCACCGGTGACGGCGGCTTCTTGATGAACAGCCAGGAACTGGAGACGGCGACCCGGCTGGGCGTCGACATCACCGTCGTCATCTGGCGCGACGATGGGTACGGCCTCATCGACTGGAAGCAGCGCAACGAGTTCGGTCGCCCGTTCGCGGTCGAGTTCGGCAACCCGGATTTCGTCGCGTACGCCGAGTCGTTCGGTATCCCGGCCTTCCGCCCGACGGATACCGCGGACCTGTACCCCACCATCATGCGCGCGCTGGAGGTCAAGGGCCCGTCCCTCGTGGAGGTGCCGATCGACTACGCCGAGAACCTCCGCCTCACCGAGCGTCTCGGGGCGCTGTCCGGCTCGGGTTGAGCTCGACGACGCCTAGGTCGCAGCGTCGGCCTCCCGCTGGTCGAGCATCACCAGCAGGGTCGTCGTCGTGCGCCAGTTGCGGATGGTGGCCTGCTTGTACGCGGGCGTGCCGACGAACTTCGAGAAGTGACTCTGCGCGGCTCGCTCGGTCAGGCGCGAGACGTACACCGCGCCGTCGCCGGCAGAAGCGGAATCCACACCGTCGCGGATGCGCATCTGCTCCAGCGCCGATCGCGCTGTCAACGGCGCCTTGAGGAAGACGACGTCCTCGCGAAAGCGGTCGGGCTCGGCCCCGAAGCCTGGGGGCGCGTCGTGGACCACGGCGCGCAGTTCGGCGTGGCTGCGCAGGACCACGCTGGCGCTGTACGAGAAGCGCTCCGACAGCGCGGCCTCGATCTCCGCCGACCACGCCGCCGGCGTGCGACCGGCACCATCCACCAGCACGTTCCCGCTCTGGATTTAGGTCGCGACGTCGGTGGCGCCGAGGTCCGTCATGCACTCACGCAGCGCCGCCATCGGGATGATGTTGTTGCCGCCGACGTTGATCCCCCGCAACCCGGCCGCGCCGCCGGAAGCCGACGGGAACCGGCTGATACCGACCCTCCTGATATCGTGCGCACCGTGGAAGCCCCGACCGTCGCCGTGCCGCGCGCCGACCCGACCCGCAGCGCGCCGCCCCTGCAGACACGGTGGCTCGGGCGTGCCGAGTACGGCGACGTCCATGCGCTCCAGAAGCGCCTCGTGGCGGACCGCGCGGCCGGCCTCATCGCGGACCAGCTGCTGCTCCTTGAGCACCCCGCCGTCCTGACGCTGGGGCGAAACTCGGACCCCGCGCACATCCTCGCCAGCGAGGCGGAGCTCGCGGAGCGCGCCATCGCGGTGGTCCGCATCGAACGAGGCGGCGAGGTGACCTACCACGGACCGGGTCAGCTGGTCGCCTATCCGATCATCCGCCTGCACGAGCGCGGCCTGCTGCTGCGTCCCTTCGTGCGCGCCCTGGAGGCCGCCCTCGTGGCGACGTGCGCCGCCCATGGCGTCCTGGCGGCGCGCCGTGACGGCCACCCCGGTTGCTGGGTGGACCCGGACGGGCCCGTCCCGCGCAAGATCGGCGCCCTCGGACTCCGCGTGGAGCGTGGCGTCAGCTACCACGGGATCGCCCTCAACATCAGCGTGGACCTGCGCGAGTTCGACCTCATCGACCCGTGCGGGATGCCTGGCGTCGTGTCCACGTCCATCGCCGCCGAAACGGGCGATGCCACGGCGCGGCCGACGACGGCATCCGTGGAGCGGGCCGCGTGGATCTTCGCGAGCGCCTTTGCCGATGCCATCGGAGCGCCGCTCGAGCGGGTGACCTGAGCGCATGGCGGGCGGCCTGTTCGAGCTCCGCAAGGATCCCATCACCGGCTGGTGGGTCGCGACCGTGGTGGACCGCGCCTTCCACCGAGACCGGTTCGCCCGCGCGGCGGAGCCCGTGGACGACCGCGTCTGGGGCTGCGCCAACTGCACGACACCGGAGGGCGACGGCGTCAGGACCCGGATGCTCAAGGACTTCGCATTCCACGTGGTCGGCACGGAGGCGGATGCCCGTGGCCTGGACCGCGATCACGGCATCGCCCAGGTTTCCCTCGGCCAGGCCCGCGCGACCGGCAGCTGGCGTACGGTCGTGGCGCCCCCGGGGGAGCATCGACCGCTCCACGCCGTCGGGACGGAGATGATCGAGGCTCTCGTGACGGGGGCGCGCGATGCGATCGTGGCGGCCAGGGACGCCGGCCAGACGGAGTACCTGACGGTGGTCCAGAACTGGGGCGCCCAGGCCGGGGCGCGGACCAACCACCTGTGCCTGGACCTGTACGACCTGCCGCAGATCCCGCACCGCATCGCGGAGGAGCTTGGCGGCGCGGCGCGGTTCGTCATCCGCGAGGGGGAGTGCCCGTTCTGCCGGCTCGTGCGCGATGAGACTCGCAGGCCGGAGCGGATGGTCTGGGAGGATACGCACAGCGTCGCTTTCGCCCCGTACGCGTCGCGCTCCCCGTTCGAGATCTGGATCGTGCCGCGGCACCATGACGCCGACTTCGGGCGAGCGGACGAGCGCGCCGTGCGATCGACCGCCGATGCGCTGCGCAACGTCCTGACCAGGCTCGCGGCCGCCCTGGACGGTCCGCCATACAACCTCGTCCTGCACACGGCGCCGCTCCGCGAACAGGTGGACGGCACGTACCACTGGCACTGGGAGATCCACCCAAGGTTGCGCGACATCGCCGGCCTGGAGCTCGGCACCGGCCTCCCGGTCAATCCGGTGTCGCCGGAGGACGCGGTGGAGGAACTGCTGGGTCGGGCGGAGCCGCTGGGAGGCAGGTCCGGCCCGTGAGCGGCACCTCCCGACCCGGCCGGCGTCACACACCCGTTCCCGGGTCCGTCTTGAGGCCGGTGAGCGCGCGCACCCCTTGGTTCGCGCTCCGTCGCATCCCAGTCCGCACGGAGCCTTCGTGGCGATCGACCTTCCCATCCTGCACCGTCGCGTCCCGTTCGGCCACACCACCCCGGTCCGGACCGGTCGGGTGCGCCCCATGAGCGGGACCTGGGACCGCGATGATGCTGCGGTTTTCGTCGAGACGCTCTTCGCGAAGCACCACAACGAGATCTACGCCTACCTGTTCCGGATGATGCGCGATCCCGAGGTCGCCGCCGACATGACCCAGGACGCGTTCATCAAGGCGTACCGGAACTACGCCACGCTGGAGAAGCCGGAGAACGCGCGCGCCTGGCTGTACCAGATCGCCCACCGCGTGGCCCTGGACGAGATCCGTCGCCGGAAGATCATCCGATTCATCCCGTGGACCGGCGAGTCCCGGGGCGCCGCTCCATCCGCAGAGCACCTCGCGATGGAGGGCCGCCTCTCCGGCGAGATGCAGCGAGCG
This sequence comes from Chloroflexota bacterium, assembly GCA_040882345.1. Lineage (GTDB taxonomy): Bacteria > Chloroflexota > Limnocylindria > Limnocylindrales > CSP1-4 > SPCO01. The sequence goes on from JBBEBL010000007.1 coordinate 33,601, forward strand.
CTTGCGCGCATCCCCGACCGGCAGCGTGCGGCTCTCCTCCTCGCCGAGATCCACGACCTGACGGGAGTGGAGCTCGCAGCCGCGCTGGGGGTCAGCCATGTCGCCGCCCGGGCCCTCCTGACGCGGGCCCGCGAGAGCCTGCGCCAGGCCCTCGCCGCGGAGCGCGCGGCCGAGGCCACCGCCGAAGCGGCGCGCGATGCCGGCCGGTCGGCCGGGGCTGATCGATGAGCCGGTTCGCGCGCATCCGGCGCCGTCCTGACCACTGGTCCTCGCCACACGAGCGAGCGCGGGTCCGTGCGGCGGAGCGCATGGACGGGCCGCTGGGCCTCGCCGAGTCGGAGTGGCTGGATGAGCACCT
>JBBEBL010000007.1:34058-45989 GCA_040882345.1 Chloroflexota bacterium
AGCGCCACGCCTCCGCCAAGCGCCACGCCTCCGCCAAGCGCCACGCCTCCGCCAAGCGCCACGCCTCCGCCCCCGTCGCCCGATCCCACGCCGACGACCGAACCGACCGGTTCGTCCTCACCGGATCCCACGGTCCAGCCGACGGACCCGGTCAAGGTGACGCCAGAGCCGACCGACGCTCCCACGCCGGACCCGACCCCGGTAACCCTCGCCCTGGCTAGCGACATCCAGGTGGTGGGACCGTCCGCCGCGTTCTCCGGCGACGGCACGTGGTTCGCCTTCACCGCGCGGCCGGCAGAGGGACCCGGTGGGTCTGACGTGTACGTCTGGCACGTGGGCGATGAGGCCGCCCGGCGGGTCACGGTGGACGGTCGATCGACATTCGCGTCGTGGGCGGGCGACGATATCGTGATCAGCCGGATCGGCGAGACGGACACGAGCACGGCTCCGGTCACGCCCTCCACCGTGGCGCTCGATCCGGCGACCGGCGAGGAGGTCGCGGCGGGCGGCTCATGGCGACCAGTCGTGGACCCGACCGGCACGCGGGCCGTGACCTGGATGGGCACGGTCACCGTGGACTCGGCCGGGGATTGGGTCCCGGCGGAAGGTCGACTCGTGCTTCGCGCCTGGCCGATCCCCGCACCGGCCGTCCCGGCCCCGACCCCCGACGCCGGTGCGTCGGCCAGCCCGGATACCATCGCGGAGCAGGTCGTCGCCGAGGCCCCGCTCGCCGGATTCGACGTCCGCTGGGATGAGACCGGCGCCTGGTTCGCCGCCTGGATCAGCGATCCGCAGGATCCGGCGCTGGGTCGCCTCAGCCTCTTCCGGGTGGACCCCGCGACCGGCCTGCTTGACCAGCCGGCCGGCGCCCCGATCGACGTTCCGTCCCTTGCCGGGTTCTCCATCGGCGAAGGTCGGCTGGCGTGGGCCACTCCGCCCGGCCAGGACGGCGAGGGCAGCCGGGTGCAGATCGTCGCCTGGGCGGACGGTGGAGTCGGCACCACGGAGACGGCCCCCGGCGAGACGCTGATCATCGTCCGCTGAGCACGCCGCCGAAGTGATCGACACCCGCGCCAAGCGGGTGAGGGTCCGGCGCGCTATCGTGCGCCCATATCGTGCGACGAACATGGAAGTTCGCGGGGCCGGTGCTCACCGCCGCCCTCGCCCTGGTCGCCCTGCCGGGTCTTGTCGGGTCCCACGCGCCGAGTGTCGTGGAGCCGCTCCCCGCCAGTGCGTTCCAGCCGCTCCCGATCACCGCGCTCGGGCCGAGTGCCGCCACGGCGGACATCGGCCTTGATGAGGCCCATGTCTCGGACGGCACGGTGGAGCCCGGATCGCCGTTCGTCGAGCCGGCCGATGCGCCCCAGGACGCCCCGCCCGCCCGCGCCAGGGCCCGCCAGCCGGAGGCTCGTGCCGACAGCATCAGGCGACCCCCGCGCTACACCCTTCGGGGCGAGGCCACCTTCTACGACCATGGGACCACGGCCATGCGCCTCCCACGCGGCACCGTCGTCGTCATCTGCGGGGACGGCGGCTGCATCGAGCGGGTCGTCAACGATTACGGCCCGCAGAAGCCGTCCCGCATCGTGGATCTCTACCGTCCGGACTTCTTCGCCATCTGCGGGTGCGGCTGGTGGGAGGGCGTCGTGGACGTGGTGGTCTACGTCTACTGACCCGCTCGCGGTATCCTTGACGGCGACCCTTCGGCACCGGCCCCGTGAGGCCGCCCGTGAGGCCCTGTGAGGCCGGGAAGGAGCGATGAGCGGACGCCGGATCATGACCGCCGACGAGATCCGTCGAGCGACGGTCCGCCTCTCCCATGAGATCGTCGAGAAGCAGGCCGGTACGGACGGTCTGATGCTGATCGGCATCCAGCGTCGCGGCGTGCCCCTCGCCCGCCGGATCGCCGCCTCCATCGCGGAGCACGAGGGCGTGGACGTCCCCGTCGGTGCGCTCGACATCACGTTCTACCGCGACGATCTGTCCATGGTCGCCCAACAGCCCGTCGTCAAGGGCACGGAGCTCCCGTCCGGGATCGACGGCAAGACGGTCGTCCTCGTGGACGACGTCCTGTACACGGGTCGCACCATCCGGGCCGCGATGGACGCCCTCGTGGACTTCGGCCGACCGCAGGCCATCCGCCTGGCGGTCCTCGTGGACCGCGGTCACCGGGAACTGCCCATCCGCGCCGACCACGTCGGCAAGAACGTGCCGACATCGCGCGAAGAGCTGGTCCGCGTCCACCTCGAGGAGACGGACGGCGACGATGGGGTGGAGATCGAGCGGGTCGCCGAGCCGGCGGTGGCGGTCGAGCCGGTCGCATGACGGACGTGATGGACGGGACCGCCTCGACCGCTCCGGTCGTCGTCCCGTCCGTCGATGTCGCCCCGGAAAGCCAGGCGGTCGGCTGGCGGCACCGACACCTGCTGGACGTGGACGGGCTGACCGCCGCGGACCTGGACCTGGTCATGCGCACCGCGGACGCCATGCGCGAGGTGCTGGCGCGCCCCATCGCCAAGGTCCCGGCGCTGCGCGGCCGGAACGTGACGATCCTGTTCTACGAGGCCTCCACGCGGACGCGCGTCTCGTTCGAGGTGGCAGCCAAGAACCTGTCGGCGGACGTGGTCAACATCGCCGCGTCCTCGTCGTCCGTGACCAAGGGCGAGTCGCTCGTGGACACGGTCCGGACGGTGGAAGCCCTGGGGGCGCAGATGCTCGTGATGCGCCACCACGTCAGCGGGGCGCCGTACCTCGCGGCGGAGGTCTTCAGCGGCTCCGTGCTCAACGGTGGTGACGGCTGGCACGCCCATCCGACGCAGGCCCTGCTGGACCTGTATACGATGCGCTCACGGCTGGGGTCCGGCGGCGCGGATCTTGGCGTGGCCGGGCGCAAGGTCGTGATCCTTGGCGACGTGCTCCATTCCCGGGTCGCCAGGTCCAACATCTGGACGCTGACCGCGGCGGGTGCGGATCTGTGGCTGTGCGGCCCGCCGACCCTCCTGCGCGGGTTCGAGGCGTGGGCGGGCCGGGGCGCCGCGGCGGGACGTCGATTCACGGTGACCTCGGACGTCGGAGCCGCGCTGCGCGATGCCGACGTGGTCATGGCCCTGCGCATCCAGCGTGAGCGGATGGCATCCGGGTTGCTGCCGTCCCTGCGGGAGTACGCGGCCCGCTATGGGCTGACGTCGGCGCGGCTCGCCGGTGCACGCCCGGGTGCGCTGGTCATGCACCCGGGGCCCATGAACGAGGGCGTGGAGATCGCCGCGGACGTCGCCGCGGGCGCGCAGTCGCTCATCACGGACCAGGTGACCAACGGGGTGGCCATCCGGATGGCCCTGCTCTACCTGCTCGCCGGCGTCCCGCGCGCATGACGATGTTCGACGGCGCGAGTTTGGAGGTCAGTCGGGCGTGGCTCGTGGACCCGGCCTCGGGGCGCGAGGGCGCGGGCGACATCGTCGTCGAGGACGGGATCCTGCGGGCGGTGACCTGGCTGGATGGGGCGGATGCCCAGGGCGTGGACGATCGCGGGGTCGTGGTCGCCCCGGGCTTCATCGACCTGCACGCGCACCTGCGCGAACCCGGCAACGAGGATGCGGAGACCGTGGCATCCGGGCTGGCGGCGGCCGCGCACGGTGGCTTCACGACCGTGTGCGCGATGCCCAACACGACGCCCGCCCTGGACGAGCCCGGTGTGCTCGCATTCGTACGCGCGGCGGCGGCCGCCAGTGGCTCGCCGCTGGAACTGCTCGCCCACGGGGCGGTGACGGTCGGTCGGGCAGGGGAGACCCTGGCGGCGCTCGGGGAGCTCGCGGATGCCGGCGTCGTGGGCTTCTCCGACGACGGCGCGTCCGTCCGGTCCGCGTCCGTTCTCCGGCACGCGCTCGCGTATGCCGGTGCCTTGGGACTGCCGATCGTGGATCATCCCGAGGACCACACCCAGACCGACGGCGCGGAGGCGAACGAGGGGTACGTGGCGACCGTGCTGGGGTTGCGCGGATGGCCGGGTGCCGCAGAATCCGGGGCCGTCGCGCGCGCGATCGCGATCCTTGGCGAGGTGGTCCGGGACGTGCCCGGTGCGCGACTCCACCTCACCCATGTGTCCACGGCCGCGGCCCTGGACCACGTGCGGCGGGCGAAAGCGGACGGTCTGCCCGTCACGTGCGACGTCACGCCGCATCACCTGGCCCTGACGGACGAGTGGGTCGCCGGGGCGAGGCGGTACGCCTGGGAGGCGGGGGAGGGCGGAGACCCGTGGCGAGATGAGGCGATCGTGGCCACGCCGTATGCCGCCGCGGTGCGCGTGAACCCTCCGCTGCGGGCGCCGTCGGACGCGCTGGCCTGCCTGGCCGCGCTCCGCGACGGCACGGCCGACGCCATCGCCACGGACCACGCGCCGCACACGGAGGTGGACAAGGCGGTCGAGTTCGGGAGCGCCGCGAACGGGATCAGCGGCATAGAGACGGCGATCGGGCTCGTGCTGGCGGCCGTGGACGCCGGGGAGCTGTCGCTTGGCCGGGCGGTGGCGGCGCTGACCAGCGGCCCGGCGGCCATCCTGGGCGCGCGCTCGCGGCGCGGCGGCGCGGTCGGCCTGGTCGAAGGCGCCTCCGCCGACCTCGTGGTCATCGATCGTTCCTCGTCGTGGACGGTGACGCCGGACGGCCTCGCGTCCCGTGGCAAGAACTCGCCGCTGCTGGGGATGACGCTGCCGGGCCGGGTGCTGGTCACCATGGCGGCGGGTCGCATCGCCTACGAGGCGCCGGACGACTGACGCCGACTGACGTCCGCTCAGACCCGGATGACCTCCAGCCCGGGCACATCGTCGTAGTCGGCATCCTGGGTCACGACGGGGATCCGCCACGTGATCGCCGTCGCGGCGATCCAGGAGTCGTTGACCGGCATCGAGCCCCCAAGAGCACGCAGCTGGACGCGCAGCCGAGCCCACGCCTCCGCGACCGGATCGGTGATCGGCAGGGGTTCGAGGGCCAGGACGCGGGTGAGCGTGCCGAGCCGGACCGCCCGGATATCCGCGTCAAGCGCCGACAGCACGCCCTGTCGCAACTCGCCGACGGTGATCACCGAGATGCGCAGGATGTCCGGCAGTGCCGCCGCGTCCACGGCCCGCCCGGATTCGAGGGCGATGAAGACGCTCGTGTCCGCGAGGGCCGCGGTCAGCGCCACGGGATGTCATCGGTCGTGTCCGGGTTCAGTTCGCGCAGTTCGTCGCGCAATCCCGGGTCAGCCTGATGGGACAGGAGCTCGCGAACGAACACGTCGCGGCTCATCCAGTTCGGCCGGCGCTGGATCGGCTCCAGCGTTGCCACGGGTCGGCCGTCCACGGTGATGGTGATCGACTCGCCAGCTTCCACGCGTGCCAGCACGGCACGGGTGTTGTTGCGCAGCTCGCGGGAGGCGACGTCCGTCATGCGACGACCGTAGCACATATGCGACGTCTGTCGCAACGTCGTCCGTCGGGCGACCGGCCCGGGCGGCCGTCAGTCCGACATCGCGGCCGCCAGGACCGCGCCGTCGATGGTCATGACCACCCAGCCCAGCCGCCGGGTGATGGTATCGCCGGCCAGGGTGTCCACCGGCATGCCATCGCGGATCATCAGGCGAACGAACCAGAGCGTCGTGGTCTTCGTGGCGGCGCGGCCGATCCGCTCGAGTTCGACCCTGGCTCGCCCGGCCGCCGTCGGATCGATCCGCCCGAGCTCCGTGAGATCCACCAGCGCCTGGCCCAGCACGACCGCGCCACCCGGCGACGCGGCCGAGGCGAGCGCCCGCACGTCCGCCGCCTCGCGTCCGTCCGCCGGGCCGCGGGCACCCCACACGACGCCGACCGGCAGTCGAGCGCCGTCTGCCCAGACCACCCGCTCCAGGGAGAACGCTACGTTGGGATGGCGGGGGCTCGTGCGCGGGTCGGCGAGCCGGGGATCGTCGAACCGGCCGAGGACCACGACCGGCAACGGCACCAGCCCGTCGACCGCATCCGGCAGGCTCACCCCGGCGAGTGCCACCGGGTGCAGGTGCGTGGCTCCACGCGAGCCGAGCCATTCGACCTCGCCCTGCGTCCGGACGAGGATCGGATCGGCGGTGTCGGCCAGGATCGTCGGCCGCGCGCACAGACCCGCGGGCTGGACCAGACAGTCGGCCGGCGGCAGGGCGATGGTCAGCCAGCCGCGGATCGCGACCACCTCATCGCCGATCCGATCGTCCCGCCGCAGGTCCAGCGTGGCCGCCACGGTCCGGGTCGGCAAGCCCAGGATCCGGGGCGGGAACGACATCGGGTCCGCCTGGGGCGACGCCTCGGCGGTTCGCGCGGCACTGGACGCCATGGGGTCGATGGTCGGTGGATCCGGCGCGAGGGCCCTTCCGATGGCGCCGGAACCGACGGCCACGACGAGCAGGAGCAGCGGTGCCGCCACCGCGGCAAGCATGCGCATCCGGCCCCCACGGGACGGCGGCAGGGCGGGCGTCGGTTCGATGATCATGCGGACCCCCGAGCGCGGTCGGATCGGTCCAGCGTAGCGCGTCGCGCTCGGATACCCTCGGCGCCATGCCGTCCGTCCCGCCCCTGAACCGCGACTACGAGCGGCGCGCGCTCTGGCAGTCGACGATGCCCGCGTTGCCGGACCGCTCGGACCGAGCGCTCCCGGACGCGGCCGACGTGGTGGTCATCGGCGGTGGCTACGCCGGCATCAATGCCGCCCGCGAACTGGCCCGTCGCGGCGTCGCGGTCACGCTCCTGGAGGCCCACACGCTGGGCTGGGGCGCGTCGACCCGCAACGGCGGCATCGTCCACGCCGGCTACAAGTGGAGCGCCGGCCAGCTCATCCAGCGCTACGGCGAGGCGACGGGCACGGCCCTCTACCAGGAGACCCTCGACTCCTATGCGCTCGTCAAACGCCTCATCGCCGAGGAGTCGATCGACTGCGATTTTCGCGAGGTGGGGCACCTGGAGCTCGCGTACGCCCCGTCCCATGTCCCGGAGCTGGCGCACACCCGTGATGGCCTAACCCGCGTCGGCGTGACGTCCCATGTCCTGCCGCGTGAGCGTGTGCGCGAGGAGATCGGTACGGACGCGTACTTCGGGGCGCTCGTCGTGGAGGGCAGCGGGCTGCTGCACCCGGGTCGCTACTTCGCGGGCCTGGCTGCAGCGGCCGATCGCGCCGGGGCTGACCTGCAAGAGGGCGTCCGAGCCAAGTCGGTCCGACGCCAGGCGGACGGTCGGTTCGTGGTGGAGACGTCGCGTGGCGCGATCCTGGCCCGGGACGTGTTCGTCGCCACGAACGGGTACACGGATGGGGTCGTGCCGTCGTTGCGGCGGCGGGTGATGGGCATCGGCTCGTTCATCATCGCCACGGAACCGCTCCCTGCGGACCTGGTCGCGGAGTTGTCGCCGCGCGGCCGGGCGTTCTTCGACACGAAGAATTTCCTGTACTACTGGCACGTTTCCGCGGACCGCCGGATGGTCTTCGGCGGTCGAGCGTCGTTCCTGCCGACCTCGATCGACAAGACGGCCCGCATCCTGTGGGAGGGGCTGACGGAAGTGCACCCCCAGCTGGCGGGCTACCGCGTGGAGTACGCCTGGGGCGGCAACGTGGGCTTCACGTTCGACCGGATGCCGCACGTCGGACGGACGAAGGAAGGCGTCGCCTATGCCCTGGGCTGCTGCGGGACGGGGGTGGCATTGATGACCTACCTCGGCACGCGCGTCGGGGAGTGGCTAGCCGGTGGCGAGGCGCCGGCGCTCACGAAGCTGTCGTTCCCGCTGGTGCCGGCGCCATACGAGGGGCGACCGTGGTTCCTGCCGTTCGCCGGGGAGTGGTACCGCCTGCAGGACCGGTTGGCCAGGAGGTCTCGCCGAGGGTCGTCGTGAGCGATGAACCTCAGGCGGCGGCGAAGCGGCGCAGCGCCGCCAGCAAGTGGTCGATGTCGTCTTCCGTCGCGAGGTAGTTGACGATCCCGGCACGGAGCCAGGTCGAACCGCGCAGGCGCGTTGTCGTCAGCCAACCGTCGCCAGATGCCTCCAGGGCGGCCTGGAGCCGATCCTGGTGCGCGTCAAGGTCGACGCCACCCAGGCCCGGCCCCAGGTGGCGGAAACAGACGACTGACAGTTCCGGCTGCGCCGGCAATGCTTCGAAATCGAAGGATTCGGCGCAGCGAGCGGCGAGGTAGGCGGCCAGGTCATCGTTGGCCTCGACCAGCTTTCCAAAGCCCGTCGTCCCGAGGTGTTTCCAGGTCATCCACAGCTTGAGGGCGCGCCAGCGCCGGGTCCCCTCGAAGGACAGCTTGTAGAAGTTGAGGGGCTCGTCCCGGTCCTGCTCGGTCGTCTCGCCGCCGCGGTAATACTCCGGCGCCCGACCACCGTAGACCGCTGACAGAGCGTCGCCGTCGCGGACCATGAGGCCACCGATGTCGTAGGCCTGGAAGAACCACTTGTGCGGGTCCACGGTGACGGAATCGGCACGATCCAGGTCGCGGACGCGGTCGCGATCACGCTCCGACAGGCGCGCCGCGCCCCCGTACGCGGCGTCCACGTGCAGCCACAAGCCCTCCGACTCCGCGACGTCGGCCAGCTCGCCGATGGCGTCCACGGTCCCGGTATTCGTCGAGCCCGCCACGGCGGCGATCGCGAACGGGGCCAGGCCAGCCGCGCGGTCACGCCCGATCGCGGCGGACACGGGCGCGGCACGGAGCCGGAAGTCGTCGTCGGCCGGCAGGACGACGAGCGTGTCGGTCGGGAAGCCGAGTTCGTCCAGGGCCCGCGCGATGCTGAAGTGGGTCTGGTCGCTGGTGTAGACGCGGGCGCCCTCCAGGTCGCGACCGCGCGGCGGACCGCCAAGGCCACGGATCCGGCCGAGATGGAGGTCACGGGCCAGCGTCATCGCCATGAAGTTGGCCATGACGCCGCCGCTCGTCAGCAGGCCGAACGCATCGTCCCCGTAGCCCACGAGGTCGCACAGCCAGCGGACGACCTCCTCCTCCACGAACGCGGCGAACGGTCCGGCGTGCCAGACGTCCACGCCCTGGTTGGCGACCTGCGCCAGCAACTCGCCCATGATCGACATCGGGAGCGGCGGCGGCGTGAAGTAGCCGAACTGGCGCGGGTGCTGACTGTTCATCAGGCCGCCGGCCAGGCGGTCGGAGAACTCGGCGATGACGTCGGCGGCTGGGGAGGGTTGGTCGGGGGCCGGTGCCGGACGGCCGGAAGACGGCGCGTAGTAGCGGCGTCGCGCTTCCGGATACGCGGATGCATCGCCCATCGCTCGGTCCATCGCCTGGCCGTACAGGTAGTCAAGCGCCGCATCCCAGGTCGCGGCGCCGAGCCGCTCCAGCGCCGGCCGGGATGCGCTCTCGTCGCGGTAGCCGATCAGCTCTGGCTCAGGGTGCCACGCGAAGCGGGCGAGGTAGGCGTCGATATCGGGATCCATCGCTCGCGATGGTACCGGCCGGGAGTCGACGCCGACCGCTACCATCCGCGGGACATGCCTGAGCCCATCGACGTCGCGATGCACGACCCCGCCGGGCGCGACCGCCTGGTCGCGGCGCTGGTTCCCCTCGCGATCCCCTACGAGCTGTTTCCGTGCGACCCGGCGCTGGCCGATACCGCCGCGTTCTGCGCCGCCTACGGCTTCGCACCGGAGGACTCGGCCAACACGATCCTCGTCATCGGAAAGAGCGATCCACCGCGCTACGCTGCCTGCGTGGTCCTCGCCCCGAACCGGCTTGACGTCAACCGCGCGGTCCGGGATCGGCTGGGGACGCGCAAGGCGTCGTTCGCCCCGGCCGAATCCACCCGGGACATCACGGGCATGGAGATCGGCGGCGTCACGGTCTTCGGCCTGCCGCCGGACCTGCCGGTCTGGGTTGACGGGCGGGTGATGGAGCGCTCGCGCGTGGTGGTCGGTGGTGGGTCGCGCTCGTGGAAGGTCATCCTGGAGCCACGCCATCTGCTGGCGATCCCGGGCGCGGAGGTCGTGGAGGACCTCGCGACAGACCCGCCGGCCGCGGCGCCCGCAGGTTGAGAGCGCGTCCCGTATCGTTCATCGGGTGACGGACGACCAAGCGACCCACGATCCCACGCCGCCGCGTCCTCCCCGGGCGCCAGGACCGGTCCAGTACAAGGGCTCCGACCTGGAGCCGGAGCGTGGCCCCGGCCTTGGGTGTTTCCGGTTCCAGTTGATCGTCCTGGCGCTGTTCATCGTGCTCACGCCGCTCAGCGTCGCGTGGGGCTGGCCGCCGGAAGTCAGCGCGGCCCTCCTGTTCGCGGTGATCCTGCTGCTCCTGTTCGCCGGTCAGACCATCATCTTCCTGCTGCGGCTCGTGGCTGCGGACCGGCGTGGGCGCCGTCGGCCGCTGGCGAGCGGCACCAAGACGGTCGGAGAGCTGGAGGATGAGGCGATCGAGCAGGGTCCGGCCGCCGGTGAGGGCGATCCGACAGACCCGCACGATCCGACAGACCCGCGCGATCCCTGACCGGATCCGAGCGATTCGCGCGCGCCGCGGCGGCATGAACGGTCATCGGGTGATCGTTGGGTCTCGATCCGGCCGCTTCCCGGGGTCGAGCACGCCAGCCGTCGGCCGTAGCGGTCCCGGGGTGGCCGTCATGCCGCGCGCCGAGGCCGCACGCCGGGGGCTCAGCCCGCGACCCCGACCCTGACCTGCATGCGACAATGACGCCATGCCCGTGCTCGCGACCTACTTCTCCGTCCGCCGCGGCCGCGACCCGTTCTTCAAGTTCTTCATGCGCACGATCTTCCCGCGCCAGGTGAAGGAGTACGAGGAGAAGTTCGGGATCCGCTTCATCGGCTGGTATAACGTCGCGCACGGGTGGGACTTCGACAACGTGATCCTGCTTGACCTGCCCGACTACGCGACGCTCGATCGACTCGAAAAGGACGAGGGCACCCGGGCCCTGGGGCATCGGGCCGGTGAATGGATCTTCGAGCGGCACCACTCCATGTTCCTGCGCGAGCGCATGGGACCCGACCTCGAATACCATCCCTGACCCACGAGGACACATGAGCATCCGACGCGAGAACCTGCCACCCGGCGACGAACCGACCAGACGGAGGCGAACCATGGATACGGGCCGCAACGACCTGCTCGGTGAGATCGCGGCGGACGCCGCCCTCGAGCGTGGCGACTTCATCATGCAGTCCACGGAGCAGCTCCGGCAGTTCCTTGACCGCCACCGCGAGCGGATCGCGGCGTCCGGCGGCATGACCCTGATCGACGACGAACCCGACTACCTGTCGATCGCGCCCGACCTGACATTCCGCAGCCGAAGCCGGTACCAGGACGAGACGACCGGGGAATGGGTCAGCGAGACCGAGGTCATCGAATCGGCGGCGGAACTCGTGGAGCTCTACAACCCGGCCGACCTGTACGCCGCCTTCGCCGACGCCGCGAAGGAAGCGGCGGGCTTCGAGCCGCAGCCGACCGCCGGCGATGAGCTGATGGAGGTCGCGGGGATCGGTCCGGACGAGGCCATGTCGCTCGGCGAGGACCCGTACGCCGCGGCCGCCGATTCCTGGGCGGCCGGACAGGAGGGCTCGCTGGTCCTGGAGGATGACGAAGCTGCCGCTCGGCGGTTGTACGACATGGCTCTTGAGTTCCAGGAGCGCAGCCAGCGCAACGAGTCGCGCCTCCTGGAGGAGTTCGAGATCGCAGCCGCGACGGCTGCGTCCATGGTCGGCGAGCTGGTCGTCGTGGATGACGATGACGAACGCCTGGTGCTGACCGCCGGTGGTGGGTTCCGCGCGGAGGTCATCCCGGAGGAGAGCGACGGCGCATGGCGGTCGCTCACGGGACCGGATGAACTCGTGGAGTTCTACGACCCGACCGACGTCTTCGGCGATCTGGCCGATGCGCTGGCGGAGGCATTCCCGTCGGTGGCACCCGACTTCGACGCGGCCGATGACGCGG
>JBBEBL010000007.1:46089-47899 GCA_040882345.1 Chloroflexota bacterium
CGACGACGCGGACGGCGACGACGCGGACGGCGACGACGCGGCCGATGACGACGCAGCCGACGACGAAGGCGCGGAGGGCCGACCGACCGCGTGACGATGCGGCTCGCCGCGGCGGAGCTCGTGGAGAGCCGCGAGATCCTCCCGGGCCAGTGGCTCCAGGCCTATCACGCGCCCGACATCGCGAACGGCTCGCGGGCGGGCCAGTTCGTGCACGTCCGGACCGGCGACCTGTCCGGCATGGTCCTGCGTCGGCCGTTCTCGTTGAACACGGCGGACCCTGCGAGCGGGATCGTGACGATCCACTTCCGGGTCATCGGCCGGGGCACGGCGTGGTTCACGCACCTCAGACCGGGTGACGGCGTGGACATGCTGGGCCCGCTGGGGCGCCCGTTCGAGGTGGATCCCCGGAGTCGCCACCTGCTGCTCGTTGCCGGTGGCCTCGGGATCGCCGGCGTCCGGATGCTGGCCGACGAGGCGATCCGCGCCGGCCGGCAGGTCACGCTGCTGTTCGGTGCGGCGAATTCCCGCGAGGTCTATCCGAGCAGCCTCCTCCCGGACGAGCTGGAGTACGTGGTCGCGACCGACGATGGGTCGCTGGGCCACCACGGCTACGTCACCGACCTGCTTCCCGACTTCGAGGCCTGGGCGGACCAGGCGTTCGCCTGCGGACCGCTGCCCATGCTGGCGGCGCTGGCGCGACTCGCCGAGGGTCGGCGGGGCCGCCTCGGCGTCGCCAAGCTCGGCCGCAAGCGCGGCGGCGGCAAGCTTGACCCTCCCGGCTCCACGTCCGCCCGACGGAAGGCCTTCCTCCAGGTGTCGATGGAGCAGAACATGGGCTGCGCGGTCGGCGCGTGCCTGGGCTGCGTGGTCATGAGCACGACCGGGGTGCCGCAGCGGGTCTGCCGGGAGGGCCCGGTCTTCGCATCGGATGAGCTCGTCTGGGAGGGCGCCTGGTCGTGAAGGCCAAGCGGCGAGTCATCACGTCGGGTGATCGCCCGGCCGGGGCCAAGCGCCAGCCCGCGGTTGGGCACGCGCGGCCGGTGACGCCGTCGGTGACGCCGCGACCACGGTCGGAGGTTCGGGCTGCGGTGTCGGCCGCGGCTGTGGAGGTGGCGACCCTCACGGCGGCGGACGTGGATCTCTCGGTGGACCTGGGTCGTGGACTCGTCCTGCCCAACCCGATCATGGTCGCGTCGGGGACGTTCGGGTACGGCGTCGAATACGGGGAGGTCGTGGACGTCGACCGCCTTGGTGGCATCTGCTGCAAGGGCACGACGCTGCGCGCGCGCATCGGGAATCCGACGCCGCGCGTGACGGAGACGCCGGGCGGCATGCTCAACAGCATCGGCCTCCAGAACCCGGGCGTGGACGCGGTCGTGGACAAGTACTCGGCGACGTGGGCCGGCTGGAAGGTCCCGGTCATCGTCAACGTGGCGGGGGAGTCGGTCGGCGACTACGTGGAGGTCGCGCGGCGACTGGAGGGCGTGCCCGGCGTCGCCGGCATCGAGCTCAACATCTCGTGCCCCAACGTCGGCAAGGGTGGGCTCCAGTTCGCGATCGACGCCGGCGCGGCGGGGGAGGTGACGGCGGCCGTGCGTCGCGTGACCGACCTGCCGCTGCTCGTCAAGCTCTCGCCCAACGTGGCGGACATCCGCCCGATCGCCCGGGCCATCGCGGACGCGGGGGCCGATGCGCTGACGGCGATCAACACGCTGTCCGGGATCGCCGTGGCACCCGGCCGTGGGAGGCCATTCCTGGGAAACGTCTACGGGGGATTGTCCGGGCCGGCCGTGAAACCGGTCGCGCTGCG
>JBBEBL010000008.1:0-1451 GCA_040882345.1 Chloroflexota bacterium
TCCTCGACGAGATCCAGAAGCTGCCGGGCTGGTCAGAGGCGGTGAAGCGACTGTGGGACGAAGACGTACGCACGGGCCCGCCGCTCCGGGTCGTCATCCTCGGGTCCGCCGCGCTGACCATCCAGCAAGGTCTGTCGGACAGCCTTGCCGGCCGGTTCGAGACGATCCGCTTGCCGCAGTGGTCGCTCGGCGAGATGCGGGATGCGTTCGGGGTGACGATCGATGAGTACATCGCCTACGGCGGGTACCCGGGTGCCGCATCGCTCGCGACGCGTCCCACACGCTGGCGACGGTATGTGCGTGATTCGCTGATCGAGACCACGATCGCCCGGGACGTGCTGCTGATGACCCGGGTGGACAAGCCGGTCCTGCTTCGCCGCCTGTTCGATCTTGCGTGCCGCTACTCGGGTCAGATCCTCTCCTATACGAAGATGCTCGGCCAGCTCCAGGACGCCGGGAACACGACGACCCTCGCCCACTACCTCGATCTTCTCGACGGCGCGGGAATGGTGACCGGGCTGCCGAAGTTCGCTGGACAAGCGGTCCGGTCTCGCGGTTCCAGCCCGAAACTCCAGGTCCACGATACGGGCCTCTTGACCGCCCAGTCAGGTATCGACCTTCGGGAGGCGCGTCGCGATCCAGAGGCTTGGGGGAGGCTCGTAGAGTCGGCCGTCGGCGCCCACCTGTTGCGGGCCGCAGCGACCGGTGCCGTCGAACTCTTCTACTGGCGCGATCGGGACCGCGAAGTGGACTTCGTCCTCCGCGGACCATCCGGCATCGCGGCGATCGAAGTGAAGAGCGGGCGCGCCCGTCACGCCCGGGTGGGTACCGACGCCTTCCGCCAGGCCTTCGGGCCGGCTCGACCGCTGCTCATCGGGGGCGATGGCCTCTCGATCGAGACCTTCCTCACGACGGATCCGCTCGACCTGGTCTGACACGGAGTTGACATCAGGGGCTGCCCGCCGACGACCCGCCCGCACTGACACACTGTCACGACCCATGGATGACCTGACCCGGCATCTGCAGACCATGCTCGGCGCCGACGCGACCTTCCGCGACGGCCAGCGCGAGGCGATCGAAGCGATCGTGAACGACGGCCACCGCGCGCTCGTCGTCCAGCGCACGGGTTGGGGCAAGAGCCTCGTGTACTGGATCGCCACCCGCGTTCGACGGGATCGTGGCCACGGACCCACCCTGATCATCAGTCCGCTGCTCGCGCTGATGCGCAACCAGATCACGATGGCCGGCCGGCTGGGCCTGCGGGCCGCCACGATCAACTCGGGCAATGTGGACGAGTGGTCCGCGGTCCACGACGGCCTGGCAGCGGACGCGATCGATGTCCTCCTCATCTCGCCGGAGCGCCTTGCCAACGAACGGTTCATGACGGACGTCCTGCCGAGCATCCAGGGCTCCATCGGCCTGTTCGTGGTGGACGAGGCGCACTGCATCTC
>JBBEBL010000009.1:0-24923 GCA_040882345.1 Chloroflexota bacterium
CCACCCTGGTCGTCTGTCCCATGTCCGTCGTCGAGAACTGGCGCCGCGAGGCGGAGCGTTTCGCGCCAGGCCTCGCCGTCCACGTCCACCACGGCGGCGATCGGCTCGGCGGGGAGGATCTCGGTGTTGCCGCAGCCGGCGCCGACCTCGTCATCACGACGTACGGGCTCGTCGCCCGTGACATCGAGACGCTCTCGGCAATCAGCTGGGGCCGCCTCGTCCTCGACGAGGCCCAGAACATCAAGAACAGTGCCGCACGACAGGCGCAGGCGGTCCGTCGGATCAGGGCGCCCCGCCGGATCGCGCTCACCGGCACGCCCGTCGAGAACCGCCTCGCGGAGCTCTGGTCGATCATGGAGGTCCTCAACCCGGGCCTCCTCGGGTCGGCCAACGCCTTTCGCCAGCGCTTCGCCGTGCCCATCGAACGGTACGGCGACGACGATGCCGCCGGACGGCTCCGCCGGGCGACGGCGCCGTTCATCCTGCGTCGCCTCAAGTCCGACCGTTCGATCATCGCCGACCTGCCCGACAAGCTCGAGATGACCGTCTACTGCTCGCTCACGCGTGAGCAGGCAACCCTCTACCAGGCGGTCGTCGACGAGATGATGGAGCGGGTCGCGTCGAGCGAGGGGATCGAGCGGCGCGGGCTGATCCTCGCCACGATGCTGCGCCTCAAGCAGGTCTGCAACCACCCCGCCCAGATGCTCGCCGACGGCTCACCCCTGGCGGGGCGATCCGGCAAGCTCGAACGGGTGGAGGAGATCCTCGAGGAGGTCCTGGCCGAGGGTGACCGGGCGCTCCTGTTCACCCAGTTCGCCGCGTTCGGGACGCTCCTGCGGATGCACCTGCGCGATCGGTTCGGGCGGGAGGTCCTCTATCTCCACGGCGGAACGCGGAGAGCCGATCGCGACGCGATGGTCGCCCAGTTCCAGGGCGAAGGCGGTCCGTCGATCATGATCCTTTCCCTCAAGGCCGGCGGGACGGGCCTCAACCTCACCGCCGCCAACCACGTGATCCACGTCGATCGCTGGTGGAACCCGGCCGTCGAAGACCAGGCCTCCGACCGCGCCTACCGGATCGGCCAGCGCCGCAACGTCCAGGTCCGCAAGCTCGTCTGCGCCGGCACCCTCGAGGAGCGGATCGCGGCGCTGCTCGAAGCGAAGCGCGCCCTCGCGGAGCGCGTCGTCGGAACGGGCGAGACCTGGCTGACCGAGCTGTCCACCGCCGAGCTGCGCGACCTCGTCGCACTCTCGGCCGACGCCGTGGCGGAGGGCTGACGATGCCGTTCGGGCGCCGACGCTCATCCTTCGGCCGCGATCGCGGCTTCTACCCGCCGCCAAGCGCACCGCGCCCCGTGAAGGACGGCCTCCAGACGAAGAGCAAGCGGGGCACCATCGGCGAGACGTGGTGGTCCCAGCGCTTCATCGAGGTGCTCGAGGACTTTCACGAAGGCCCCCGGCTCGTGCGCGGGCGGGCGTACGCGCGGCGCGGTCAGGTCATCGACATGGACATCAAGGCGGGCGAGGTCACGGCTCGGGTTCAGGGCTCGCGGGCGCGCCCGTACAGCGTCAGCATCGGGGTGACGGTCCTTGATGACTCCGACTGGGCACGCGTCGAGGAGGCGATGGCGAGCCAGGCGGTCTTCCTGGCCCGCCTCCTCACGGGCGAGATGCCGCGCGAGATCGAGGACGCGTTCGCGGCCACCGGGCTGTCGCTCTTCCCGGCGACCGTCGACGACCTCGACACCGAGTGCTCCTGCCCGGACTGGGAGAACCCCTGCAAACACATCGCGGCCGTCTACTACCTCCTCGCCGAAGCGTTCGACCGAGACCCGTTCCTCATCTTCGCCTGGCGCGGCCGCCCGCGCGAGCAACTCCTCACCGAACTCCGCGCGCTCCGCGCGCTTCGCGAGCAGGGTTCCGGCATGCCGGTCTCCGGTGCGATCGACGAGTTTGACGCGACGCTCCCGGAAGAGCCGGGGGGGCTGTTCGGGTCCATCGGCCTCCACGGGGCCGACATCACGGGCGAGATCACCGACGAGATGGCAAGCCGGTTCTGGGAAGCCGGCGGCGACCTCGTTTCTGTCCACGTCAACCCGCGCACGGTGGCGATGCCGGATGCGATCCTGCGGGATCTCGGGCCATCGGGCCTCTCCGCCGGCGGTCGCCCCCTCGAGGATCTCCTGGCACCAGCCTACCGGGCGATCGCGGCGGCGGCACTCCGGGTGGCCGCGGGCGGGGAGCCGGAGGACGGGCCGCCGCTTGACCCGAACCCGCTGCCACCGCCCAAGCCACGCTCCAGCCGGGCGCGCACGCCGGCGCCGCGCAGGCCCAAACGAGGTCCCTCCCGTGACCGGCTGGAGCAGCTGATCGCGGACGCCACGGTGGACTGCTACAACGAATCCGAGGAACGCACCGGCCTCTTCGAGATGCTCGCCGAGCATCTTGAGATCCCGTTCGTCACGACAGTCCTGGGGGTTGCCGTCACCGTCACCGCGGTCGAGCTCACCGCCTCGGACGAGATCGTCGCGGTCTGCCGGCGCGGTCGCGACCTGCTCAGGATCGCGCTCCTCGAACTGCCGATGCCGGACCCGCGACCGGGCGGCACCGAGTGGGTTGATGCGTACCGCCTCTGGACGCGGCCGGGCTGATCCAGCGGCACCGTCGATGGGGATCACGATGCCGAATACGATGGCGCAGCGGCCGCTCGTCTCGGAGGAGAGGAGTGGGAGGCCGCAACAGGCACGGCTGCGCGGGAGCCAGGACTGATTCGACGCAGCGAGGAGGAACGGCCAATGGTGATGTGTGTACCCGTGATGTCCGACGGGCAGATCGACCCACGGTGGGGGCGCGCCGCCCGAGTCGCGATCGTTGACGTGGAGGACGGCGCTGTGGCGGGCTGGCGGGAGTTCGACGTCGCATGGGACGACCTGCACGATGTGGGCACCGAGGGTGCGCACCACGCCCGCGTCGCGAGCTTCCTGCGGGAGCAGGGTGTGCAGACAGTCCTGGCGCATCACATGGGCCCCGACATGCTGAACATGCTCGGTCGGATGGGATTGACCGTCCGCCTCGGCACCAGCGGGGATGCGCGACAGGCCGCGCTGGCCGCCGCCGCAGCATCGATCAGAGAGGGTCAGCCGCCGGCGACGTAGGCGAGCCAGTAACGTCGTCAGTCGCCCACAGCCCGGTCGGGCGCAACTCCATGAGCCGATAGGGCCCTGCCACAGTGGCTCGAGCTGGCCGCGGTGAGGGCCGACACCTTGCTGCCTGAGCGATGATGGTCGCGGGAGGTCGCGATGGACGCCAGGCTCATCTCATTCGGGTTGATCGAGATCGACGGGCAGCGTTTCGAGCACGATGTCGTGCTTGAAGGGGGCGTGGTGCGGCGCCGCAAGAAGGGAGCATCGAAGGCCTACCGAGACCGGTATGGCCACACGCCGCTCTCGCTCGACGAGGCGATCCCGTGGTCGGCGCGTCGGCTGATCATCGGGACGGGAGTCTCCGGTCAGCTGCCGATCATGGCCGAGCTGTACGAGGAGGCCCGTCGGCGCGGGGTGGAGATCGTCGCCAAGCCGACGGAGGCCGCCTGCCGGCTGCTCCAGGTGGCCGATCCGAGGGACGTGGCGGCCCTCCTTCACGTCACCTGTTGATGCGGCTGGTGGACTCGCCACTCGCGGCGGCCATCTCAAAGACCATCCGGACGGCTCGCTCGCACAAGCTCGCCTGGGTACCTGCGCCGGGACGGATGCGGGCTGCTGTTCTGCGCCATGACTCCATCTTCCTCCAAGCGATGGCATCTCCGCCGAAGTCAGGGCGGTTCATCGAGTGGCGCGGGAAGGCGCTGGCCAGGCCTGACTCGTGGCGATATCGCAGGATAATCGGCGCCTTCTGCGCTCGATCGCTCACGCTCAACGTGCCCCACCGTTCGCCGCTCCCGGGCTAGAGGCTCCCAAAGCACGTGCGTTGCCAACTACGCTACTCCCCGGATCGGGTGGCGGGCGCTCGGCGGTGAGCATCGCACATCAACCGCTCGAGTGGGTCGGAGGCGCCCTGTCCGCCGGCCCGTTCGCCCAAGGCGAACCGCGACGCCGCTGCGTCGTGCGGCGCGGTGCCGCACCGGATCGGCTTCGGCTGAGGTGAACGTTGACACGGTCAAGGCGGGCCGGCAGGCGCTGGATCGGGCACGGGGAGGCCCCGCGGGCCGATCAGTTCACCGACGCCGAACGGGACGGCGGGAACGGCGAAGCGGGACCGGGTGAGCGCCGGGTCCAGGGCGCTTCGGCCTGCAGACGTTCACTGTGGATGAAGCCGGGCGAGCCGGGCGAGCCGGGCGGGCCGGGCGGGCCGGGCGGGCCGGGCGAACCAGGGCGGGAAGTTGGTGGGGCGGCGGCACCGGCGCCGCCCGCGTCACGCCGCCCGCGGATCGCGCGTCACAGGACCAGACGCCGGGCGATCACTGGCAGGCTGATCGATCGCCCGGCGTCCCCACGTCCGCCTCTCCTCCCCGTTGCCCGCGTCCGCGCTAGACTCCCGGACGTGCACGCCCGCCGGATCCGGCCGGACGCCGGACATCTAGATCGTCGCCGCCTGACCGCGGCCGGTCTGTCGGCAGTGTTCCCGGGCCTTGGCCAGGCATTCAATCGACGACGGCGCCTCGCCATCGCGTTCCTCGCCCCCGCGGCGGTCCTCGGCGCCCTGGCCGCGCTGCTCTGGCTGACGCAGTCCCCGGCGATGCTCGCCGCCCGCGCGGCGGCCCCGGCCGTGCTCTCAATCCTGCTGACGCTGAACCTCGTCATCCTGGTCGCCCGCATCGTCGCCGTCATCCAGGCGTTCCTGGATACGCGCTGGCACGGACCCACGGGGCGCCTTGGCGTCGGCGGCATCGTGGCCATCGCCCTGCTGGTGGTCATCCCGCACCTGGCGATCCATCGCTACGGCACGGCGTTCGGCGAGACGTTCGACCAGGTCTTCGACGGCGGCACGCTGGGCGCCCAGGGGGCGCCGAGCGGACCGTCCGGCCCAGGGGTGGATGAGCGGCTGAACGTCCTGCTCCTGGGCATCGACGCACTTCCGTGGCGCCCGGCGACCCTGACGGACACGATGATGGTGGCGTCGCTGGACCCCGTCGGGAAGACGGTCACCATCGTGTCCGTGCCGCGTGACCTGATCAACGTCCCGCTCGGCAACGGCAATGAGTTCGGTCCCAAGCTCAACTCCCTCATGTCGTACGCGGACCGCAACCCGGACGAGTTCCCGCAGGGCGGCATCCGTGCGCTGCAGGATGCCATCGGTGCCCTCCTGGGAATCAAGATCCACTACTACGCTCGCCTGGACTTCTACGGCTTCGTCAAGATCGTGGACGCGGTCGGCGGCGTCGTCGTGGACGTCAAGGAAGGCTTCGACGATCCGACCTACGACGGCTTCGGCCTTGACCAACGCGGCTACTCCATCGAGGCGGGTCGACACCGGCTGGACGGGCTCGATGCCCTGGCCTACGCGCGGGCCCGCAAGGCGGCCGGCGAAAGCGACTTCACAAGGGCCGGTCGCCAGCAGCAGGTCCTCCTCGCGTTGCGCGACGCGGCGGCAGGGGATGGCAGCCTGCTGTGGGAACTGCCGGACCTGCTGGAGGCCGTGGGCGATACGGTCACCACGGATCTCCCGTCCGACCTCCTGCCCCAGCTGGCGGCGGTCGCGGACGAGATCGGTGACGGCGGGATCGTGCGCGCGATCATCCGCCATCCCCTCCTGAAGTCGAGGAACACCCGCTACGGATCGTCGCTCGTGCCGAACCTCAAGGCCATCCGTGAGGTCGCGGCCCACCTCTTCCCGGCGCCGGGGGTCGCGCCGATCCCGTGGCCCACCCCCAAGCCGTCGCCAACACCCAGACCCAGCCCGACGGGCTGAGCCGGGCGGCCGCGGATGTCGCCGGCTCAGCCGCGGGACATCGTCAGGTGCCGTCGCATCCGCCGGGCCGCCGCGGCCCGATGCGAGATCTCGTTCTTGGCCTCGGCGCTCCACTCCCCCAGCGTCCGACCCCCGGGTGGCTCCGACCACGGCTCGAAGATGGGGTCGTAGCCGAACCCGCCGCTGCCCTTCGCGGTGGTGGCGATCCGGCCACGCAGCGTGCCGCGGCTGAAGGTGAGCACCAGGCCCCCGCGCGGGCCTGCCGCACCCGGCATCGCCAGCGCCAGCACGCACACGTAGCGCGCTCCGCGTCGCTCCGGCGGCAGCCCCTCCAGCGCCGCCAGGAGCTTGCGGTTGTTGTCCTGGTCCGTGGCGTCCTCGCCCGCGTAACGGCGCGTCCGGACCCCCGGCCCCCCGCCCAGGGCGTCCACCTCGATCCCGGAATCGTCGGCGAGCGTCGGCAGGCCGGTCGCGTGCGCCCCGAACCGGGCCTTGATCGCCGCGTTGGTCCGGAACGTCTCGCCGTCCTCCACGGGATCCCCCTCCACGCCGAGGTCGTCCAGCGACACGAGAACACCGTCAGGCATCCGCAACAGCTCGCGCAGCTCCCGGAGCTTGTGTGCCGAGCGGGTCGCGACGAGGAGCCGCGTGGGCCGTCGGTCCACGCTCACCGGCGGACGGTCATCGGCGGACGGTGGCGAGAGTCTGGGCCTGGGCCTCGAACAGACGCGCCAGTCCCTCGTCGGCGAGGTCCAGCATCGCGGTCGTCGCCGCGCGGTCGAACGGCGCACCCTCTGCCGTCCCCTGCAACTCCACGTACGTCCCGCCGTCCGTGCCCACGACGTTGAAGTCCACCGCCGCCTTGGAGTCCTCCGAGTAGTCGAGATCAAGGTAGGTCAGGCCGTTGACGATCCCGACGGACACGGCCGCGACCTTGCCGACCAGCAGGCGCTCCATCCCGAACGTGATGAGGGCCGCGCCAAGGGCGACGTACCCACCGGTGATGGATGCGGTCCGGGTGCCGCCGTCCGCCTGGAGGACGTCGCAGTCCACGGTGATCGTCCGCTCACCGAGCCGCGCGAGGTCCACGACGCCCCGCAGCGAGCGGCCGATGAGTCGCTGGATCTCATGCGTCCGGCCGCCGATCCGACCCTTCGCCGACTCGCGGTCGGAGCGTTCCGCGGTCGCGCGCGGCAGCATGGAGTACTCCGCGGTGACCCAGCCGGTCCCCTTGCCGCGGAGATGGGGCGGGACGCGGTCCGCGATCGTGGCCGCGCACAGCACCTTCGTGTCACCGAAGGTCACGATGCACGAGCCCTCCGCCCACTTCTGGACGCCCAGCTCGAATGTGACCGGCCGCAGGTCGCGGGGACCGCGCCCATCGGCGCGGGCCGTGGGGGGTCGATTGCCGATGGTCATGTGGTGTCCTCTCCTCGGCCTTGGCCGTATCCCAGAGCGCGTCCAGCGCCGCGAAGTCGAGCTCCCGCAGGGCGACGCCGCGGCCCGCGGCCTGGCGCTCCACGCTGGCGAATCGCCGCCGGAACTTGGCATTGGCGGCGCGCATGGCGGCCTCCGCCTCCACCCCTCGCTTGCGGGCGACGTTCACGAGCACGAACAGCAGGTCGCCGAATTCCTCCGCCCATGCTGCCACGTCGTCCGTGGCGGCGGCATCGCGAAGCTCCCCCGCCTCCTCCACGACCTTGTCCAGCACGCCATCCAGGCTGGGCCAGTCATACCCGACGTTCGCGGCCCGCTCCTGCATCTCCTGGCTGGCCGCGAGGGCGGGCAGCGACGCCGAGATGCCGTCCAGCGCGCCCTTCACCTCGGCACCCCCGTCTCCGCCGCCGCGCGCGTCGCTTTCGCGTTCCTGTGCCTTGATGCGCTCCCATTGACGGTTGACGTCCGATGCGGTGCGCGCCTCCGCCTCGCCGAAGACGTGGGGGTGGCGACGGACGATCTTCGTGGCGATGGCTTCCTGGACATCGGCGAGGTCAAAGACCCCGGCCTCCGCCGCGAGCTGGGCGTGCAGGATGACCTGGAGGAGCAGGTCCCCGAGCTCGCCCGCGAGTGCCGGCGTGGCCCCGTCCTCCAGCGCATCGTAGACCTCGTACGCCTCCTCCAGCAGGTGCTTGCGCAGTGACTGGTGGGTCTGCTCGCGGTCCCATGGACATCCGTCCGGCGCGCGCAGGCGATCGCTGATGGCGGGCATCGCCCATGGACCGGCGGCAGCCGTCTCCGGCGCGACCGGGGCGAGATAGCACGGGGCGCCGAGGTCGTCTGCGGTGAGCGCGCCGATGGTGGTCCCAGGGCGCGTTCCGAACCGGCCGACCGGGTGCTCGGCGGGGTACAGCCGGCGCAGCACGCCCAGGGCATCGCGTCCACGGGGCCCATGGCGGCCGGGCAGCGGGGCGGCGGGCGCGCCGTCTGGGACACCCGGCACCCGGAGCGCGGCCGCCGGCACGACCAGGACCGGCCGTGACGCCTCCACGGGCGTGGCCACGATCCGTTCCGCCGCGACGACCTGGAGCCCGTCCGCGAGGTCCAGCCCGAACCGGAGGCGAGCCTCCGTGACCAGGGCGTCCAGCATCGCGCGGCCGGGACCCTACCCGGTGGGGTCGGTGGCGTCGGTGGAGGTCAGGTCGCGCACGATCTCGACCGCGTCCTTCTTGGCCTGGTACCAATCGCCGAAGGCCGTGGCCCGGATCTGGTCCAGCTGCCGACCTTCCGGCGTGCGGACCTCCTCGGCGAAGACCTTGTACAGGTACTCCCCGTCGTCCGGCACCACGACGATCGCGGACGTCTTGCCGACCTCGGCCGCGAAGATCGCGTCGGTCAGTCGCTCGTCGTACTGGCCGGGAGCCACCCAGCCCAGGTCGCCGCCACGACGCGCCTCGGCGCCCTCCGACAGGTCGCGAGCCAGCTGGGCGAAGTCGGCCCCAGCGTCCACCCTCGTCTTGATGTCGGCCATGTCCGGGACGTGGAAGAGGACCTGCACGACGTGGTAGCCGAACTCCGTCTTGATCGGCGCCAGGATCTGGCCGTCCGTGGCCTTGGCGTCCAGGATGGGCTTGGAGAACGACTCGACGAAGTCGCTGTCCGCGCTGACCCAGGCGTTCAGCAGGCCACCGGATCCGGTCTCGCCGCGGGCACTGGCCTCGTCGCTCTCCGCCCGGGCGATGGCGTCGAACTGCTCGGGATCGGCGACCAGCTTGGCGTGGGCCGCATCGGCGTCGGTCTTGGCCTGCGCCCACGACGGGTCGTCCTCCGGGATCTCCCCCGCGGACGCGGCCCCCGGATCGTCCTTGGGGGAGTACAGGATATGGCGGACCTTGACCGCCTCCGGCGGCAGCGCGGCGGTCGCGGCACTCAGGTAGAACTCGGAGGCCTGGCGCTGCGGCCCAGGCTTGATGGCATCCGCGACGATCTTGTCCTCCAGGGCACGGCGGATCGCGTCGCCACGCACGACTTGCCGATACTGGACCAGGTCCACGCCATCGTTGACCAGCTTGTCCTGGTATGCCCCGTCCACCGCGACCGCGGCGATCTCCGTCACGCGACCGATCCGGAAGATCCCGTCCTCACCCTCGAGGACCGCCGTGGGCGTGCCGACCTCCGCGGCGAAGACCGCGCTGAGGAAGGCCTCGTCGGCCTGGCTGTCCTCCGCGTTCAGCCAGCCAAGGTCGCCACCCTGTGTCGCCGTGGACGTGTCCGTGGAGACCGTCTTGGCGACCTCGTCCCACGCCTTGCCGCCCTGGAGGTCGCGCAGGGCCGCCTCCGCCTTGGTCCGCGCCGCGGTGATCGCGGCGGGCGTTGGATCCACGTCGCCTGCCTCCACCACCGGCGCGACCTCGATGAGCCACGCATGCCGGGATTCAGGCGTGGTCGCCTCTTCCAGGAGGCGCGCGTCGATGTCGGCGTCGGTCACCGCGACGCCCTCCTGGGCGGCGAGGTCGGCCTGGATCCGGTTGTCGATGAGCCGCTCCAGGGCGATCGCGACGACCTGCTGGCGCTGCTGGGCGATGATCTGGTTCTGGACCTCTGCCTGCGCCTGGGTCAGGCGTCCGGCGACGGTCTGGGTGCGGATGCGGCGCGATGCCTCGTCCAGTCGCCAGACCTCGATGAGCGTCCGCTCGCGAAGCTCGGCCCGGCTGATGGACTGGCCGTTGACGCTCCCGACGGAGGCCAGATTGTCGTTGTAGTACGAGACGCCGACCGCGGTCAGCAGGATCACGATCGCCGCGACCACGACCAGGCCGAACGCGAGGTTCGTATAGAAGTTCTTGCGGTCCCGACTGTCCCACGACTTGGTGGAACGCTTCACGACGGGCTTGGCTCGAAAGGTCATCGGCAGCTGGGATCCTGTGACATGGGGCTCAGCACCGGCAGGTTCGCCGGGCGTGGACACGGGCGGCCGGTATCGTACCGCACCGCGGCCCGGCGTCCGGTGATGGCGGTCTACGCGTCCAGGGCGGGCAGGATGAGCTGCGTGATCACGCGCTCCGTGGCGCGCCCGTCGGCGATGTCGAAGGACCGCCCGGCGAAGGCCGCGACGCGCGCGCGGTCGACCTCCGGATCGATGTCCCGGAGCGCGGCGACGAGCTCGGCGGTCGTCTGCGTCACGGGGCCAGGCAGGTCCTTGCGGTAGTCCAGGTAGAAGCCGCGCTCCCGCTCGTACGCGTCCAGGTCCGGTGCGAAGAAGACCATCGGCCGACCCAGCAGGGCGAACTCGAATATGACGCTGGAGTAGTCGGTCACCAGCACGTCCGTGACGTGGAGCAGCTCGTTGATGTCGGGGTGATCCGAGACATCCGTCACGAATCCGTCCAGCTCCCGATCGATGACCAGCGCGGCGCGGACGAACGGGTGCAGCCGCACGAGCAGGACATGATCGGCGGCCAGGCCGTCCCGGAGCGTGGTCCAGTCAGGAAGGCCGTCCGCCCGCGCCGCCCGGATGGAGTCGCCGCGGAAGGTGGGGGCGTAGAGGACGACGCGCTTGTCGGTCGGGATGGCGTAGCGACGCCGGACGTCGCGGACGATGGCGGCGACGCGCTCCTCGCCGAACAGCACGTCCGTGCGCGGGATCCCGAGATCGGACCGGAAGCGCTCGGGGGGCTGATCGAAGGCCTCCGCGTAGGCGGGCGCGACATGCCTCGAGGAGACGAGGCAGACGTCGTAGTTGGCGTGGATGCGGACGTCCCGCAGGAGCCCCTCGTCCGCGCCGAAGCTCTTGTCGCGGACGCTGTAGCCGAACTGCTTGAAGGCCCCGCACGCGTGCCAGGCCTGGATGATGGTGGTCCCGAGGCGTGGCTGGATGGCGTAGACCGGGAAGTAGTAGTCGTCCACCATGAAGACACGGGACGTGGCCAGGAGGTAGCCGGCGCGCACGGCGTGGACGATGGCTCGCCAGCGGCCGCTCCATCTGCCAGCGGATCCTCCGCCGGCAGCCAGGACGTGCGCCAGGACCGGGACGTCCGGGGCCATCGTCGCCAACCCCTCGCGCAGGATCGCGAGGTTGCCGCGCAGGGAGGCGTCGTGCGACGTGGCGAGGACGACCTGGCGTCGCAGCGGGCGGCGCCGGCCGACCTGGAATCCGATCCGGACGCCCCACGTCCGGAGCCGACGCGCGAGCGACCTCACCGGTGCTGCGTCCTCATGACCGGCCCACGATCAGGTCGATCACCCGGTCCGTCGCATCGCCGTCGAACTTGCCCAGGTGGGTGGCCCGGAAGGCGGCCAGGCGCTCCGCACCGACGTCGTCGCGGCGGATGGCATCCAGCAGTTCGTCGAACGTGCGCACGATCCGTCCGGCAACGAAGTCCTCGTAGCGCACGTAGAAGTCCCGTTCGGCGACGTATGACTCCAGGTCGTACGCGAAGAACAGCATCGGCCGGTCCATGGTGGAGTACTCGAACACGACCGACGAATAGTCCGTGATGAGCAGGTCCGTCGCGAACAGCACGTCGTTGATGTCGATGGACGACGTCGCCCCATCGATGATCCGGTCCGCGTACGCGGCGGGGATGTCCAGCGGGCTTCGGACGAACGGGTGCATCCGGATGATGCACACCGCGTCCCGCTCCACGCACAGCGCGTGGAGGGCCGGATAGTCGATGAGGCTCAGGTCGTACCAGGCGGTCTTGGCCCCGTGTCCGCGGAACGTCGGCGCGAACAGGTACACGGTTCGACCGCGCGCCGCCGGGTAGGCGTCCAGGGTGGCCTCCCGGCTGGCAGCCGCGCGGTCCGGATCCCAGAACCGGTCCATCCGCGGGATGCCGGTGGGGTAGACCCGCGACTCCGGGATCCCGAACGCCTCCGCGTAGAACGGGACCTCGGCTTCCGAGCTGACGATGGCGTGGGTGTAGGTCTTGTGGACACGCGAGTACGGGTTCAGGCCGCCGGGCTTGCCGACCCGGCTGTAGCCCACCGTCTTGAACGCACCCCACGCGTGCCACAGCTGGACGATGCGCTTGTCGGGATCGTCGAAGCGGTAGATGACCGGCTGGTAGTCGTCGATGACGATCGTGTCCGCACGCGCCAGCAGCCTTGGCAGGCGCAATCGGTCGCGGAACCCGCGGCGCACGGTGATGCTCTCCTTGAACAGGGTCCGCAGCTCGTAGTCGCGGTCCAGGCCGCGCTCCACCATCCGGTCGTACACCAGCTTGAGGTTGCCGCCCAGCTCGGAGCGCGAGTCGGACGTGAACAGGATCCGACGGCCGTCGTGCCGGGCGGTCGCACGGAACAGCGCGTAGGCCAGTCCGAAGACGCCGAGGCGCAGCCATCGGACGGGTCGGAGCAGACGGGCGACGGGGCCACGACCGGAGAGGGCGGGGGCCACGTCGCCGGGTGCGGTGGAGCCCACGTCGCCGGGTGCGGTGGAGCCCACGTCGCCGGCGGCGCCCGCGGGACGGTCCGCGGCTGCCACCGGGGTGATGGCCACCTCCAGCGCCGCGCTCGCGTGCTGGCCGTGCGCCACGAGGCGGACGCCGTAGCGCGTGCGGCCGAAGACGAACTCCCGGTCGGCCTCTGACAGCGCCGCCGCCACGGGGGCCGCGACGCCCAGGACGCGGGTGACTCCGCCCCCGGATCCGACCAGCTCCCAGCGCCCGGCCGCCAGCGGCTCCTGGCCAGGACCCTGCATGACGTTGAAGCGGGCGACGACGACGTCGCCGTCCAGGGTGGCGCGCACCGGCGGCGACTCCGGTGGCGGACCGCCCGGCGACGAGCGGCCCAGGAGGCGCATGAGCACGCCCGGGATGCCGCGCCCGGGCGCTCCTACGAGCCGTAGCCTCAGGGTGGACGGGGCGATGGACGGCCCGTCCGTCGGGCGGAACCGGAGGGTGATCTGGATACGCTCCCAGGTGGCCGAGATCAGCTCGATCCGGCGGACGCCGTCGGCGTCCACCGCGCCCGGATGCGACAATGAGCCCTCCTTTCGGCTGGCGATGATACGCGTCCGGGCCCCACCGGACCCTGGACGACCACGGCCCGCGTGCCGAAGGGTGGAGGAGCGACCCCATGCGGATCCACGCGATCCTCCTCGCCGGCGGCAGCGGTGACCGGTTCGGCGCGGAGATGCCGAAGCAGTTCGTGCGCCTGGCCGGCGAACAGATCCTGCTGCGCAGTCTCCGCACGGTGGCCGCGGCGGGCGTGGACCGGCTGGTGGTCGTGTCTCATCCGGACTGGGTGGATGAGACCCGCGAGCTCATCCGCGCGGCCGACCTGGACCTCCCGATCGCCGTGGTCCCGGGCGGGTCCACCCGCAACGAGAGCACCCGCAACGGCCTGGACAGCCTCGACGCCGATCCCGACGACGTCGTGGTGGTCCACGATGCCGTCCGCCCGCTCGTCCCGGTGGAGGTCATCCGGCGGGCCATCGACCCGGTCGTGGCGGGCATCGCCGACTCGACCGACACGGTCATCGCGAGCGCGGACACCTTGGTCATCGTGGACGGGGACACCGTCGTGGAGATCCCGGACCGGTCCCGCTACCGGCGCGGCCAGACGCCACAGGTCTTCCGGACGGCCGTGCTTGCCGAGGCCTACGCGGCGGCAGCGGCGGCCGGGGACCTGACGGCCACGGACGATTGCAGCCTGGTGCTCCGCTACGTACCGGGAGCGCGGGTCATGGCCGTGGCCGGTGATGAGGTCAACCTCAAGATCACGACCCGCATCGACCTGGTCCTGGCCGACCGGATGCTCCAGATGCGGACCGTCCTCCCGACCGCGGACGGCACCGCGGCGACGGCATCGCTGACGGGCGCGCGCCTGTACGTCGTCGGCGGGACCAACGGGATCGGGCTCGGCATCGCCGAGGAGGCGCGCGCCATGGGCGCGACGGTGGAGGTGGACGGCCGCTCCATGGGCCTCGACGTGCGCGACTACGCCGCGGTCGCGGAGCGGGTGGACGCGGCGACGGCGCGACTGGGCGGCCTGGACCACGTGATCGTCACGGCGGGCGTCCTGCGCATCGGGCGGGTGGACCACACGGATCCGGCCGATCTCGCCGAGGTGATCGACGTGAACCTGACGGGCTCCCTCAACGTGGCCCGGGCGGCCTACCCGCACCTGCGCGCGAGCCGGGGCTCGTTGACCGTCTTCGCGTCGAGTTCGTTCACCCGCGGCCGCCCGGACTACGTCGCGTACTCCGCGAGCAAGGCGGCGATCGTCAACATGGCCCAGGGCCTGGCCGACGAATGGGCGGAGGACGGCATCCGCGTGAACGCGGTGAGTCCGGAGCGCACGGACACGCCGATGCGCCGCAAGGCGTTCCCGGACGAGTCACGGACGGGCATGCTCACCTCCCCGGAGGTCGCGGCGGCGACGCTGCGCCTCATCGCCTCCGGCCTGACCGGCCAGGTCTTCGACATCAAGCGCCACGATGCGCGCCCGGATGGCCCGGACGTGACCGCGGAGGCGACGGACGCCGGCCAGCCGGTCCCGACGACGGTGTCCCTGGCCGAGCCGGATCCCACGGATCACGACCGCTGACCACGCTGGAGTACCTGCTCGCGAGCACGGTCCTGCGCCTGGTGGGGCTGGTCGCGCGGCTGCTCCCGATCCGGACGGACCGGGTCGTCCTGGCCACCGCGCGGACGCCGGTGCTGGAAGGGAACCTGCTCCACATCCACGGGGCGCTCCGCCGGTTGCGCCCGGATCTCACGGTCTCGCTCCTGCTGGAGCCGTACTCGTACGGGCTGATCGGCAAGCTCGGATACCTGGGCCGGCTCATCCGCGGGATGGTCCTGCTCCAGACGTCGCGCTGGTTCGTCGTGGACAACGCGTACCTGCCCATCCACGTCATGCCCCATCGCGCCGGGACGACGGTCGTCCAGGTCTGGCATGCGGTGGGGGCCCTCAAGCGGTTCGGCTGGGACGCGCACCGTCCCGTAACGGACCCGGAGCGACGCTTCCTGCACCGCCACTACGACTGGGTGGTCTGCTCAGCGGAGGCGTCGCGGGCCGCCTACGCGGCCGCGTTCCGAACCCCGGCGGAGCGCGTGGTGCCGCTCGGAGCGCCGCGGATCGATGGCCTCGTGGACGAGCAGCGGCTGGCAGCCGTCAGGAGCCGCCTCCTGGACGCCTACCCCGCGCTGCGCGACCGGCGCGTGGTCCTGTATGCCCCCACGTTCCGCGGCCGTGGCATCGGCAAGCAGGCGGCGGACGGCCTGGACGCTATCGCGCTGCGGGCCGCCCTGCCGGCCGATCATCTCCTCGTCCTCAAGACCCACCCCAACCTGGATCCGGCCACGACCCCGACGGCTGGCTTCGACCTCGTGGTGGACCCGCTGACCGACCTCAACGACGTGCTCGCGGTCACGGATGTCCTCGTGACCGACTACTCGTCGTCCATCTTCGAGTGGGCGCTGCTGCGCCGTCCGCTCGTCCTCCTGGTCCCGGACCTCGCGACGTACGAGCGGGATCCGGGCATGTACCTGGACTACCGGACGCAGCTGATCGGCGTCCAGGTCGTGGACACCGCGGGCGTCGCGGACGCGGTCATGACCGCCCGGCCGGATGCCGAGGCCTGGGATGCGTTCATCGACCATCACCTGGGGGTCGTGGACGGGCGCGCCGCGGAGCGCTTCGTACATCGATTCATCGGCTCGCCGTCCAGCGAGCGGAAAGCCTCGCCAGGTCGAGGTGATACCCTTCCGCCCGATGCCCGCCACGAGTGAAGCGCCGGCCGCGTACCGGAACACGGCCGGCGACCCTGGCGCCATCCGCCTGATCCGCGAGGCGATCGCCGACATCCGGTCGCGTCGCCGCCTCGTCCGCTACCTGGTCATCGCGGACATGCGCAAGCGGGGTGCGGACACCGTGCTGGGCAACTTCTGGTGGGTGCTGGATCCGCTGCTCCAGATGCTCGTCTACGTCGTCCTCGTGACGCTCGTGGCGCGCGGCCTCGGCATAGAGGACTACCCCCTGTTCATCTTCGCGGCCATCCTGCCGTGGAAGTGGTTCACCGCCTCCATCGTGGACGCGACGGCGGCGGTGGCCAGCCAGGACCGGCTCATCAAGCAGATCCAGTTCCCCAAGATCGTCCTGCCGGTGGCCGCCGTTTCCGCCGGAGTGGTGGGCTTCGTGTTCGGCCTCATCCCGCTGTTCGGGATCATGCTCTTCTCGGCGGAGCGGATCACCCCGTTCCTGCTGCTGGTCCCGGTCATCGCGGCCGTCCAGTTCGTGTTCACCCTGGCCCTCGCGCTGCTGGTCAGCGCCGGGAACGTCTTCTTCCGCGATCTCGGCAACGTGGCCCGCCACGTCCTGCGCCTGTGGTTCTACCTGTCGCCGGGGCTGTACAGCCTGCAGGTCCTGGACCGGGTCAACCTGCTGGATGAGTACCCGGTCCTGCGCGTCGCCCTGGAGTCGAACCCGTTCGCCATCCTGTTCGAGGCGTACCGGACCGTGATCTGGGGCACGCCGGACGGGCTGCCAACGTTCCCGCACTGGGAGGGCCTCGTGATCCTCACCGTCGCCAGCCTGGCGTTCCTGTCCGTGACGACGGTGATCTTCAAGCGCCTCGAGCCGAACTTCGCGAAGGTCCTGTGAGCACCGTCGCCGGCGCCCCGCCACCCTTCACCCGCGCCACATCAGAGCTCGCCATCGAGGCGACCGACCTGGGCGTCCGCTACGACCTCCGGTTCAACCGCAAGACGACCATCCGCCGCTCGCTGCGACAGATACTTGGCCGCGGGTCGGACGACCACTTCTGGGCACTGCGACATGTCGCCCTGCGAGTCACCCACGGCGAATCGCTGGCCGTCATCGGACCCAACGGCGCCGGCAAGAGCACGCTCCTGCAGGTGCTCGCGGGCATCATCCGACCATCGGAAGGGACGGTCGACGTCCACGGACACGTGTCCGGTCTGTTGACGCTGGGGGCGGGCTTCGACAAGGAGCTCAGCGGCCGCGATAACATCCTCCTTGGTGGGGCGTTCCTGGGCCTGGAGGACGAGGTCACCCGCGGCCTGCTGCCGTCCATCGTGGACTACGCGGAGCTCGGCGAGTTCATCGACGCGCCGCTCAAGACGTACTCGTCGGGGATGCGGGCCCGACTCGGCTTCGCGATCGCGACATCGGTTGACCCGGACATCCTGCTGCTGGACGAGGTCCTCGCCACGGGCGATGCCGCGTTCCGGGCCAAGTCCAAGGCCCGCGTGATCGAGATCGTCCGAGCGGCCAAGGCGGTCGTCCTGGTGACGCACGACATGACCTGGGTGACCGAGTACTGCAACCGCGCGGTCCTCATCGAGAAGGGCCGTGTCGTGATGGAGGGTGAGCCGGCCGAGGTCGTGGCCGTCCACCAGGAACACACGGAGCAGGCCCGCGCGCAGCGAGCGGCGGCCGCGCAGGCCGCGGGGGTGGATCCCAGGATCGTCCGCGGGACGTAGCCGGGCGACCGGCGGTCCTGGATCAGCGGCGGCGCAGGACCGCCGACAGCAGGCCGATGACGACGCCGAGGGCCAGCCCACCGCGCCAGTCCAGCAGGGCGCGCACCTCGCCGTGGACGTGCCGGGCCAGGACGATGCCGACGAAGGCCGGCTGCTGGACCGTCACGTGATTCGCGGCGATCGTGCCCACGATGCCCTGCTCGAAGCGCACGTCGCGAGCCAGCATCGTCTGGACGCCACCCTGGCTCACGCGCGCCTCGCGAGCCACGGCGAGCCCGATGCCGCCCATCTCGACCGATACGCGGCCACCCTGGGCCAGCCCGATCCCACCCTGGCTGAGCGCGATGTCCGTGGCCTTCGCCCGGCCGATCCCGCCCTGGTGGACATCGATGGCGTCCGCGGTAGCCTCGGACAGGCCGCCCTGGCTGATCGTGATGGACGGTGGTCGCGACGCGACGTGCGCGACGACGGCGACGGCCTCGGCTGGCTCCCTGGCCTGGACCGGGACCGCGACGGGCGCCTTCTTCGGGGCACGGCGCGGCGCCGTGGCCTTGCCGACGGTCGTGGCACGGGCACGTTGGACCTTGGCCCGGGGCGGCGTCGCCGACTGGTCTGCCGGCTTGGCCGGCTTGGCCGGCTCGGCCGGCTCGGCCGGCTGGTCGACCTTGAGGGTGTCGTCGGATCGTTTGCTCATGGTCGTGCAAGCGTACCCCAGTCCGGCAACGCCGCCACCATGGTCGTGAACGTCCCGGGTCGTGGCGAGGTATCCTGCGCCGCGGCGCCCACAGGACCCTTCCCGCGTCACCGGGTAGGCGGTCCACCACAGGGGTGCCACCGCCAGGAGGGGCCCTCCACGTGCGACGGTCAACGGTGATCGGCGTCATGCTCGCGGTCGTCGTCGGCGGCGTCGGGCTGGGCGTCACGGCTGCCCAGCTGGTTGGAAGCGGGTCGCCGTTGGCTACCCTCCCGCCGGTCGCCGTGGCCTCCGGCGAACCGCCGGCACCGACCCCCACGCCCTCACCGTCGCTCACCCCGACACCGGCTCCCACGCCTGCGCCGACGCCGACGCCGGTCCCATCGCCGACGCCCGAGCCCACACCGACCCCGATCCCGGCGCCGCTGACCGGGGAGCTGGTAACGCCGGAGGTGGCCAGCCGGCATCCCATAGCGGTGATGATCGACGACCTCTCACCGGCTCGACCGCAATCCGGGCTCAACAGCGCCGACGTCGTCTGGCACGCCCCGGCGGAGGGCGGCATCCCGCGCTACATGGCGATCTTCCAGAGCCGTCTGCCGGACGAGATCGGGCCGGTCCGGAGCGCCCGGTCGTACTACATCGCCTGGGCATCGGAGTGGCGGGCGGTGTATGCCCACTCCGGCGGCTCGCCACAGGCGCTGGCGACGCTGCGCAGCAAGGGTCAGGGTCAGTGGGTCTACAACGCCGATGAGTACCGCTATGGCGGCCGCTACTTTCACCGGACCTCCGCCCGGCCAGGGCCGCACAACATCTACACGGACGGCAAGCTCATGCGCAAGCTCGCCAAGGCGCTGAAGGCGAAGGACGAGCTGCTGGAGCCGGTCTGGTCGTTCGCGCCGGAGGTGCCGCTGGCGGCCCGACCGTACGGCGGGTCCATCAAGGTCGTCTACGCGGCCAACACCGTCGTCTATCGGTACGCGAGGTCCACCAACACGTACCGTCGCTCCGTGAGCCAGGAGGGCAAGCAGTTCGACGCGGCGGACGGCGAGCGGATCCAGCCCAGGAACGTGATCGTCATGTTCGTCCGGTTCGCGGATACCGGTGATCGCAAGCATCGCCTGGAGGCCGACCTGATCGGCGGCGGGACCGCCTACATCTCCACCAACGGCCGGACCATCAAGGGCACGTGGAAGAAGACCGGGACGACCAAGCCGACCCGGTTCTACGACACGGCGGGCAAGCCGGTCACGCTGACCGTCGGCCAGACGTTCATCCAGGTCGTCCGGACGGGTGCCCCCGTGACGTTCGTCGCCGGATCGGACGATCCGCCGCCATCCCCTTCGCCGTCCGGGTCCCCGAGCGCGTCCCCGTCCCCGTCCGGCTGATCGCCGATACACCGTCAGGTCGCGCCGCGCCGGCCAACCTCCGCGTAGACCCGTCGCGTGTCATCCGCCACGTCCGCCCATGTGCGCCGATCCACCGCCGCGCGCTCACGGGCCGATGCGACCACGCGCGCGTGGAGTCGATCGTCAGACCAGATCGTGCGCAGGGCCACGGCCAGCCGATCCACGTCCCGCGGCGGCACCAGGAGCCCCGCAGGCCCGATCAGCTCCGGCAGCGCCCCGACCGCTGACGCCACGACCGGCGTCCCGGTAGCGATCGCCTCCACGGCAGCGAGGCCCGTGGAGTCCGAGCGGACGGGGAGCAGCGCAGCGCGCGACCCACGCAGCACCGCCGCCAGGCGATCGTCCGGCAGCGGTGGCGCGTACGCGAGGGACTCCCCCACCCCCTCTCGCGCGGCGGAGCGGGCGAGCGCAGCCCGATCGTCCGGCGTGGCGCCCACGAGCAGCACCCGCGGCGGCCATGCGACGTCCTCGGGCAGGCCATCGGGTCGGCCGGCGGTCGCCAGCGCGGCCAGGGCACGGAGCAGCGTGGCCAGGTCCTGCCGCGCGTCGTACCGACCCGGATAGACCAGGTAGCGTGGCCCCACGCCGAGCCGGACCGCGTCGTCCGACAGCGGCGCCGGCGCTGAGCGGCCCGCTTGCTCCTCGGGCGGCGCCGCGTCACGGAACCCCGCGCGCGGCGCCAGCGGCACGACGTGGAGTCGGTCGGCGCGGACGTGCAGCAGGCGCCTGGCCAGGCGCGCCACCGCCTCCGTGCCCACGATCACCGCCGCCGCGTCGCGCATCAGCCGGCCGCGCAGCCGTCGCCCGAAGCGGGCTGCGCCACCGCCGGAGAACGCATCGCGCAACTCCCACGGCGCGAGATCCAGCAGCGTCACGACCAGCGGCACGCCGGACGCGATGGGCAGCGTTCCCGCCCCAACGGCGTGGTAGACCGCGCCATGGGCACCGCCGCGCTCGGCCTTCCACGCCGCTCCGAGCGACGCACCGCGCAGCAGGAACGGGTCAACGGTCTGGGCAGCGGACCGCAGCAGCCGGGTGGGCGGCAGCAGCCGTCGCCCGATCACCTCGAGCCCGGTCAGCTCGGCGGTCGGGTCGTCAAGGTCGGACCGCAACAGCAGGGCGAACGACTCACCGTCCAGCGGCGTCGCGTCGTAGGCCTCCAGCAGGGCACCCAGATAGGCGGCGGCCACCGGCGCACGCTCGGCATCCTGAAGCGGTCGTACGTCCAGGATGACCCGGACGCCCACCGGCGACAGCCGTGGGGCGGGGTCGGGCCGCAGCGTCACGTGGCCCAGGTGTCGTCCGATGCGCGTCGGCGGATCCGCCGGAGGAGGCTCTCTGCCCGCAGCTGGACGACGACGACGAGTGCCTCGACGACGATCCGGCGCGACATCTTGCTCTGTCCAACGCGCCGGTCACGGAACGTGATCGGCACCTCCCTGACCCGTGCCCCGGCACCGTGCGCCCGATAGGTCATCTCGATCTGGAAGACGTATCCCCCGGCGTGGATGCCGTCGAACGGGATGCTGGCCAGCGTCGACGCCCGCCACGCCTTGAAGCCCCCGGTCAGGTCGCTCGCCGGCAGGCCGAGGACGACCCGCGCGAACAGGCTCCCGCCGCGCGAGATCAGCTTCCGGCCGAGACCCCAGTCCACCACCCCGCCCCCGGCCGTGTAGCGCGAGCCGATGACGACGTCCGCCTCGTCGCGCTCGATCGGCGCCAGGAGGTCGGGCAGCACCGCGGGGTCGTGACTGAAGTCCGCGTCCATCTGCACGATCCGCTGCGCACCACCATCCAGCGCGACCTGGAAGCCGTCGAGGTACGCGCGCCCCAGGCCCTGTCTTGCCGCTCGATGGCGAACGCGGATCCGCGGGTCGGCGGCGGCGAGCTCGTCGGCGAGCCGCCCGGTGCCGTCCGGGGAGTCGTCGTCCACGACGAGCAGGGTCGCGCCCGGGAGCGCCGCGAGGATGGCGCGCGACATGGGCCCCACGTTCTCCGCTTCGTCGTAGGTCGGCAGGACGACCCACGTCCCGGTCCCTGTCGCGCCATCCACCACCATGGCCGGAAGTGTAGACGGCACAGGAGTCAGCGGACGTCGCCGGTCAGCGGAAATAGCCGGTCAGGTCCACGATCTGGTGCACCTTGGCCCCCGTGGCACCGTCGAACACGGCCGCTACCTTGCCGACCGAGCCGATCCGCAGCGTCAGGCCGTTGGCCAGGGTCTGGCCCTTGACGAAGTTGATCGTGGACGTGGACGGCTTGGCTGTCATGGTCGGGCCGGTGGAGGCGTAGCCGGCGCTGGTGGAGCCGGTCACCGTCAGGTTGCCCGTGACGGCCACGGCGTCCACCGGGACAGTCCCGCGGCCGGTGAGCTGGTACGTCCGGACGGTCTGGTCCACGAACGCGCCGGCCAGGCCGTTGCCGGTGCGCGTGTCCAGGAGCCGGGTCGGCGTGACGGCGAACCACTCGGCGCCGCCGTTCCCGGCACGGTAATAGCCGGTCACGTCCAGGACGAGGTGCACGCTGGTCCCGCTGGCACCCACGAACACCATCCCGACCTTGCCGCCCGCCCCCAGTCGCAGGGTCAGGTTGTTGGCCTGTGTCCGGCCCCTGGCCAGGTTGAGCGTGGAGGTGGTGGGGCTGGACGTCATCGTCGGTCCGGCAGCGACGTAGCCGCTACCGGTCGCGCCGGTGGCCGTGAGGTTGCCCGTCACGGCGATGGCGTCCGACGGGATCCCGCCCCGACCGGCGATGGTGAGGGTCCGCACGGTCCTGGACTTGAAGGCACCGGACAGGCCGTTGCCCGTCCGCGAGTCCATCAGGCGTGCCGGTGCCATGGGATACCAGGTGGCCGCAGCGCTGTCGTCGCGGTAGAACCCGGTCACGTCCAGGACGAGGTGGGTCCGGGATCCGGCCGCCCCGTCGAACACGGCGGAGACCTTGCCCCCGGAGCCGATGCGCAGCGTGAGGCCGTTGGCGACGGTCTGGCCCTTGGCGAAGTTGATGGTGGAGGTGGACGGCTTGGCGACCATGGATGCGCCGATGGAGACGTAGCCGGCACTGGTCGCGCCCGTGACCGTGAGGTTGCCGGTGATGGCGACGGCATCGGACGGGATACCGCCGCGACCGGCCAGCTGGAACGACCGGACGGACCCGTCCGCGAACGTCCCGGACAGGCCGTTGTCGACCCGTGTGTCCAGCAGGCGAACAGGTGTGACTGCGGTCCACTCCGCGCCGGGCGTGGAGGCGGCCAGCGTGGCGCCGCTCGTGACCTTCGTGGTGTTGGGCGGAGCCGCCGCCGCGACGAACGCGTCACTGCCGCTGCCGATGGCGACCCACAGGTCCGTGCGCGTCGCACCGACGATGGACCACTCGCGCAGCGGCGCGGCGACGCGGAACCACTGGTAGCCGCTGGCGCTGACCGGACCCTCAAGGAAGGCGACGACGTCGCCCGTATCGAGCTTGGTCACGATGGACTTGTCCGTGCCCGCGCCAGATCGGGCGTTGAGTTCGTCCGTCTGGACTCGCCCGAAGCCGCCAACGCCGATCGTGGCAGCGCCGCTCGCCGGGACGCCGGTCCACGAGCTCACGTTGCCCTTGTGGTCTCGCGCGCGGACACGGAATGCGAAGGTGTGGCCGCGCGCTCCTACGTATGCGGCGGACGTCTGGGCCGAGGCGGACAGCCAGCGCGCCCACGACCCGCCATCGATGGCGACGTCCACGTCGTGCGAGGCGACCGCGAAGTCGTCTGCCGACGCCCAGGTCACCGTGAACGATTCGCTGCTCTGGCTGGGGGCCAGGACCTTGATCCCCGCCCGGGGCGGCGTCGTGTCCGTGATGAACTTGTCGCGGATGGCGTTCCAGAGCTCTGGGCGCGCGGCGTCGTAGCCCAGGGCCCAGATACCCGCGCCGCGCAGGCCGTAGGCGTTGACCAGGTCGTACTTGGCCTTGAGCGCCTGGGCGTCGTCCACGTACAACTGCCTCCACGGCGTCACGCAGCCGTAGGTCGCCGTGCAGTTCTCGCGCTTGTAGGCGGTCCAGGCCACGCCTTCCGTGGCGTCGTAGCGGCGCCCGTGGTCGGCGAGGACCCCCACCGCGGTGTTGTAGATGACCGTGGACGAGGCGCCGTTCTTGGTCCCGGAGATGTTCGTGGCGTTGAGCTTGTCCGAATCCGTGGACCACGCGCGGCCGTAGTAGGGCACGCCAAGGATCAACTTGGAGGCCGACACCCGGGCCGTGTAGGCGCGGATCGTGTCCGCGATGTCGTACGTCGGCCCGCCGAGCGGCGCGATGCTCCCGACCTTGCTCGTGCTGCCATTGCGGTAGTCGTAGCCCATGATGAAGATCGCGTCCGCGGCCCCGGCGGCGGTGGCTGCCTCGATCGGGTAGTTGCCGATGTAGCCGAGGGTATCGAAGGTCAGCTGGTAGCCCTTCTGGACGGCGTCCAGCTCCTTGCGGATCCGCTTGACCAGATCCACGAACTGGTCGCCGTAGCCGGACGCCAGCGGCTCGAAGTCAAGGTTGACGCCGTCGGCGCCCCGGTCGCGGATGGCGGTCGCGACCTGCTTGGCGAGGTTGGCCCGGGCCGTTGCGGAGCCCAGGAGCGACTTCTGCTTGGTGAGCCCTGCATCGGACCAGCCGAAACTCTGGACGGTGAGGACGACGCGCGTGTTGTTGCGATGTGCCTCGTTGATGACGGACGTCATGCGCGAACTGGTCCAGCCGCTCCAGCCGACCGTGGCCTTGCCGTCCTTGGTCTTCTCGAGATTGCCGGCCGCAGAGGCGCCGACCCCGAAGAAGGCGATGGTGGACAGCCGCGAGTAGTCGAGGACGAGGGAGCTATCCAGTTCCCAGTAGGGCAGGAACCCGAAGATCTCCTTGCGCAGGCCGTCCGGTGAGACCGCCGCGGCGAGGTCGCCGTCGGGCGACTCGGCGGTCCGCAGGACGGAGGCGCCGTCGCCTTCGCCCACGTCGGACGGGTCCACGACGGGCGCGTCCAGCGGCGCATCGGGTGATGCGCTCGGGC
>JBBEBL010000009.1:25023-26852 GCA_040882345.1 Chloroflexota bacterium
GCGTGCTTCTGGGCCTCTTCCCAGTGGACCGTCGGCTGGAGGCCACCGTGGGCCTGGGCCTGTGGGTCACCGGCCGTCGCCAAGCGGCTGCTCGCCGCGTCACTCGCGGCCATGGACCGGGCGGGGGCGCCGAACGCGCCGAATGCGCCGAGCACGATGGTGAGCCCGATCGACCCCGTGAACAGGCGGTGTCGCAGGGTGTGGCTGGCGGTCGAGCGGCGGGCCGATGAGTGCAAGACGATCCTCCGGTTGGGACGCTTCATGCTAGGAGCGGCCCCTGGCCCCGGATACCCGTCAGATGGTCCCGGTCGTCACTAGTACGGAGGGGTACGGTGAGGTCCGGTGTCGTCCGGTGTGCTCCGGGGCGATCAGTGGTAGTAGCCGGTGACATCCAGCACGAGGTGGGTCGTGGCGCCGGATCCCGCCTTGTAGGTCAGGCTGATCTTTCCGGAGCCGGCATCCACCTTGGAGCCGACGCCGTTGGCCCGCGCCTCGCCGGTCGGGAAGTTGAGGGTGGACGTGGTCGGTGCGGCGACCGGGGTCGGCGTGAGCGAAGCGTAGCCCTTCCGTGACTGGCCTACGACGGTCAGGTTGCCGGTCAGGGCGACCGCGTCACTGCCGATGCCACCCTTGCCGACGACCACGACGGACCCGGGCTCGCTGTCCTTGAAGGCACCTGTCCGGCCCAGGCCGGTGCGGCTGTCCAGGACCCGCGTGGGTGCGAGCGGCACCCAGCGCAGCCCGTCGCCGCCGTTGCGGTAGTAGCCGGTGATGTCGAAGATGGCGTGGGCGGTGCCGGAGCCGCGGTAGACGATCCAGGCACGGCCATCGGAACCCAGCGGGACGGTGACGTTGTTGGCGCGGACATCGCCCTTCGGGAAGTTGAGCGTGGACGTGGTGGGCGTCGCCTGCGAGGTGGGCGTCATGGACAGGTACCCCGCGGCCGTCTGACCGGCCACCGTCAGGTTGCCCGTCACGGCCACGGCGTCAGACGGGACGGTCACGCCGCCGACGGTCCGTCCAGCGATCCCAACCGCCAGCGGGGTGGCATTCGCGAGCGGCGCACCGCCGGTCACGTCGC
This sequence comes from Chloroflexota bacterium, assembly GCA_040882345.1. Taxonomy (GTDB): domain Bacteria; phylum Chloroflexota; class Limnocylindria; order Limnocylindrales; family CSP1-4; genus SPCO01. The sequence goes on from JBBEBL010000009.1 coordinate 26,105, forward strand.
CGGTCACCCGGGTGTCGAGGAAGCGCGCCGGCGTCGTGCTCGTATAGCGGGATCCGCCGTCACCGGCGACGAAGTAGCCGGTCACGTCCAGGATCACGTCCGCCTTGGAGCCGGAGCTGCCCTTGTAGACGGCTTCCAGCCGACCCCCGCGGTCCAGCGGCACGACGACGCCGTTGGCGCGTACGTCCCCCTTGGGCACGTTGAGCGTTGACGTGGCCGGGTTTGGGCCGACCACCGGGCCGAGCGTCAGGTATCCGGCGGCCGTCTGGTTGACGACGGTCAGGTTGCCGGTGATGGCGATCGCGTCGGCCGGGATACCGCTGGTCCCGGCGACCTTGAACGCATACGGGCTGCCGGAGGTGAGCTTGACGGACTTGCTGGGCAGGCCGATCCGGGTGTCGAGGATGCGGGTCGGGGTGATGGTCTTGTACGTGGCATCGGGCGGATCCACCTTGATGCCGTCGCTCTTGACCGCCGACCAGTTCCCGGCGGAGTCCTGCCACTGGGCGTAGACGGTCCGGTCGCCCTTGCCGACGGCGAGCGTCCAGGCGATGGAAGGCGCCGCGGCGTACGTCGTGCCGGCGCTGAGCAGGCCCGCGTCGTCCACCTTGTCCGTGTTGGACAGGCGGACCTTGCTGACGGTGGACATGGTGTCCGTGGCGGTCAGGCCGACCCGCACCATGCCGATCATCGCGGTGGCCTCGCCGTCGTCGATCAGCACGGTCCCATCCGGGCCGACGGTGTCGAT
>JBBEBL010000009.1:26952-39762 GCA_040882345.1 Chloroflexota bacterium
GGTGGCCGTCGTGGAGTACGACCCGGCGGCACCACCAAGGGTCATGACCCGTGGCGCGAGGCTGTCCTTGGGATCCATGTCCCGGGCGATCGCAAAGCCCGCGATGGACGAGTCGTCCAGGCCCTCGACGCGGTAGATCGCGTCGTCGCCCGTCCCGGACACGGCCTCGAGGACCCTCAGGCGCGTCGCCGCGGGCAGGACCGCGGCGGGCGTCAGGGCCGCCGTGTCGACCTCGCTCGGCGGGGCATCGTAGATCGGCGTGCCGGTCGACTTCGCCGCGGCCCGGCCGGGGACGCTGAAGCCGCCGGTGATCTCCTTGGTGGTGAGATTGGGATCACCCACGATGGACCGGTAGAAGCCGGACGTCGGCGTGTTGGGGTCCATCAGGTACGTCGCACCGGGCGTCCGTGACGAGGCATAGGACATGACGTTGCCGTTGGCGTTGGAGGCCGTCCGCCACAGCTGCTCTACGGTCTGGTTCGTCGTGAAGATCGCGCGCAGGTATTCCACCGGGCCGCGATGGCCATCGGCCAGGACCAGGCGGGCCTTGGACTTGAGGAAGCCCGCGCCGTAGTTGTCCACGCGCTGCCGAGCGACGCTCAGCGAAGGCTCGGCGTACCCGGGCTCGGAGTTGCCCGAGGCGTAGCACAGGTGGTGGAGCATCACGATCGCGTTGGGCGCGAGATCCAGCGTGGCGACGTACGGCTCGCCGTAGTACTTGGTGTTGCTGTCGCCGTTCCCCGCCGTCGCGTTGAGCCCCAGGCCGTTCTTCGTCTTGTACTCCGGATCGTAGGTGTAGGGGCTGGGCCAGCCGTTGCCGTGACCAAAGTAGATGAGGATGGACGCGCCCACGGCCTCCGCCTTCACCTTGGACCATGTCGCGTTGGGGCTGTAGACCTTCACGACGTTGGACGTGTACTTGATCGCCTCGGCGTAGGCCAGGTTCGCGTAGTCGCGGTACTTCGATGTCGAGCCATGCGTGGCCCCGACGACGATGACGACCTTCGGGCCGTCCGGTGCGGCGGCCTGGACCGGCCGCGCGACCGGGGCCACGAGGCCGACGGTCACGGCAAGGACGAGGGCGACGACGGCGAGCGAGTGACGCAAATGGGGACTCCGCGGGGGTGGGGGCGGTGGTTCGGTGTCCACAGACTCGCCGCGTTGTGACGCGCGCTCAATCGCGGGATGGTCCCGGCATCGCTAGCCCGTTCGGGCACCCCGGACTAGTGATTCGGGGGGAGGAGTCGGGTCTGGTGCGGTCCAGCGGAGGACGCGAGCGGACGGCCGGTGCGTGCCCGCCCCACGAACGACGTCAGTCGGCCACCCGCAGGCGGGCCACCAACGCGGGCAGTGACGGGTTGGAGCGGTCACGTTCCGACAGGACGGGCCGCCCGTCCGGCGTGCCGTCGAGCGGCGGCCACGGCACCGCGGCGGTCGCGTCGTCCCACGCGAAGCCGAGCTCGTCCGATCCGTCGTACTCGTTGGTCACGAGATAGATCAACTCGAGTGGCTCGAGGGCCAGGAACCCATGGGCGATCCCGCTCGGGATGTCCACCCACTCGTCCGGCAGCAGGACGCGCGTCTCAACGCGGGGGTCCGCGGCTGGGTCGGCGAGCATCGGCCTCACGTCCACCAGGGCCACGAAGGCGCTCCCCCGAGCCACGATCCAGTGGTCCAGCTGGCGCCGGTGGAAGTGCAGCCCGCGGAGGACGCCCGGCGAGGACGTCGACAGGTTGGCCTGGACGAAGGTCGGCTGGGCGTCGTCCGGAGCGCCGGCGTCGCCCGCGTCGATGGGTCCATGGACGGAGGCCTTCCACAGCTCGCGGAAGGAGCCGCGCTCGTCGGCGTGCCGGGCGATGGCGCCGTAGCGCACGCCGAAGAGGGTAGAGGGGGGCCGCTGAAGGCTCATCGCGCGGCCAGCGTACGGCGAAGGAACGGCGCGTAGTCCGCCATCGCCGCGGTCCACGGGCGGATCGGCTCGCCGGAGGGCAGCGGCGTCGGGTGCAGGGCGCCCCAACGCGGCGGGTCGGAGGCGCGCGCCCACGTCGTCCCGGGGACGTCCTCCACCGCGACATCCACCTCGAGCCGCGCCAGGACGTCGCGCGCCCAGTCGGCCCGTGTCGTCACCCCGCCGCCCACGAGGTGGTGGATCCCGGCGTGGGCGTTCTCGGCCAGCAGCTCCACCACGGCATCGGCCATGTCGGGCGCGTACGTGGGGCTCCCCCACTCGTCGGCGACGACACGCAACGGGGTCCCGCCGGCCGCCGCGGCCTCTGCCGCTTCCAGGATCTTGCGCGGGAAGTCGCGCCCCGGGGGGCCGTACAGCCACGCCGTCCGGGCGATCCCCAAGATGGCTCCTACCCCGTCGAATGCTGCCGTCGCGCGGGCCTCGCCATCCAGCTTGGACGCACCGTACGGGTTCGCCGGGGACGGCTCGTCGTCCGGTGCGTAGCCGTGTCCGTCCGTGCGGCGCCCGTCGAAGACCTCGTTGGTGGACACGATCACGAGATCCACGCCGCGCGCGGCACAGGTGGCGGCGAGGACCCCGGTGGCGATGCCATTGCGCTGCAGCGCGAGGTCCGGCTCGCGAGCGCACCCGTCCACGTCCGTCCAGGCCGCGGCGTGGACGACGACTTCGGGACGGTCCCGATCCAGGACCGCCGCGACGCCGGTCGGCGCATCGAGATCGAAGTCGCGCCGTGTCCACGCGATGGGGCCGGCCGGCCCGCTGAACGGGGCATCCGCCAGGGCGTTGATGAGCGCGCTGCCGAGGCGGCCGTTGGCTCCCGTGACCGCGACCCGCATCTGGTCAGCCCGCGTCGCGGAGACGCGCCCCGTACTGGCGCTCGTAGTACGCGTCCCAGTCCCCGGACCGGGTCGCCCGCCACCAGGCCTCGTTGGCCACGAACCAATCGACCGTCCGCGCCAGTCCGTCCTCGAATGCGGTGATTGGTCGCCAGCCAAGGGCGGCCAGCTTGCCGCCGTCCATGGCGTAGCGGCGGTCGTGACCCTTGCGGTCCTCCACGTGCCGGACCAGCGACCACGGCTTGTCGAGCCGCGCGAGCAGCAGCTCAACGGTCTCGCGGTTCGTCTGCTCCACACCACCAGCCACGTTGTAGGTCTCGCCACCAACCCCGTGCCGCAGGACGAAATCCACCCCGGCGGCGTGGTCGGACACGTACAGCCAGTCGCGGCGCTGGAGGCCGTCGCCGTAGAGGGGCAACGGCTTGTCGTCGATCGCGTTCGTGACGAACAACGGGATGAGCTTCTCCGGGTGGTGGTACGGCCCGTAGGTGTTGGACCCGCGCGTCACCACCGCGTCCAGGTCGTGGGTGATGACGTAGCTGCGGACCAGCAGTTCCCCGGCGGCCTTGGCCGCGGCGTACGGGGAGCGCGGGGCGAACGGGGCATCCTCCGTCGCATGCCCCTCGTCGATGGAGCCGTAGACCTCATCCGTGGAGACCTGCAGGAACCGCGGGCGATGGGGCGCCGTGCGGCACGCCTCCAGGAGCACGTGGACGCCGATCACGCCGGTCATCAGGAACGCCTCGGGATCCAGGATGGAGCGGTCAACGTGGGATTCCGCCGCGAAGTTGACGACGGCATCCACGCCGCCGACGAGCGAGCCGACGAGGGCGGCATCGGCGATGTCGCCGTGCACGAAGCGTAGTCGAGCGGCCTGTTCCGGGTCCGCACGGACCGGGGCGAGGTTGGCCTCGTTGCCGGCATACGTCAGCTTGTCCAGGACGACGATCTGCGTCCCATCGCGACGGGCGAGGACGTCACGCACGTAGCACGACCCGATGAAGCCGGCCCCGCCCGTGACCAGGAGCCGACGCGGGTCGGCAGGGTCGCGTGGGTCGGTCAGGTCAGTCACGGGGTCGCTCGACCGGCGCCGCAAGGCGTCCGGCGGCATCGTCGTCGCGGGCCAGTTCCGACGCGCGCAGGAGGGACGGCACGGTGCCCGCGTCCGCCCAGTGACCGTCGTAGACCCTGGTGAACAGGCGACCGTCCGGGATGTAGTGATTGAGCACATCCGTGATCTCGAACTCGCCGCGGCCGGACGGCGCGAGGTGCTCGATCACGTCGAATGCGTCGGGGCGCAGGAAGTAGACACCGATCGGGATGAGGTCGGACTTGGGCTGGGCGGGCTTCTCCTCGAAGCCGACGACTCGGCCCTCGGCGTCCAGCTCGGCCACGCCGAAGCGTTCCGGATCAGGGACGCGGTAGAGGAGGGTGCCGGCGCCGGCGTCGCTCGCCTCGAACTCGCGCGCCGTGTCCGCGAGTTCCGGACCGCGCAGGATGTTGTCGCCCAGGATGCAGCAGAACGGGTCGCCGCCGACGAAGTCCCGCGCGAGGCCGACAGCGTGGGCGATGCCCTTGGCCCCGGCCTGGTAGCGGTAGGTCAGGTCCAGTCCGAAGTGGGAGCCGTCACCGAGCAGCTCCACCACGTCGCCGACGCTCTTCCCGCCGACGATGACCATCACCTCGCGGATACCCATGGATGCCAGGGTCTCGATGGGGTAGTAGATCATCGGCCGGTCGTAGATCGGCAGCAGGTGCTTGTTGGTCACGATCGTGAGCGGGAAGAGGCGCGTCGCGGTCCCGCCGGCCAGCACGATGCCCTTCATCTGCGGTCGCCTCTCATCGACGCGAAGGGTAGCAGGGAGGGTCCGGGACGCGCCCGTGCGCTCATCGCACGCAACGACCGACGAGCGGCGTGGCAACCCCCGTCCTGCGTCGCCGCGTGCGCTGGGCGCACCTGCCGGCGACGGAGCCGGTGCGGCGACCCCTTCCTTCGTCGTTACGTGCGCTCATCGCACGCCCGTCACAGGATCACGATGCCGTTCGCTCCCGGGCAGGCTCCGCGTCCGAGCGCCGCCAACACGGCCCGGGTGTCGAGCGGGAAGTCCGCACGCAAACCGTTCCGAACCACCCGGACGGCCTCGCGGTTGGCGCGGGTGGCGGCGACCAGCAGGAAGAGATGACGGACCGCGCGATCATCCCGGAGCTTCAGGTTGACCTTGCGGATGATCGCCTGCCCGTCGGCCAGGCGCGTCTCCGCCTCCACGCCATCGACGCAACCGTGACCGTCGATGACCGCGTCCCAGGCGCGCGCGTCCGGGGCCTCCACCCCAGCCAGCGGCACCTCGATTCGCCAGCGCGCAGGGCGCGCGACCCGCACGTGCATCCGCTCGAGAACCCGCTGCTGCGGTCCGTCCCGTACGGCGTCGCCGGCGACGTACAGGCGCGCCCCAAGCGATCGGCCGACGCCGGCGGCGTAGCGGGCGACGTCCTCGAGGCGCAGGCTCTCGATCTCGCGGCGGTCGATGCGACCGATCTCGTGCGGCGAGAGTCCGACCACCGCCCCGACGTCGGCACGGCTGAGCCCGGCCGCGACGCGCGCGGCGATGAGATCCTCGATGATGCGGGCTTCGATCCGTCGGACGTCGGCCAGGGCTCGCTCCAACGGCCCGTACCTGACTGGCATGGCCCGAAGCATGGCGGTCACCGTGTAGCTGCCACTCAACGGAGAACATCGCGGGGTGCTAGCCCCGGGGGCGCGACGTGCGCCCATCGCACGCAACGACCGACGAGTTGCCGGGGAAGCCTGGTCATTCGCCGTTACGTGCGCTGACCGCATGGGTCGGCGTCGGAGCCGGTGCGGCGACCCCTTCCTTCGCCGTTACGTGCGCTGACCGCACGCGCGCCGCGACATCACGGCGCCGATGACGGACTCGCGGCCGGTGACGGGTCCAGACAGGGCTGCTCCCCCTCCGGCAGAGTCCCCGGGTCGTCCGTGCCCTCCCCTACGGGCGTGCAGTCGATGGGCTGCTCCTCGATCGGCGGCAGGCCGCCCTCGTAGTCCGTGATGACGAGGACGTATTCCAGGCGGTCGAGGTTGGCGCCCGGCTGCAGGTAGGCCGTCTGGACGACGCTGTTCGCGTCACGGCGGACGTCCATGACCTGACCGATGAGCAGGCCCTTGGGGTACGGCGAGCGGACGCCGCCACCCAGTTCGATGCCCGCCGTGATGACCTCCACGCCGAGGTCGATGCGCTCGCTGGAGTCGATCTCGCCCATGACCAACACGCCGCCCAACTGGCCGACGACCTGCCCGATGGCGGCGGTCGAGACGAGCTGGCCGATGACCGTTGACGTGCCGTCGGTCAGCAGTGCCACGGTCGCACTGTGGGCACCAACCTGGGTCACTCGACCGGCCAGCGCACCACCCGCAGCGATGACCACGTCACCCACCGCGATCCCGTCGTCGGAACCCTTGTCGATGCCGACGACCCTCCGGAACTCGGACGACTCGCGGAAGGTCACGACGGCGGCCACGGTCTCGTGCTCGAAGCCGGCCCGGAGCTGAAGGAGGGCGGTGAGCTGCTCGTTCTCGCTCCGGATCGCGTCGTTCAGGGCGCTCTCGATGCGCAGTCGGTCGTTCTCATCGCGCAGGGCCGCGTTGTCCACCCGCAACCGGTCGATCTCGGCGATCGAGGTCGCGACGGAGGCGATGCCGCCGGCGACGTCATCCAGGGCCCCCTGGATGGGGCGGAACGCGAAACCGATGCCGCTCTGGACATCGCGGACCAGCGGGTTGGACGAGAACGCCATGAGGAACAGCGTCACCGCCAAGAGGATCGTGTACGTGATGGTCCGGCGGCGACCGGCTCTTGTGGCGAGGATGGTGGCCATCGGCAGTGGCTCCGGGCCCGGCGGATCAGCGCGGCGGTCGGGCGTACGTCTCGGAGACGAGGACGCGGTCCATCGCGTCGAGCTCCTGGAGGACCACGCCCGTTCCGCGTGCGACGCAGGTCAGCGGGTCGTCGGCGACGTGAACGGGCATCTGGGTGGCTTCCGCGATGCGCCGGTCCAGACCGGCCAGCAGCGCGCCACCGCCGGCCACGACGACGCCCTGGTCCATGATGTCCGCGACGAGTTCCGGCGGCGTCTCCTCGATCGTGTCCTTGACCGTGTCGACGATCTGGGCCACGGACGGTTCGATGGCCTCGCGGATCTGGTCCGCCCCCACCTCCACGCTCCGGGGCAGGCCGGTCAGCAGGTCGCGGCCGCGCAGCGTGACCCGTTGCGCATCCCACTCCCCGGGATAGGCGGAACCGATCGCGATCTTGATGTCCTCAGCGGTCCGCTCGCCGAGGAACAGGTTGTACTCGCGGCGAGCGAACGTGACGATGTCCTGGTCCATCTCGTCGCCGCCGATCCGGATGGAGCGGCTCACGACGATGCCGCCGAGCGAGATGACCGCGACTTCCGTCGTCCCGCCGCCGATGTCGACGATGAGTGAGCCGGACGGCTCCGACACCGGGAGCCCGGCACCGATCGCCGCGGCCATCGGCTCCTCGATGAGGCGTGCCCAGCGGGCGCCGGCATTGAGGGCGGCGTCACGTACCGCGCGCTTCTCCACCTCCGTGACGCCGGACGGGATCCCCAGCAGCATCCGCGGTCGGGCGATCAGGCCGATCCGGTCGTGGACCTTGTCCACGAAGTACTTGATCATCTGCTCCGTCACGTCAAAGTCGCTGATGACGCCGTCGCGCAGTGGACGGACCGCGATGATGTTCGCGGGCGTCCGGCCGACCATCCGCTTGGCCTCCGCCCCGATGGCCAGCACGCGCTTGGTCTTGGCGTCGATGGCGACGACGGACGGCTCGCTCATGACGATGCCGCGGTCGCGGACGTGGACCAGCGTGTTCGCGGTCCCGAGGTCGATCCCGATATCGCGGGAGAATAGGCCGAGCAGGCGGTCGAACATGGTGGGGAGAGGATCCTCGTGGGTTCGCGTAGTGGTTCGCGGGCGATCGCGGGGCGTGGGGTCGGGCCGGGCCGGGGCCGCGTCCACACGGGGTCAGGTCACAGGGTGCCAGCAGGCCCGCGCAGTATACCCGAGGCTCCCGGACCGTCAGTCGAGCGGGTTCATCCAGCGCAGGCCCGGGAATCGGCCGAAGTCGCGATCGGCGGAGCACAGCTCTGCGCCGTGCTCGATGGCGAGGGCCGCCAGGTGCGCGTCCGACACGAGGTTGCCCGCCGTGCCGGTGTCGCCCAGGAGGTCCCGAAGGACGCGCGCATGACGCGACGTCGGCTCGATGATGGTGGTGACCGGTTGCGCGAGCCAGCGGTCCACGTAGTCCAACGCCTCGCGCGTGCCAAGCGGGGCCTGCACGATGCTCGCGTTGGTGGTGAGACGCACGAACCCGAGTAACACGGTCCAGCTGAGTGCGACCGTCTCATTCCCGGACAACAGGTCGTTCCACCACGTGACTGCGGGCCGGTGCGACGGAGAGCTCCGGTCCACCGCGTAGATGAGCAGGTTGAGGTCCGGAAGCTTCACTTCCGCAGGGCGAGCTCGACCGTGGTCGCGTCATCCTCGAGCGCCGCCGCGATGCGGAGCGCCTTGGTGAGGTCGATCCCTGGTCGGACGCCCAGCGGGCGACCCTTCTCGCGGTACGGGCGCTGCGGCTCCACGGACGTCGCGAGGCCGGCACGAACGGCGGCGTTGATGGCCGCCTTGAACGAGATCCCGCGCTGGCGGGCCACCTCCCGGAGGCGAGCAGCGAGGTCGGGGTCCAGCGTGACGGTCGTGCGCATCATGCGCATCATAGCAGCAGTCGTGATGATGCTTTGCTGCTATCTACGGTCGGTGCCGCGGTCAGACGACGTGCCCGCCCGCCGCCTCCGCGGCCGTCTCGAAGGGTCGCTGGGCGAGCCCCGGCCGGTCGAACGCGATCCCCCGGTCGCGCAGCGACACGTAGGCGTCGTGGCCGATGACCAGGTGGTCCAGCAGCCCGATGTCCAGCAGCCGCCCCGCGGCCAGTGCCTCCGCCGTCAGGTGGAGGTCGTCCGGCGACGGCGTAGGGTCGCCCGATGGGTGGTTGTGCACCAGGATCACGCTCGCGGCATTCAACCGAACCGCGTCGCGGTACAGCTCGCCGACGCGGACCAGTGATGACGACACGTTGCCCTGGTACACGGTCTGGACGCGCAGGACGTGGTTCTTCGTATCCAGAATGACGACCCGAAGCTCCTCACGCTCCAGCCGGCCCATCTGGAGGATGAGCCGGTCCGCGATGTCGCCTGGTCCGCGGATCGACCAGCGGCCGGACGGCCAGTCCGCCATAAGCCGCCGGCCCAGCTCGAAGGCCGCGATCAACTGGGCGGACCGGGCCGGGCCGATGCCCGGCATGACCGCCAGCTCCAGCTCGCTGGCGCGGGCGAGCCCCGTGAGGCCGTCGTGGGCCGCCAGGGCGTCGTGGGCGAGGTCGATGGCGGATCGCCCGGCAGTCCCGCTGCCCCACAGGATGGCCACCAGTTCCGCCGCCGTGAGCCCGCCCGGCCCGCGCTGGGCGAGTCGCTCGCGCGGGCGCTCCGCCGCTGGCATCTCGCGGATCGCGTGTCCGGGCACTCGCCCTCCTGACTCCAGCACGCGTGACCTCCTTGGACCGTCGGGTGGATCGGGTGGGCGTCCCCGGGCCCGGACGACGGAAGCCCGCCGATTCCCCCCGCCATCCGGACCTCGAGGACGATGCGAAGCCTAGCGGGAGGGCCTCACCGGCCACTCAACCGGGCATTGCCCGGGCATCACCGACGCTCACCGCCGCGTGCCGCCGCGTGCCGATCAGACCAGGCCACTCCGAAGGGCCGCCTCGGCGAGCACGAGCAGGGTCCCGTTGAACGCCGCGTGCAGGCCGATGGGGCCCCAGATGGACCCGGGGCGAACCCAGCGCCAGCCACGCAGGAAGAGCCAGCCGAGCGTGAGTGCCACCGGGACCCGCGACGCGAACCCGATGATGGCCAGGGCGATGGCCTCTGGCGCAGAACCGCCGCCGATGGTCAGCACGTGGACGACCGCGAAGAACAGGGCACCCCGGATGAGCGCGCGCGACGCACCCAGGTCCCGAGCCCAGGCCGTCGTCGCGAAGCCCCGGAACAGGATCTCCTCGCCGATGGGCGCCACCACGGCTCCGGCCGCCAGGTTCAAGAGGAAGCCGACCGTCTCGCCCGCCGGCGGCAGCGGGCTCACCGGCTCCACCGGGAAGATGGCGCCCAGCACGGCCGCGACCGGGATCGTCAGGAGGATGACCGGCAGCGCCAGGAGCGCGCCGCCGACGAGATCGCCCAGAGCCGCCGCATCCGGGCGTCGGATCCCCATCTGCGCCCAGGTGAGCGCTCCCGTATCGACCACCAGCAGCCGGATGAGCGCGACATAGACGAGCGCCTGCGCGACCACGGACGCGAGGCGCCCCACGGGACCATCCACCGCGATCCCGAGCAGGGCCATCGGCACGCCCAGGATGATGACCGCCAGCAGGGACACCGGCACGGAAGCACCGAAGACCAGGAGCGGCGACGGGCCTGGATAGTGCGCCACGCCACGCGCGCGACGCTCTATGCCCTGCGATCCCGCCCCACTGACGAGACCGACGGCCAGCAGGATCAGGCCCGCGATGAGGAGGATGGGGCTGGCGGCACTCCCCGAACCACCGGCCAGGAGCGCCACCGCCACCGCGCCCAGGCCGAGCAGGGTGGCCAGCCAGCCGACGACGAACAGGGCCGGGGCCGAGCGGCCCTCGATGGTGAAGGTGGACGTCCCGGGCCGCGGTGTCGGATCGTCCGACGGCGGCGGGATCAACGCTCCGGCAGCGGATCCCCGGACGGCGCGGACCGCGACGAGCGCGCGCCGGAACGGGCGGAGCGGACCGACGTCTGGGTCGCGGCGCCCGCGCCGGGGGCCGCAAGGCGACCCGTCGCTTCCATCCCCGCGGGCAGCGGCTCGATGGTCGCCGCGGCAGCCACCTCACGCCGCTCGAAGTCCTTGCCGCACCACGCGCACAGGGACCAGTCAAGGCCCACCAGACGCGAGCAGTTGGGGCAGACTCGGTTGAGCCGCGTCCGACACGAGGGACAGATGATCCACTCCTCGTTCACGCGCCGCTCGCAGGTGGGGCAATGGAGGATGGACTCCACTTCCGCCAGGAGCGCCTCCTCCGCGAGGTTCCGCTCCCAGACCTCGCCGATCTTCTCGTGCGGTCGGACGATCTTGTAGACCCACACCGCGAAGATGAAGAAGATCGGGGTGAACAGGATGACCCCGGCCGCGACGAGGTACGGGAGGATGGGGTTGTCGGAGCGCTGCTGGATGTCGCGGAATGCCCAGTAGGCGGTCGCGATCCAGAGGATGATCAGATAGACCGCGATCGCCCGGATCCCAAGCTGGACGACGGGGCTGCCGATGATGTCGCCGATGGTCTCGCCGATCCCGGCAAGGATCTCGTCCATACCCTGAGGGGTGCCTCCGTTGCGTTCGATCGCGTCCGCGGGCCGCGCTTCCGCCCATCACGGGCCGCGTCCGAGGGAGTGTAGCAGGGGTCCACACCGGTCCACGCCGGCCACGCCACCTGCCGGTGACCGCGCTCAGACGGGCGGTGTCGCAGTGACGTGACGGTCGGACGCGAGACTGGCGACGGCCGCCGCCCCCAGGATGAACGCGCCGATGACTGACAACAGGGCTCCGGCGTCCGCACCGAGCGGCCCGAACAGGTACGGCCACACGAGCCCGACGACGAGGACGCCGAGGGAGAGGCCGGGGATGCCGAGGCGGACCCACGCGGGGACCGGATTCTGGATCGCGGCCAGGGCCACGACCGCCAGCAGCGCGAGGACCACGAGCGGATGGCCGGGCCCGGCGAATCCCCACCGGTCGAAGTACTCGATACCGGCGGCCCCGATGACGCTGCCAGACCACGGGAGCAGGAACCCGACGGCAGCGACCGTGCCGCCGGCTACCCCGACCCAGTCGATCGCCTCGTTTCGACGGGCAGGGTCCAGCAGGCTGACAGGGTCGTCGCCGGTATCGGCGGAAGCGTCGGGCGGCACGAGTGCGTCCGCGCCCCACGCGCGAGCGGGAGCGGGGAGACCCGCAGGATGTCGCGGGACCGCGGGCGCGGGTGCGGGTGCGGTAGCGGCAGGAACCTCACGGATGGGCGTCGGCGGGACATAGGCGCCCGGTGGGGGCGTCAAGACGGGCGCGACGACAGGGTCGGCGACCGGAGCTGGAGCGGCGGGCGCGGGCGCCAGGGAGGTCAGCGGCCGCGGGGCACCGGTGACGGAGGCCAGCAGCTCACCGCAGGCCGGGCATGACAGACGGCCGTACGGGACGGTCTCCCCGCAGGCAGTGCACGCGATCGTTCTGACGGCCATGCGTCACCTCGGTTCGGGATCGGCCCCCGGAGGTCCAGGGTCGCCCACATTGGCAGATTCAACGGCCGGAGGCCACTCCCCCGGTCGGCTGCCGGTGGTTACCCCGAACGTCCCGGCCGCGTCCGCCGTCCAGACGGCGGCTCGCCAGGCCGCGACCATGCCGATAAGGACCAGTCCGCCGGCCCACAGGAGGACCAGCACCAACACCATGGCGAGGACGACGATGGGGGCCGGGCCGGTCTGGATGGCCGCCCGGACCGCCGCCCACGCGACCGACGACGCCGCCGCGGATGGGACGACGACGGCGATCAGAAGCACGAGCGGCACCACGAAAGCGGCCAGGCAACGGACCGGATGCCGAAGGAGGCGCCGAACCGCCCCACGCATCGCCATCGACACGCCGTCGCCGGCCATGATGATCCGGCGTGATGCAAGCGCCCCCAGGATCTCGGCGAGGATCCACGCCGCGACGATGATGGCGATGGCTTCCGGCGCGCCCCGAGCGACCCGCAGGACCACCGGCGTGGCGACGTCCGATGGGACGGTCAGCTCGCGGTAGGCGACCTCGACGATGCGATACGCCCCGACCGC
>JBBEBL010000009.1:39862-47141 GCA_040882345.1 Chloroflexota bacterium
ATGGGACGGTCAGCTCGCGGTAGGCGACCTCGACGATGCGATACGCCCCGACCGCTAGTGCCGCGACCAGCGGCACGGCCGAGAGCAGTCGAGCGGTGAGGATGCGGCGGGCGACGGTGAGGCGCGATGGCGCGGGCGCCATCGGCATCGGGGTCGGCGGGTGGGGGTGACCGGCGCCCGGATCCGGCAGATCGTCGTCCTCCACGACGATGGCGACGCCCTCGGCCTCAGCGATGGCCGCCGTCAGGCCGCCGAACACGAGCCACGCGACGAGACCCAGGCCGACCGTCACCAGGAGGCCGATCACCGGCTCGGAGATCCCCGTGAACGCCATCGTGGTCACCATCGGCGTGACCACGTTGGCCACCCCGACCGCAGACGGGAGGACGACGATCGGCAGGACCACGATGACGATGCCGCCGCGCACGAGAAACCCCAGCAGCGCGAGGATCCAGGTCGTGGGCCGCGCGAGCGTGGCCAGGAACGAGGCGACGAGCGTCGCCCCGAGGGTCACGGCGCGGGGCTGGGCGATGCCTCCGGCGGCGGCAGGCCGAGGTCGGGAGCCAGCTCATCCAGGCGCTGCAGGGCCGCCTCCACCTTGGCGATCTCGTCGCCATAGCGGGCGAAGTCACCGCCGCGAAGCGCTGCCTGCGCCAGATCGAAGTGGCGATTCGCGTACTCGATCAGCCCGGCCACGTCGGTCGGCAATGGATCGGCGGGATCCGGGGTCGGCTCGGGACCCGGCGTGGGTCCTGGTCCCGGTCCAGGGGTCGGCGTAGGCCCGGGCCCGCCGCGGGCCTCGGCGGCGAGCAGGAGCCGCAGGGCCTCGCCCAGGGTGTCGGCCCACACGACGTTGCGCGGCGAGGCCACGACGATCCGCCGGAACTCGGGGAAGGCGGAACCCGTGGACTGCAGGTAGATGGGCTGGAGATAGATGAGCGAGTCGAGGATCGGGACGACGATGAGGTTGCCACGGATGACGTTGCTGCCGGAGTTGCGCCACAGGGTGAACTGCTCGCTGATGTTGGCGTCCTGGTCGATCCGTGCCTCGATCTGGGCAGGCCCGAAGATCGTGGTCTCTGCCGGGAAGCGGTAGACCCGGGTCGTCCCGTAGGCCTCGCCGTCGTTCCGCGCGGCGACCCACGCGATCATGTTCGGGCGGAGCGTCGGGATCATCGGCTGGAGCAGCAGGAACTCCGCCTCCGCTTCGCCGGGCATCCGCATGACCACGTAGTAGGCCTCGCTGGTGAGGCTCTGCTCGCTGGTCTGGCCGGCCGGGACGGTCCACAGGTCGTCGCTCTGGAAGAAGCGGAGCGTGTTGGTCACGTGGTAGCGACCGAACATGCGGGTCTGGACGTTGAACAGTTCCTCCGGGTAGCGGACGTTGTCGCGGAGGTCCGCGGGCATCTCGTCGAACGGTCGGAAGAGATCCGGGAAGATCCCGGCGTAGGCCCGGACGAGCGGGTCGGACGGGTCCGTGACGTAGAACGTCATCGTGCCGTCGTACGCGTCCATGGTGATCTTGACGCTGTTGCGGATGTAGTTGAGCGGCGCGCGGCCGAGGGCCGTCTGCGGCAGATCCGCCGGGTTGAACGACTGAGCGTGCGGGAACCGGTCCGTCATCGTGTACGCGTCCTGGATATAGACCAGGCGCCCCGCGTCGTCGATGACGAGGTATGGGTCCTTGTCGTAGGTCAGGAACGGCGCGATCCGCGGCAGCCGATCCGCCAGGTAGCGGTGCATCAGCAGTTGGCTCTGGTCCGTGACCTGGTCGCTGATGAACAGGTCCAGGTCCCGGAACCGGAGAGCGAACAGGAGCCGCATCATGACCGTGTCCAGCTTGATGCCGGACGTCCCGGTCCAGCGCGTCTCCGTCCCCGGGTCGCCCCCGTCGTCACCCTCGCCGGTGGGGTAGTCGAACTCGTTCTGCCGCGCCCCGGTGATGACCCAGTCGCTGGGCCGCTCGCCGAAGTAGATGCGCGGCTCCGTGATCTCCGGCGCCCCGGCCGTGGACACCGGCGGGATGTTTCGGATGAACAGCCGCGGCTGGCCCTCGTTGGCGACTTCGTTGACCGGGACCATGGCGGCACCGATGCCATGCGTGTAGGCGATGCGCTGGTTGACGAAACCGGTGGCGCTGGGGTTCTGGTCCAACGCGAGTTCGCGGGCCGACAGCATGACTTGCCGCTGCACGCCGTCGATCTCGTAGCGGTCCGTGTCCACGTCGTAGAAGTCGTAGTAGCGGCGGACGCGCTGGAGCTGGTCCAGCGTGTCGCCCAGCGGCCGGTAGTCCCACAGCCGGGCGTTCCGGAAGGTGTCCGCTTCACTTTCGATGGCCGCTTCCGTGAGGCGGTCCTCGCCCCGGAAGCCGCGCTCTTCCCACTGGTCCAGTCCGAAGGCCATCCGGGTCATCGCGATGTTGTTGCCGATGTAGCGCTCTTCCTGGGCGTACTGGTTGGGCTCTACCGTGAAGCGCTGGATGGCCTCCGGGTAGAGCCGGCCGATGACCAGCGACGCAAGGACCCAGACGCCGACGATGAGCGCCAGCGGCCAGAGCATCCGGGTGAACGCCCCACCCACCAGCAGCGCCGCCGCCAGGCCGGACAGGACGGTGAGGACGTCATAGGCGAAGAACTGGGCGTTCTGGTCTGTGAAGCTGACGCCGGTGGCGATCCCGCGGGCGCTGTACACGAGCTCGAACTTGTCCAGCTGGTAGCCGAACGCGACCGACAGCAGGAACAGCCCGCCGAGCACCGCCAGGTGGACGCGGACCGGTGTCGTGAACACCAGGCTGCCGCGCGTGGCACCGACCAGATAGCGGGCGAAGACGACGACGAGACCGGCCACGACGATGCCGTTGAAGAGCGCCTGGACGAGGCGCAGGAACGGCAACTCGAACATGAAGAAGCCGATGTCGCGCCCGAACACCGGGTCCGTGACGGCGCTCGCCACCTCCGGCGAGTAGGGGACACGGTTGATCCACAGCAGGACGGTCTCCCAGCTGGCCCCCACGGATCCGCCGATGGTCAGGGCGGCGAGCACGCTGACCACGGCCAGGGTCACGCCGGCGATCGGCGTCAGGTCCGGGATGTCGTCCGCGTCAAAGCCGGTGCGCGGTTCCTCCGCCCCCGCCCAGCGGCGGCCGCCGCGCGTGTCGGACTGCTGGGCGGCCTCGTTCAGGCGATCGAACAGGTCGCGGAAGGAGCCACCACGTCGGCCGGTGGGCGGCGGCATGAGGCGGCCTGCCAGCCACAGGTTACCGAGCAACAGCACGAGCGCGAGGATGGCGACGCCGCCGAACAGGCCGACCTGGGCCCCCAGGCGGGTCCAGAAGACCGCATCGAACCCGACGCTCTGGAACCAGAGGGCATCCGTCCAGATGTCCAGACCCACGCCGAGCAGGGCCGAGACCGCAAGGATCACGAAGCCGATGGCCCACCAGCCGAGGCGCGGTCCGCCGCCGCCCCCGTCCTCGCGAACGACACGGGGTCGACGCGGCGGGACATGCTCGCGAGGTGGTTCACCGTCCGGATCCTGATCGGGGGCGCCGTCGTGTGGGCCGCCGGGACCATCGTCCGGGCCGTCGGGGTCGCCGGGATCCTCGTCCACCCGCCGGGCTCGCCGGGGCGCCACGCGGTCAGGGTCGTCACCGCGGGCTGCCGCCTCACGGCGACGAAGATCCTCCAGGAAATCGTCGAACAAGTCTCGCATCGGTCCGCGAAGTCTAGCGGGTCCGGGCCGGATGCTCCGGCCGGGCCACGGATCAGGGTCTGTTGAGGCCCTCGACGGACCGCCGGAACGCCGCGAGTACCGTCTCCGCGAGCTCGTTGGGGCGCATCGCGGCGGCCCTCGCGGGCTCGAATCTGAACGCCGCGCGGACGGCCAGCGGGACGCGCCACGGCCTGGTGGGATCATCCGGGGGTAGCAGAGAACCGACCCGCAGCTGGAGGCGTCCGGCGTCCTCCAGGATCAGGCCACTCAGCGCGCCGGCGAGCGCCGGGCCCAGGCGGGCCAGTGGTGGGTCGGGCGGCGGCCCGGCGGCCGGTGCGACGTCACGGAACGGGACGACCCCATCGTCATCGGCGACCCACATCAGCGCCAGCCACCACCCGTCGGGGGCGTCCGATGGGCGGGCCATGCCGGCGCGCAGGATCCGCTCACCGATCCGGACCTCGTGCTCGCGCAGGAACGACGGGCCGGGCGGGGGGAGTCGATCGGGCACGCGCGAAGGATACGCGGCGTGGTCCGGTCAGGCCGTGGGCGCCTCGGGGTCAGCGTCGGCGTCCGGCGCGGCCTCGACGGCATCCGGCAGCGGCGCGGGACCGGGCACGGCCCGTCCCTCCACCTTCGCCTCGGACAGGAGGGCGTCGCTCTCGGCCGTGAGCCTCGCCACCTCCGCCTCGAGTTCCAGGCGGAGGATCTCGCGCCGGACCTCGTCGGCAGGAGGTGCCAGCGCGGCCGCCTCCAATGGTGAGTTGCCCTGGTCCGGGTACTCCCCGCTGATCCACGAGAGGAGTCGGTTGCGCGGCCTGGCGACGGGCTGTTTGGCGCGCACGATCGCGGCCGCGTCGATGGCCGTCAGCCCGGGCAGCGCGGGATCCACCGCGGCATCCCCGGCCAGGGTGGCTCCACACGATGGGCATCGCTCCGGAGCCCCGACGTACGTCGCGGAGCACCACGGACAGATCTCGCTGTCCGTCACTCCCCCGGTAGGTGTCTCCTCAGCCATGCTGCGCATGCTAGCGCGCCGGGGCGGCGCTGGAATACCCCATCCGTCCGGGTTCGCGGCGGTACCCGGCGGGGGCTACTCCCACTCGATCGTGGCCGGCGGCTTGGAGCTGATGTCGTAGACGACGCGGTTGACGCCCGGCACCTCGTTCACGATCCGCGAGCTGATCTTCCCGAGCACGTCGTACGGCAGCTTCGCCCAGTCGGCCGTCATCCCGTCCTCGCTGGTGACCGCCCGGATGGCCACCACGTTCGCGTATGTCCGCCCGTCGCCCATGACCCCGACACTGTTGATCGGCGTCAGGATCGCGAAGCTCTGCCACAGACTCCGATACAGACCGGCCCCCTTGATCTCGTCGATGACGATCCAGTCCGCCTCGCGCAGGGTGTCGAGCCGCTCGGCCGTGACCTCGCCGATGATCCGGATGGCGAGACCCGGGCCCGGGAACGGCTGGCGCAGGACCATCGCGTCCGGCAGCCCCATCTCCAGGCCCACCTTGCGGACCTCGTCCTTGAACAGGTAGCGCAGCGGCTCGATGAGCTGGAAGCGCAGGTCGGCGGGCAGGCCGCCCACGTTGTGGTGCGTCTTGATCTTCTGAGCGGTCTTCGTCTCCGAGGTCGCGCTCTCGATGACGTCCGGGTAGAGCGTGCCCTGGGTCAGGAAGTCGATGGCGCCGATCTTCTCCGCCTCTTCCTCGAAGACGCGGATGAACTCGTCGCCGATGATCTTTCGTTTCTGCTCGGGATCCTCCACCCCGGCCAGCCGGGCGAGGAAGCGCTCGCGTGCGTCGACCATGACAAGGTTCATGCCCAGGTCGCGCTCGAATGTCACGCGCAGGAGCTCTGACTCCTTCTTGCGCATCAGCCCGTGGTCCACGTAGATGCAGGTCAGCCGATCACCGACCGCCCGGTGGACGAGCGCCGCCGCGACCGCCGAGTCGACGCCACCCGACAGCGCGCAGATGACCTTGCCGTCCGAGCCGGTGGCCGCAGCTTGGGTGTCGACGCGATCACGGATGCCGGCCACGGTCGTATCGATGAAGTTGGCGGCCGTCCAGTCCTGATCGATGCCGGCGATCCCGACGACGAAGTTGCGCAGCACGTCACGACCGCGCGGCGTGTGCACCACCTCCGGGTGGAATTGGATGCCGTACAGGTTCCGGTCCGGCGCCTGCAGGCCGGCATATGGCGTCGAGTCCGTCTGGGCGGTGGAGGCGAAGCCCTCGGGAAGACGGGTGATCGAGTCGCCGTGGCTCATCCAGACGGGCTGGTCGCGCTCAAGGCCGGCGAACAGCGCGGCGTCGGTCGCCGTGATCGTGACGCTCGCCGGGCCGTACTCACGCTTGCTCGCCGGGAGTACGTCGCCGCCCAGCTCGCGGGCCATCAACTGCGCGCCATAGCAGATGCCCAGCACGGGGATGCGCCCGCTCCACACGGCGGAATCCGGCATCGGCGCGCCATCGTCGTAGACGGACATCGGCCCTCCGGAGAGGATGATGGCCCGGGTCCCGCGACGCTCCAGTTCCGCGTACGGCGTGTCGTGGGGAAGGAGCTCGCTGTACACGTCCAGCTCACGGACGCGGCGGGCGATGAGCTGAGCGAACTGGCCGCCGAAGTCGAGGACGACGACCGGGCCGGTGGTCGAGGTGGCGGCCGAGTCCGTCGCGGCCCGGGCCGGGGAGGGCGCATTGAGCGCCGTCTCCAGATAGGCCTCCACCTCCGCGTCATCCGGCGCAAGGACCCGGTGTCCGGCGTTCGCCGCCTCGCCGTGCACGGTCTTGCCCCGCTGGATGGGGGTCACCGATGACTCGTCCGCGTCTGCCAATCCCGCCTCCGACTGCCACGCTTCCCCCTGCGAGGGCAGTGTACCGGCACAGTCAGCTCCTCAGCCTCGGTTGCGCATCGCCTCCGCCGCCATCGCGATGTAGCGCTCCAATTCCACGGCGACGTCCGCCGGCGGGGCCTGGGCCGCGAGAGCGGCGCGCATGTGGAGGAGCCAGCGATCGCGCGCGACGGCATCGATCGCGAAGGGAGCGTGGCGCATCCGCAATCGAGGGTGGCCGCGCTCCTGGTCGTAGGTCCGCGGACCGCCCCAGTACTGCGCAAGGAACAGGGTCAGACGCCGCGCCGCCGGGCGCAGGTCCGCCTCCGGGTACAGGGGGCGGAGGATATCGTCGCTCGCCACGCCCGCGTAGAACCTGGCGACCAGGGCCTCGAAGAAGGGCATGCCACCGGCGCGGTCATACAGGGAGGCGGCGGGCGGAGTCGCTGGCAGGCCGGTCACGGCCGGGAGGATACCGCCGCCGCCTCACGCCCGCTCCGTCCGGGCAGCGCACGCAATGTACGGGCAGCGCACGCAACGGCGAAGGAACTCGGGCTCCGGCGTCGGCACGAGCGCTGAGCGCACGCGGTGGCGAAGGACGGGGCCGATCGGACCGCGCGATCGTCGTTGCGTGCGATGGGCGTACGCGACGCCGGCGAGGCCGCGACGCCAGTGGCGCGCGACGGCGTCAAGGGCGCGCGACGGCGTCAGGCCGCGGTCGACACGAGC
>JBBEBL010000010.1:0-1448 GCA_040882345.1 Chloroflexota bacterium
GTGTGAACGGCCAGTGAAAGTGTCACCTGCTAAGCGGCCAGTGAATTTGTCACCCTCGGTCTCATGGAGAAGAAGAGGGAGACGATCACCTTGGACGCCCGAGCCCAGCAACGCCTGTACGTCCTCAACCACGTGCTCGCCGGCGAACTGACCGCCGAGGAGGCGGGACGCGTCCTGCACCTGTCGGTCCGTCAGGTCCGCCGGCTGCTCCGACGGTATCGGGACGACGGTTCGGCCGGCCTCGTTCACGGCAATCGCGAGCGGGCCCCGGCCCACCGCGTCCCCGTCGCGATCCGCGAGTGGGTCGTCGAACTGGCCACCTCGACGTATGCCGGAGTGAACCACAGCCACCTCGCCGAACTGCTCGCGGAGCGCGAGGACCTGGTCATCGCTCCCCGGACCCTCCGCCGGATCCTGGCCGAGGCCTCGGTCCGGCCGGTCCGGACCCGGCGACCGCCGCGTCACCGCAGCCGCCGCGAGCGGATGGCGCGCGAGGGTCAGCTCCTCCAGGTCGACGGCAGCCGCCATCGCTGGTTCGGTCCGGACCTGCCGTTCGCGACCCTGGTGGCCGGCATCGACGACGCGACCGGGCGGGTGTCCGGGGGCACGTTCCGTGCCCAGGAGGATGCGGTCGGCTACTTCGTCACGTTCGCCCAGACGGCCGATCGCCATGGTCTGCCCGGGGCGGTCTACTCGGACCGCCACGGGATCTTCATCGTCGAGAAGAACCGCGCCCCGACGCTCGCCGAGCAGCTCACCGGCAAGCGCAGCCTGACCCAGGTCGGCCGGGCGCTTGACGATGCCGGGGTCGCCTGGATCGGCGCCCACTCGGCTGAGGCGAAGGGCCGGGTCGAGCGGCTGTGGGGCACGCTCCAGGACCGGCTCGTCAGCGAGCTGCGCCTTGAGGGGATCACCACGATCGAGGCCGCCAACGCGTTCCTGCCGGGCTTCCTCGACCGGCACAACGAGCGGTTCGCCGTTCCCGCGGCCGATCTTGAGCCAGCCTGGCGGCCGTGGCCCGATGGCCTCGGCTCCGAGGCCGTCTTCTGCTTCCACTATCCACGCCGCGTCGCCCGCGACGCGACGGTCAGCTGGCCGGGCGGCGACCTCGCCCTGCCGCGGCGAGCCGATGGTCGCAGCTGGGCGGGCCGCTCGGTCACCCTCCAGGAGCGACTCGACGGCAGCCTGTGGGTCAGCCACGATGGCCTGTGCGTCCCGGTCCGACCCGCGCCGGCGGACACCGGACAGCTCCGGGCTCGGCATCTTTCCCGAAGAGCTCCGGAGACGACGGACCGCGACGTCCTGCCGGCAGCCCGTATCACGACGCCGGCTCCGCGGCCCGGCCGGACACCAGGGCCGGACCACCCTTGGCGGGGGCGCTACGCTGGACGTGGCCGGTGACAGATTCACTGGCCGCTTTACGCGGACAGATTCACTGGCCGGCGACA
>JBBEBL010000011.1:0-1445 GCA_040882345.1 Chloroflexota bacterium
GGAACAGGTTGGCGAACATCGCGCCCGGCTCGTCGTCGTCGGTCCAGCGCTTGAGGGCGGCACGGCGCGCCCCGGACTCGGGGTGGACCGAGACGATCACCTCGGCACCGTCCTCGACCCAGATCCGCGGCGCCCAATCCGCGTCGGGCCACAGGACGAGGCTGAACTCGCCCTTGATGAGCCCCGAGCGCATGCCCCGCTTGAAGCCCGCGTCGAGGCCGTTGTCCTGCCAGATCGACCAGGCGGCCTCGCTCGCGCGGTCGTCGCCCCCGAACGTGAAGCCGTCGACGCCCAGGCGCTCGCTGATCGAGTCGACGACGACGCCCGCGTAGTTGACGTAGATCGGCATCCGCAGGCCGAACGCCTCGATGACCCGGCGGATCTTGTACGTCTCGCGGTGCTGGCCCTCGTAGTACGCCTGGTACAGGGCCATCCCGGAGGCGTCGACGAGGCGGCGCTCGGTCCCCGGGTCGTCGCGCCGGCCGACTCGGCTGAACGTCGCGCGGCCAGCTCGCGCCGTGAGCCGCCGACCGAGCCGGTCGAGCCACCACGTCGGGCTGCCGGCGTCGGGCTGCGAAGCCGTCACCGGAAGCTCCCAATGACGCGAGGCTTGGGCGGTGGGGGCGGTTCGAGCATCGCCATCGCGATCGCTCGGACCATCGCCACACAGGCCACGTTGGGGCGCGTCGTGCCGTGCTTACTGCGGGTGACCTTCATGCCCCGGTCGGTAAGGACCGCGGTCGTGTTGGCGACGTGCGCGCCGAGGATCGGGTCAGCCTCGTGGACCAGTCGCCCGGTGGTGATCAGCTCGTAGGCGAGGGTCGAGGGCGGGCCCATGACCGCCGCCGTCATCGGGACGTCGACCATGTTCAGCCCGTCCTGTTCGAGGATCTCGGCCGACTCGCCGAAGGCCTGGCGGTCGAAGGCAAAGGCGGGTCCGGGCAGGACCCGCTTCGTCCGCTCGTCGTGGGCCTGCGCCACCGGGAACTCGGCCCGCAGCTCGCGAAGACGGACGCGCATCGCCTCGGTGCTGGCCATGCCGGTCGCCGACTCGGGCGCGAACACCTGGGCCCTCACCACGACGCGCTCCCCCTGCCGCTGCGCGATCGCGACCGCCCCCTGGTCGCCGCTCGGGCTCTTGTCGATGCCGACGCCAACAGGAAGGGCGACGTTGAGCGGCAGGTCGCCGGTCGTGTCGCGCCAGGCGCCGTCGCGCAGCCAGGCATCCTCGAACCCGACGAACTGATTGAGGTGGTAGCGCCGCCACTCGAGGAGCGCGCCGCGTGCCCGAAGCCTCGCGAACTGGGCGCCCAGGTACTTGCCGTCGTGGAGCCAGCTGACGGGGTTCGCCGCGTACCAGACCGCGGGGTCCTCGATGTCGGCGTCGCGGGGGGCGCCGTACCAGTAGATGAGCGTGCCGTTGACCCGGTCGCGGTAGATGAGCA
>JBBEBL010000012.1:0-8386 GCA_040882345.1 Chloroflexota bacterium
GCCCGACCCTACCCGAGGCCGCATGACCGACCCACAGGTACATCAGTAGACCCCGTTTTCCACCGTCGAGGTACTGGTGGAGAGCGGACACGCCGTCGACGACCGAGGGCGACTCGTAACGCACGTCGTCGCCCACCTCCGGGCGTTCCACCTTAAGGATCTCCGCACCGAGATCGCCGAGGAGACGCGTGCAAGCGCCACCGGGAAGGAGCCGGCTGAGGTCGAGGATGCGTACGCCCGACAAGGGTGGCAGCGACGGGCCTGGCGACGGATCGATCGGCATCTACAACTCCTCCGGTGCACGGAGTGAGCCTACTAACTGTTCGGTAGAATCTCCGACCGAGACGGCTTCTCGGAAGGGTGGACTGTGGCCACCGCTCCACCGGACTCCACGACGGCGTCGAGACGGAGAGTCGAACGTGCGGGTTACGCCAGATGAGGTGGAGCGACCCTGGCACCAGCCGGGTGTGTACCAAGTGGCGCCTGAGGTGTACCGCATCCCCCTCCCGATCCCGGAGGATGGGCTCCGGGCCGTCAACGCCTACGTGTTGGAGCAGCCCAACACGTTGACCGTCATCGACCCGGGGGCTGGCGTCGAGATCGCTCGGGAGTCGCTCGAACAGGGGTTGTCCGCGCTCGGAGCGGGCTTTGCCGATATCGACCGGAGCCTCATCACCCATGTGCACTACGACCACTACACCCAGGCCGTCGCGCAGCGGCGACGTCACGCGACGCCCGTCTGGTTGGGACGGTCGGAGGAGGCGTCGCTCACGGTGTTACGCGACGGGCACCGCGCACTGCTCGGTCAGGTGACCCAGCTGCGACGCTACGGCAGCCCAGCGCTCTCCAGGGCGGCTTCAGAGCGTCGCACGGCCAGCCCCATCGATGACCTCCTCCGCGAGAGCCCCGACCACTGGATCACCGACGGTGAGTCGATCGTGGCGGGAAGCCACGAGTTGCGCGCTCTCCACACCCCGGGCCACACGCGCGGCCACGTGGTGTTCCGGGACGTCGGTCGAACGGTCCTCTACGCCGGCGATCACGTTCTACCGACCATCACGCCTTCGATCGGCTTCGAAGCGGCGATCTCCCGGCTCCCGCTCGCTTCGTACCTGCGCTCGCTTCACGCTGTCCGTTCGCTTCCTGACACGAAACTGCTGCCAGCACACGGCGCAGTGACGCCGAGCGTTCACCAGCGGATCGACGAACTCCTCGACCACCATGACGTGCGCCTCGCTGCGGTGCTCGATGCCGTCCGCACTGGTGCCTCCACGGGCTTCGACGTCGCTGAACGACTGCGGTGGACGCGCCGGGAACGACGGCTCGACGAACTCGACACGTTCAACCAGATGCTGGCCGTGCTCGAGACCGGCTACCACCTCGACCTGCTCGTCGAGCGCAGCGCTCTGGTCGTCGGCGTCGAGGATCAGGTGGCGCACTACATCCTCCCGTGACACGCACGTCACCCCAGGGTGGCTACGAGCGACCACGCTTGTCGTGTTGCGAAAGTCATGCACCGCGGGGCCGTGACGACATCGCCGTGATCCTGCCACCCATGGGCCGTGACGGTCAGCGACTCGATGCCGATGTGGCCGCTCGGCACGTGCTGACCGCGGTGATGGGTACCGCCGCGCAGGCGTGTTCGATCGACGTGACTGGACCGTCGCGCGGCAGCGTCAAAGCCTGCGCGCCCTGCTGGTAGCTCTCGGCTACCACGTGCCCCCGGATCGGGTGGGGCAGCAGCCTCAGGCGAGGTAGCCCGACATGAGCAGGCGTGCGACGTCCTCGGCCACCTCGTCGACCGACAACCGACCCGTCGCGTCGAACCAGCGGTAGGCCCAGATCGAGGCCCCGAGCAGGGTTGCGGTGGCCACGCGCGGGTCGATGTCGAGGAAGTCGTTGGAGGCCACGCCCTCGATGTAGAGGTCCCTCAGGACCTGGGTGTACTCGCGCTCGCGATCGCGGATGTCTCGTTCACGCTCGGGTGAGAGCAGACCACGCTCGTTGTAGAACACCGTGTTCGCCTCGATGTTCTCGAGCACCACTCGAGTGTTCTCGACGAGCAAGGCGTGCAAACGTTCGACGGGTGAGGCATCCCGGGCGGCGATCTCGCGCATCCGTTCGAGGGCACCCCCGACGACGTTGTCGACGATGGCGAAGAGGATGTCCTCCTTGCTCTTGAAGTAGTAGTAGATCGCCGGCTTGGTGAAACCGATCCGGCCCGCGATGTCGTCCAGTGACGTGGCGTGGTACCCGTGTTCGCGGAACAGAGCCGTCGACACGGCGATGATCTCGGCCTTCCGGCCTCCGCCGTTGACCGTGGTCGACGATGCCGGCAGCCTGGTCCTGCCCGTCGGCATGGCGCCTGTCGGTGTCGATTTCGCGGCCGTGCCCGCTGCCTTGGTCATCACGTCACCCGATCTCTGTCGCCCCACCCGAAGTCGATCCCGGCCAGGATCGTACGGCGCGTCTGACGGGGGTCGATGATGTCATCCACGTAGGTATGTGCTGCCGCTTCCCAGGGCGCTGACTCGTCGATCCAATGGGCCGTGAGCTCCTCCTCGAGCTGCCGCCGCGCCTCCGGGCCACCCTCGGCTTCGGCAGCCTCGAGCTTGCGGCGGTTGACGGTCACGACCCCGGTGTCCGGCGCCATGAACCCTAGCTCCGCGGTCGGCCAGCAGACGAGGAGGTCCGGCAGGGTGGGACGGCCGCCCATCGCGTAGTGCCCGCCGCCGAACGCCTTGCGGATCACGACCGCGACCTGCGGCACCTTGGCTCGGGCGAGGCGCGCGACCAGCCGCTCGTACCAGAGCACGATCCCTTGTCGCTCGGCCTGTACACCGATCATCAAACCCGGCACGTCCTGGAGGAACACCAGGGGGATGTTGAAGGTGTCGCACATGTCAGCGAAGTCATGTGCCTTCTCAAGAGCCTTGGCGTCGAGCGCCCCGGCACCGAAGCGTGGCTGGTTGGCGACGACCCCCACGGGCTGACCGCTGAGCCGCGCGAACGCCGTGATCAGCGCCTTGCCGGCTTCGGGGCGCCAGGGCAGCAGCGTGTCGGCATCGACGATGGCGTCGATGAGATCGTGCATGTCGTAGGCCTGCTTGGAGTTCGCCGGCACCACCGTGAGGAGCGACTCGGCCTCGAGCGCCGGCGCCACAGGCGGGGCCAGCGGAGCGGCGCGCGACGAGTTGTTCGGCAGGTAGGACAAGAAGGCGGCGATCGCGTCGAAGGCCTGCTGCTCGTCGGGGACCACGAGGTGGGCCGTGCCGACCTCCTGAGCGTGCTCGGGACCGCCGAGGTCCTCGTCGCTGACCTGCTCGCCGATGGCCGAGGCGACCACCGAGGGACCCGACAGCGCGATCGACGAGCTCGCGGTCATCACGATGACATGAGCGGTTCCAGCGTGCAGCGCCGAGTCGCCGTACCCCGGGCCGAGGACCGCGGCGATGCGGGGGATGGTCGGGTAGCCCTCGGGCACCTGGAGGAAGCTACTGAAGTCGAACGGTAGGCCCGAGAACCGCCACCCCATCACGTCGGGGATCCGACCGCCGTCGGCGTCGCACAGCAGGATGAGGGGCAACCCCTTCTTCGCCGCGAACGCCGCGATCCGGCCCTGCTTGCGCATGCTGATGGGTGCCGTCGTGCCGGCCAGCGTGGTCGCATCGATCGCGATCAGGCACACGCGTCGGCCGTCGATGCGTCCGAAGCCCGTGACGCACCCGTCGCCGGGGATGGGGCGCTCGTGCCGCAGCTCCGGCTCGGCCAGCATCCCGATCTCGTGGAACGAACCCTCATCGAGCAGCCCGTCGAGTCGCTCGCGCACCGTCAGCCGGCCTGAGGCGTGGTGGCGAGCGACGCGCTCGGGGCCACCCATGCCGAGCGCGATGTCGCGGCGACGCTCGAGCTCGGCGAGCCGCTCGTCCATGGTGGGGGGTTGAGGCATCACTGGGGGCTACCTGTCCTGGAAGTGGGGGCGACGCCGTTCCTTGAACGCTGCGACGCCCTCGTGCTGATCGGCGGTGCTGTGGAGGAGCGCCGTCGCTTCGACTGAGTAGTCGTACCCCTCGCTACTGCCCCGGTTGAGGATCCGTTTGGCAACCTGGAGGGCGACGGCGGGCTTCTGCGTCACCAGCGCTGCCAGGCGTAGCGCTTCGTCGAGGTGCGTGCCCTCGGGAACGACCTTGGTCACGAGCCCGGCGAGGCGCGCCTCGTCAGCGTCGAGCCGCTCGCCGGTGAAGATCATCTGCTTGAGCCAGTGGAGGTTCGTGTTGGCGTGGCCACGGACGACCCCGAGTCCGGGCATGAGGCCGACGGCCGCTTCGGGCGTGCCGAACCGCGCCGTGGTGTCGGCGACGACGAGATCGGTGACCATCGTCAGCTCGCAGCCGCCACCGAGCGCGAAGCCGTGGACGGCCGCGATCGTTGGCTTGCGGAAGGTCTCGAACGCCCGGTACGCGCCGAACGCGAGCTCCTGGTAGCGCCGCCGGGCGGGGATATCGTCGAGGTCGCCGAAGCCCTCGATGTCCCCGCCTGCGGAGAAGCAGGTCCCGGCACCGTGGACGACGAGGACGCGCACCTCGGCGCGCGTCTCGGCGTCCGCGAGCAGCTCCTGAAGGTCGGTCCAGAACCCGAAGGTCAGTGCGTTGAGCTTGTCGGGGCGATCCAGCGTAACGACGCAGACGCCGTCGGTCACCGTGACCGCCAGCATCCCGTAGCGTTCCTGCACGGCGCGTCTCCTTAGGGTTCACCAGCGTGTGGTTCACTCACGTGATTTACTGAAGGGTAAGTCAGCCGCGAGGGTGGCGTCAACGTCCACCCTCCGCAGTCGAGAGCGAGTGAGGAGCCAGACGTGGAGCCGTTCGTCGCCCTGATGCGCCGCTACTGCATCGACTACACGAGCGTCCACGACGCGTCCGTCTGCGACGCGATCATGTCGGACGCGTACGAGATCACGATCTCGGGGCGAACGATGGGGATGGACGGTTACGGGGATGCGGTGGCCGCCGCCTTCCGCCGCTACCCGACGCTCGTGCTAACGGTCCACGACATGATCCTCTCCGGCGACCGTCTGGCCATGCACTTCAGCGAGCACGGCGCAGCGGCCGACGATCCCGATCACGTCGCGGTGTGGCCGGGCATCTCGCTGTACCGCTGGGACGGCGCGCAGCTGCTGAGCTGCCGCGTCGAGCAGGACTTCCTCGGCCGTGATGAGCAGACCGCTTCGGGCCATACGGCTGCGCTGGATCCGGGCCACCCCGACCCCTGGGCGACCACCCGCAACGCGCCGACCGACGACATCACTGAGGCCGCGCTGCGGACGTGGTTGGACCGGCTCGCGTCCGACCCAGCGACGACGCTGGCGGCACCCGAGGTGCGGCTGCTCGAGACCGGGGACGGCAGGGAACCGTTACTCTCCGACGGTCAGATCATGATCGACGACATGTTCTCCGCCGGTGACCGTGCGGCCGCGGCCGTCACGATCCGAGGGGCCTACGCCGGCGGGCTTCCCGGCGTCGACGCGGCGCTTCTCGGCACCGACGTCGAGCTCCCTGCCACGCTGCTGGCACGGGTCACCGATGGCGCGGTCAGCGAGATCCGCCTCGTGCGCGACCGCTGGGGCCTGATCCGCCGCCTGCGCCGGTCCGCCCGCGACTGACCCGCGGGACAACCGGGTCGGAGGTTCGGACCGTCCGGGGGGCGAATCTCAGACGACGCCGGCACCCGGCTCCTCGAACGGGGCGGGCCGGCGTGGCTGGTCGCCGAACCGGCCCCCAGCTTTAGCGAACCGCTCCAGGGACGGGCCGGGGGGGAACTCGCGCGTACCGAGGGCGGCGCAGCGAGCCGTTAGAGCGGCGGCGCCAGTCTCGTCCGCCCAGTGGAACGGTCCGCCGAGCACGCGCGGGAAACCGATCCCGAGGACGGCCGCGACGTCCCCGTCGTCGGGGTGACACAGGGTGCCGTCGTCCCAGCACAGGTAGCACTCGGTCGCGAAGGCCAACAGGAGCCGCTCCCCCACCACGTCACGGGACAGCCCGGTCGGCGCGACGCCCAGCAGCGACAGCACCTCGTCGTTCGGCCCGACCCGCTTGCCGTCCTCGTCGTAGCGGTAGAAGCCGAGGCCGTGGCGGCGGCCCTGGACATCGGCGGCCAGCAGCTTCTCGAGCGCGTCGCGGACGCCCGCGACGTCGAGCCGGTCGGGCATCACGCTCTCGGCCACCTGAGTGATGCTGGCCTGAACGACCAGATCGAGCGTCGCCTCGTCGTGGGCGCGCAGCGGCCCGACGGGGAAGCCGACGGCCTCCGCGGCAGCGTCGACCTCGCTCGCGGTGGCGCCGTCGAGAAGGCACCGGAGGCCCTCCACGAGCCAGCGAGCGTAGACCCGCGAGGTGAAGAATCCGGGTGCGTCACCGACGAGGACGGGCACCTTGCCGAGCTGGCGACCGAGAGCGGCCGCGCGTTGCGAGGTTTCCGCTGAGGTGCCGGCGTGCGGGATGAGCTCGACCAGCGGCATCCGGTCGACCGGGCTGAAGAAGTGCATGCCGAGGAAGCGTTCCGCACCAGCGACCGCCGTCGCGAGGTCGCCGATCGAGATGGCCGAGGTGTTGGTCGCCAGCAGGCTGGTGGTGGGCACGATGCTGCTCAGCTCGCGTAGGATGTCGGTCTTGAGTTCCGGGAGCTCGAACACGGCCTCGATGACCGCCTCCGCATCGGCGAACCCGTCCCACCCGGTCGTGCCGTGCCAGCGGTCGGCGCGCGGATCGTCACCTCCGGCAGGTGCTTGACGCGCGAGCACCTTGTCACGGTAGGCCCGGGCGCGGTCGAGGGACTCCTCGCTCACGTCGCGGACCGTGGCCGTCAGCTCGCGCGACACGGCCGTGGCCGCGATGCCGGCACCCATCTGCCCGCCACCGACGACGCCGATGCGCGCGATGGTCTTGCCGTCACCACGGCTGCGTCGCTTCACGGCGGCCTCGACCTGGAACAGGTGGACCGCGGCGCGGGCCTCCGGCGAGCGCACGCAGGCGAGGAACCCGCGTCGTTCTGCAGCGAGCCCCGCGGCGAGGCCCTCGGTCGCGCCCACACGCAGCGCGGTCAGGATGCGGTCGGCGGCGGGGCTGACGCCGCCGCGGCTGCGCGTCAGTGCGTCCCGTCGAGTTACGGCGGCAGCCTCGTCGCCGGCCGGGACGGAACTCGGCGCCGTGCCGATCAGGGAGCGGGCGTGGTCGACCGCAGTGTCAAGCAGCGCGTCGGTGTCAACGACCTCGGCGACCAGACCGAGCTGGTGCGCCTCAGCCGCACCGATGCGGCGCCCGCTGGTCAGCAGCTCGGCGGCGACGGCGGCGTCGACGAAGCGGCCGAGCAGCTGGGTCCCGCCACCGCCGGGCAGCAGGCCGAGGGTGACCTCCGGGAGGCCGACCTGCGCGTCGGGTACGGCAACGATGGCGCGACCACCGAGGGCGAGTTCGAGAGCTCCGCCGAAGGCGGCACCGTTCACGGCGGTGACCATCGGCTTCGGCGAGGCCATCAGTGCCACCATCAGCTCGTGCACGCCGGCAAGGAAGCTCTCGGCGTCATCGCGCGCGGCCAGTTCCGGGAGCCACGCCAGGTCGGCCCCGGAGCCGAACGAGCCGGACTTGGCCGACGTCAGCACGATGGCGTCGACGCCATCGTCGGTGAGGATCGCATCGACGTGGCGTCGCAGGTCGGCCAGGACCGACTCGTCGACGACGTTCAACGAACGGTCGGGGTGGTCGATGCTGAGCACGGCGACGCGGTCGCGGTCGTCCCGGCGGATGGTCTCGGTGGTCACGTTCGTCTCCGGTCGCGGCACTGGTCCGCGGATCGTTCGCCGGTTCGGTCCCTCAGAGCCCGAGAGACCGACCGATGATCTCCTTCATGACCTCGGTGGTACCCGCGTAGATGGTCTGGATGCGGCTGTCGATCCAGGCGCGGGCGATCGGGTATTCGCTCATGTAGCCGTACCCACCGTGGAGCTGGACGCCGCGGTCGACGACCCGCTGGCAGAGCTCGGTGGTCCACCACTTGGCCTGTGCCGCGTCGGTCGCATCGAGCGTCCCATCGGCGTGGGCGAGCAGCAGCCGGTCGACGTAGGCCTGCGCGATATCGATCTCGGTCTTCATCTCGGCCAGTACGAAGCGGTTGTGCTGGAAGCTCCCGATCGGGGCGCCGAAGGCTCGGCGTTCCTTGGCGTAGGCGAGTGAGTGTTCGTAGGCCCGACGTGCCTGCGAAGTAGCCTGCACGGCGACCGAGAGACGCTCCTGGGCGAGGTGGGCCATCATCGCGTAGAACCCGCGTCCCTCCTCGCCGAGGAGGTTGGCCGCCGGCACGCGGACGTCGTCGAAGAACAGCTCGGAGGTGT
>JBBEBL010000013.1:0-8337 GCA_040882345.1 Chloroflexota bacterium
GGCGGCGCCGAGCGCGGCCCGGGCGATGCGAGTGCGCATGATGGGTACTCCATTCTGTGGGTAAGAGGGACGATGGTCGGGCCGACGTCAGGCGGTTCCCGCGGTCGCAGCTGGCTGTGGGCTGCCGACCCGCAGGGCACTGACGCCGAGTGCGATCCAGCCTGCCGGGAAGGCCAGGATGGCGATGATCAGGAGCGTCCCCGCGAGCACCGGTGGCTGGAGGCCCCCGGTGACGCCGGCGAGCGCGGGCATGACCAGCAGGGCACCCGCGCCGAGCAGCGCCGCCGCACCACGCGACAGGCTCCGTGCGCGCCAGGTGGCAAGGGCGAACAACGCCGACCCGAGGACCAGTGCCGCGAGGCCAAGGGTCGAGATCGCCCAGCCGCTCAGGCCGGCGACGATCGGGGCATCGGTGTCGCCGTTGGCGATCGTGAGCGCGGCTCCGATGAGGCCGACGATCGCACCCAGCGCCGGGATCGCGAAGGCAGCCCAGATGAGGAGCGGATGTTGGCGGGACTGGAATGCGCTGAGGCCGACGAGGGCGACGAGAGTCATGACGGTCGCGACCACGACCGCGATGCCGATGAACGGGGCGCCCGATTCGGCGCCGTCGTTGATGGCATTGCCGACAAGGACGTACAGCCAGAGCAGACCGCCCAGGATGGCGGCATACCCGCCGATGCGAAGCGACATGGCGAATCCCTTTCGATGTTCGGATGCGGCGCCAAGGCCGCGGAGATGCAGATGGGCATCGAGCGCGCCAAGGAGGACGTCGGCCACGTCGAACGGTCCGAGGGGCCGGTCTTGCAGCACGGCGGCGA
Organism: Chloroflexota bacterium; assembly: GCA_040882345.1. Taxonomy (GTDB): domain Bacteria; phylum Chloroflexota; class Limnocylindria; order Limnocylindrales; family CSP1-4; genus SPCO01. The sequence continues at coordinate 822 of JBBEBL010000013.1, forward strand.
ATTCGTCGCCGTAGCGGACTCTCCAGCGCGCCGGGTAGAGTCGGAGCAGGAGCGCGATCACGGCGGGGTCTGCCCCAGCCGGCGGAGGCCGAGGTCGGCGAACTCGGCGAGCTCGCGCAGCTGGTCGGCCAGGACGGAGGCGCCGACCGCCGTCAGTCGATACGGCCGTCGCCGATCGACCGGGGCGAGCGCCTCGATGAGCCCGCGCTCCTCCAGTCGAGCGAGCGCGGCATACAGGGTCCCGGGTCCCATCGGCCGGCCGGTGCCGGCTTCCACGTCGGTCATGATCGCGTAGCCGTGCTTGGGCCCGTCGCTGAGGCTGACAAGGATCAGCAGGGCCGGCTCGGCGAATCGACCAAGGTCCGGGACGCGGGGATCCATAGGGTGCTCTCCGTTACTACGTGACACGATATATCGTAAGTCGGAATAGTAGGGCTCGGCGGGCGGTTGTCAATACCCTGATTCGCGACCCGCCTCTCCCCGGCGCCCACCCGCCCGCTTCGCCCCGGGTGAACGTTGGCACGGTGAAGCGGGCAATGGGGCCGCGACGAGGCGACGACCCCCACCGTTCGACCCGGGTGCTTCACTGCAGCTGAAGCGCGGGCGTCCAGACGGGCCGGCGAGGCACGCTGGATGCGTCACCGACGAGCTTCGGCACGCCGGTGTTCAGCGGAGGTGAAGCCAAGGCGGGATCAGGATCGTTCGACCGGATACGTTCACGGCCAGCGAACGATGCGGTGGGAGCGGCCCATGGGACCTCAGTTCCGGCCCACACCACCCAGCACGCGCGGATCCGGGGAGAAGATGCGCAGCCGCTGGCCAAGGAGGACGACCTCGCGATCCAGCAGGTGGATGAGGGCCACCAGCCGCTCCACGGTCGTCTCCGCCTCCAGGAGTGCCTGTCGTCGTGGGAGCTCCACCTGGACGATGCCGGACAGCAGGTAGGAAAGGACGGTCGGATCGTCCGGGATGGCCAAATCGTGGTGGACCGTCGTCCCATCAGCGCCCACCTCGGCGACCATCTCCAGCTCCTCCGCGACCGGCGACGGGACGCCCGACCGCCGCTCATCATCGTCGGGCGCCTCGATCTCCACCCGGACATCCAGTTCCTCGGTCGTCTCGCCATCGCGCGCCCGCATAAGTTCCAGGTACCGGACGAAGCGGCGGATGGCGAGCGCGGCCAGGCGCTCCGCCCGGGGTTCGTCGCCCACCTCGTCGTCAAGCGGCGTCACCCGCGCCACGAGGTACGGCTCCCGCAGGGCGTCCACGGATTCGATCATGAACCGGCCGGTCGCCGCCGCCAGCAGATCGTAGCGCCCGTCCGGGTAGCGCCCAGCCTCGCGGATCTCGACGAATGCGCCGACGCCCGCGAGCGTCGCTATACCCTTCGTGCCGACCTCGCGCCCGTCGCGGATGAGGACGACGCCGAAGGGCTCACCGGTGTCCAGGCAGTGGCGCGTCATCGCCCGGTAGCGCTCCTCGAACACGTGGAGCGGGACCACGATGCCCGGGCAGAGGACCGTGTGCAGGGGGAAGAGCGGGATCTCCATGCTCCCCCGAGTCTAGCCCCCTTCCGCCCCGGCCCCTCCGAATCGACGAAGCCGCCGGTCGCCCGGCGGCTTCAGGAGGAGCGAAGGGCTCCAGAGGTCAGTGCGAGCAGCCCTTGGGGGCGCCGCCATCGTCCGCGGTCCTGAAACTGGACCCACAACCGCAGGCCGAGACCGCATTCGGATTGTTCACGGTGAACCCCGCGCCCATGAGCGTATCCACGTAGTCGATCTGCGAGCCCTGGAGGAGGTCCACGCTCTGCCCATCGACATAGACCTTGATGCCACTGGCCTCCAGGACCCGGTCCTCCGGCGTGGGGGCATCTTCCAGCATCATCCCGTAGCGGAACCCGGAACAGCCGCCGCTGTAGACGTAGACGCGCAGCCCGATGTCCGGGTTCGTCTCGTCCTTCGTGAGTTCCTGGAGCTTCAGGGCGGCGGCGTCCGTCAGGGAGACGACCGTGGTGGGGGCCATCGGGGTCGGCTCGGTGACCGTCGGCTGCTGCTCGATCATGTGGTCTCGTCCTCCTTCGGACGTTCGGGACTTGCGTGGGATGCGCCGCGGATCGCGGCGTGTGGCGCCCATCGTACGCAGCACAACGGGTTTCGACAAGCGCCTCGCCGAAATCAGGCGTCGGGGTCCAGGCGCTCCACGATCGTGGCGATGCCCTGCCCCACGCCGATGCACATGGTCGCCAGGCCGTAGCGGCCGCCGGTCCGTCGCAGTTCGTGGGTGAGCATCGTGATCAGGCGGCCGCCGCTCATTCCCAGCGGATGCCCCAGCGCGATCGCCCCGCCGTTGACGTTCACCCTGGCCGGGTCCAGGCCGAGCTCATCCATGCACACCAGGGACTGCGACGCGAAGGCCTCGTTGAGCTCCACAAGGTCGAGGTCCCCGATGTCGATCCCGGCCCGCTCCAGGGCCTTGCGCGTGGCGGGCACAGGTCCGACGCCCATGACGGCGGGGTCCACCCCGGCCACCGCGGTCGCGACGACCCGGGCCATCGGCCGCAGCCCGAGCTCGCGCGCGCGTTCCGCCTCCACGAGGAGGACCGCCGACGCCCCGTCGTTGATGCCGCTGGCGTTCCCGGCCGTGATGGAGCCGCCGTCCCGCCCGAAGGCCGGCTTGAGGCGAGCCAGGGCCTCGGCCGTCGTGTCGGCCCGTGGGTGCTCGTCGCGCGCGACGACGGTGACCTCGCCCTTGCGGCCAGGCACCTCCACCGGGACGATCTGGTCGTCGAACCGGCCGGCCTCCATGGCCGTTACGGCTCTCTGCTGGCTCTCCAGCGCGAACGCGTCCTGCCGCTCCCGGCTGATCTCCCAGCGCTCGGCGACGTTCTCGCCGGTCTCGCCCATCGAGTACGGGTGGTGCCGTTCCGCGAGTCGGGGGTTCACGAACCGCCAGCCCAGCGTCGTGTCGGCCATCTCGCGGGCCCCGCGGTCCCAGGCCGCTCCGGCCTTGAGCTGGACGTACGGTGCGCGCGTCATCGACTCCACCCCGCCGCCGATGAACACGTCGCCATCCCCGACGGCGATGGCGTGGGCCGCGGAGTTGATCGCCTGGAGACCGGATCCGCACAGGCGGTTGACGGTCAGGCCGCCGACCTCCACCGGGAAACCGGCCAGGAGCAGCGCCATCCGCGCGACATCGCGGTTGTCCTCGCCGGCCTGGTTGGCGCAGCCAAGGATGACGTCCTCCACGAGCCCCGGGTCCACGCCGGCGCGGTCCACGACCGCGCGCAGCACGACCGCGGCCAGGTCGTCCGGTCGGACCGTCGCCAGGGCGCCGCCGTAGCGGCCGATCGGGGTGCGCACGGCCTCGACGATCCAGGCCTCGCGCAGGGGTCGGTGCTGGTCTCGAGTCATGACGCTGATTGTAGGCGCGTGGCTGATCCGCTCAGGCGCCGCGCGTCGAGACGTCGGACGCGAGGACCGCGCGCAGGGCGAGGTCCGCGTACGCCTCCGCCAGGGCGGCCGGATCGATGCGCCCATCCGGCCGGTACCAGCTGACGATCCCGTTGAGCGCCGTGAGGATGAACGCGGCCGTGACGGCGGCATCCACCGGGGCAAACGCACCGCTCGCGATGCCGTCCTGGATGACGGCGCGAAACCGGCGCTCATACACGTCGCGGCGCCCCGCGATCACGGCGCGCCGATCAGGTGCGAGGGCGCGCCACTCGCCGATGAACACCCCGGCCGGCGCCATGTCCTCGGTCACGACGGCCACATGGGCACCGACCAGGGCGGTCAGTCGCTCGCCGGGTCCGGGCGCGGGTGCCGTGCCATCGCCGGCGACGGTCCCGTCTGCCGCCTCGTCAAAGCGGTCGGCCATGCGCTCCACGATGGCCCACAGGACGTCCTGCTTGGATGTGACGTGGGCGTACAGGCTGGGTCCCTGGATGTCCAGGGCACGCGCGATGTCGCGGACGCTCGTGCCCGCGAACCCGTGCTCGCGGAACAGCGCGCTGGCGACGTCCTCGATCTCGCGACGCCGCGTCGTCTCCACCACCTGGGCAGCCAACCTTCCTACCGAACGATCGTTAGGGCCGAACCCTACGACATGGGCGGATCGGCGGCAAGTCCCGGAGCGACCCCGAGGCGATCAGACGCCGCTGAACTCGACCAGGTGGCGGTCCACGATCTCGAACACGCGCCGGTCCACGGGCTCGTCCGAGCCGCCCGAGTGCTCGATGATGAAGTCGGCGAACAGGGTCGCGAACTCGTCGTCCCCTGGTCGGAGGGTGGCGGCGGTCAGCAGGTGCCGCTCCGGGATCCCGACCAGCACGCGCGCGCCGGCACCCAGCTCGCGCGCCAGATGGTCCACGACGTCGGGCAGCAGGATGCGCACCGCATCGAAGCCGTCCCCCGTGTCGGAGCTGATGAGGCGCCGCTCACCGGATGCCTCCTCCGTCCACGGCGCGGTCGCGGCCCACGTGGCCAGGTTGCGCATGGCGGCGTCCTGGAGCTCAGCGGGTTCGATCCCCCACGAGAGGACGTGGTCGCCGTTCACGACCACCTCGAAGCCGGTGCCAGGGATGGTGTAGACGACGGGGAGCCCTGCCGGCCCGGTGTCCACGACCGGCTGGGCGTGACTCTTGGACGCACGAGCGAGGAGCGTCGCGCGATCGATCGAGTCGAGCTCGAGACCGTGCGTCCCGGGCGGCCGGAACGATGGGCGGACGAGGTCCCGGGCCTGGCCCCAGTCGTGCTCCGGGGCGTCGGCCACCGACGTGACCGACTCGCGCGCCGGGACGTGCCCGCTCACCGGGGAATCGGCGCTGAGCGGGACGAGGACCTCCGGCGCCGCATCGCGGATCAGCGGAGGCGGCTCGTCACCGAGGTCCCGGGCATGGTCGCTCCCATGGTCCTGTCCGCCATCGAACGGGTCACGCTCCATCGCTGGCATCCCTCCTCTGTCCGCTCCCGGCGGGACGTCCTTCCATCATCGTCCGGTCCAGACCGGTGTCCGTTTGTCGAGGAAGGCCCGCATCCCCTCGCGCTGGTCCGCGGTGGAGAACAGCGCGAAGAACGCCGCCCGCTCCCGGCGCAGCCCCTCGGACAGGGGGAGTTCCGCGGCCGCACGGATGGCCGCCTTCGCCGCGCGGACCGCGAGCGGCGGCATGGCCGCGATCGCCGAGGCCCACTCGAGGGCCGCCGTCACGGTCTCCTCGGACGCCACGACCCTCGTCACGAGCCCGGCGGCCTTTGCCTCCGTGGCGTCCATCATCCGGCCGGTCAGGATCAGGTCCATGGCCAGGCCGGTCCCGACGGCCCGCGCCAATCGCTGCGTTCCGCCGGCACCGGGGATGACCCCGATGCGGATCTCCGGCTGGCCGAACCGGGCGTCGTCACCGGCAACGATGATGTCGCAGCTCATGGCGAGCTCGCAGCCGCCGCCCAGGGCGTACCCGCGCACGGCGGCGATGACGGGCAGCCCCACCGCCGCGATCCGATCCCATGCCGCGAAGTGGCCGTCCGCCTCCAGGCTCTCCGGGGTCTGGTCCACGAGTTCCGTGATGTCCGCGCCCGCGGCGAATGCCCGGTCGCCTGCCCCGGTGAGGACGACGGCGCGACAGGTCGGATCGGCGTCGAGCGCCTCCAGCGTCTCGGCCAGGTCGGCCAGGAGCGCGAAGCTGAGCGCGTTGCGCGCCTCGGGCCGATCGATCGTCACGAGGGCGACGCCGTCCAGCCCCCGGGCGGGGTGGTCGACGCGGACGAAGCGGGTCGCGGGCCGGACGTCGGTCAAGGGGTTTCCTCGTGTGCCGTACCAGTATCCACGAGCCGGGAAGCCCCGGCCGGACGATCCGCGCGGGTTTGCGCCGTCCGCCTTGTCGTCGTGCTGCCACCCAGGGTGTCCATCCGGTGACGAACGTGCGCGCCTCGCGCCCCGATCCGCACGTTTCGTGCTGGTCGCCCGCACGTTCATCCGGGATCCGCCACTCAGGGTGACAATAGCGACCTGGATCCGGGTCGCGCGTACCACGCGGACCCTACAATCGCGGCATGACCGATCCCATCCCCGCCACGCGCATCGAGCGGGACTCGATGGGCGAGATGGCCGTCCCGGCGGACGCCCTGTACGGCGCCTCCACCCAGCGTGCCGTCCTCAACTTCCCGATCTCCGGGCAGCGCTTCCCGCGCCGCTTCATCCGGGCGCTCGCGCTGGTCAAGCTGGCCGCCGCCGAGACGAACGGCGGGCTGGGCCTGCTGGACCCGGACGTGGCCCACGCCATCGCGGCCGCCGCCGCGGCCGTGGCGGATGGCGACCACGACGACCAGTTCCCGATCGACATCTACCAGACCGGCTCCGGGACCTCCACGAACACGAACATGAACGAGGTCGTCGCCAACCTCGCCGCGGCGCGGCTGGGCGAGGGCCGGCGGGTCCACCCCAACGACGAGGTCAATCGCTGCCAGAGCTCCAACGACACCATCCCGACCGCCCTCCAGCTGTCCGCCGCGATGGCGATCGAGGAGTCGCTGATCCCCGCGCTGGTGGAGCTGCAGACCACCCTGGCCGCCAAGGCGGACGCGTTCTGGCCGGTGATCAAGACCGGCCGGACCCACCTCCAGGACGCGACGCCCATCCGTCTCGGCCAGGAATTCCGCGGCTACGCGGGACAGGTGGAGGAGGCGATCCGTCGGGTCCAGGCAGCGCGCGACGAGCTGCTCACCGTGCCCCTCGGCGGTACGGCGGTGGGGACCGGCATCAACGCCCACCCCGAGTACGCGGCCCGGACGTGCGCTCGCCTCACGGAACTCCTGGCGCTGCCGATCCGCGAGGCGCCGAACCACTTCCACGCCCAGGCGACGCTGGACACGGCCATCGCCGCCCACGGGGCGATCCGCTCGGCGGCCCTGAGCCTCTGGAAGATCGCCTCCGACATCCGCCTGATGGGCATGGGCCCGCGCGCCGGCCTGGCGGAACTGGCCCTGCCGGAAACGCAGCCCGGCTCGTCGATCATGCCCGGCAAGGTGAACCCGGTCATCATCGAGTCGCTCACGATGGTCGTGGCGCGCGTCGTCGGCAACGACGCCACGGTGGCCTTCGGGCAGACCGGTTCGTTCCTGGAACTGAACGTCATGATGCCCGTGACCGCGGCGACGCTGCTCGAGTCGATAGAGCTCCTGGCCGCGGCGGCGGTGAACTTCTCTCGCCGCACGGTGGACGGTCTCGAGGCGACGGACCGCGGACCCGCCCTCGTGGAGCAGGGCCTGATGCTGGCGACGGCTCTGGCTCCGGTCATCGGCTACGACGCGGCGGCGCAGCTCGCGAAGGAGGCGTTCAAGCGCGGCCGCACCATCCGCGAGCTGGGGCTGGAGCGCGGGCTGGCCGCGGACGACCTGGACCGCCTGCTGGATCCGGCCGCGATGACCGAACCCGGCCTGGGCGGGGGACCGGCCGGGGGCTGATGGCGTTTCGGGCCCCCGTCAAGCGGCTACAATCCGGCGCGATGACCGAGACACGC
>JBBEBL010000014.1:0-1420 GCA_040882345.1 Chloroflexota bacterium
AGATCGCCTCGGACAGGTCCTTGCCGACCTTGTTCTTGTCGATGTCGAAGGCGGCCACGAAGTCGATGTCGCGAACGTGATAGCCGCCCAGGTTGACGTGCATCAACCCTGGGACGAAGTCGTCGTCCTTGGCGTCCTCGTAGTAGTAGCGACCCTGGACGAGGCTGCTCGCGCAGTTGCCCACGCCGACGATGGCGACGCGGACCTTGCCGTCGCCGCGGCGACCGGAGCCTGCCCAGGTGTTGGACGGGCTCGTGCCGCTCTTGCTGCTGCCGTTGGTGCTGTTCTTGGTCACGCTGCTCTCTCCACTGCTTCCGTTCTACGCGGACGGGGTCTGATCTTCGGTCGTGGTCCGATCGATGGATGGGGTCGACTGGCGCTTCGCCTGCGCGCGGACGTGCAGGATCCGCTGGATGACGGTGATGGTGGCACCGACGGCGATGATGCCGAGGGCGAACTCGAGGGCCTTGATGTTCGGCGCGTCGGTCAGGACGAGGCCGACGGACAGGATGACCAGGCGGACCTCGCGCGGCATCAGGCCGACCGCCGCCATGCCGGTCCCGCTGGTGAAGCCGAGGCCCTCGGACCTCGCCCGGACGTAGCTGACCATGAAGGCGGAGCCCATCGCCGCCGCCGCGAGGATCGGTACGCGCTCGTGCCCGCCGATAACGGCACCGACCACGATGCCGACGTAGACGATGGCCTCGCCCCACCGGTCGAAGACGGAGTCGACGAAGGCGCCGAATCGGCTGGCTCGCCCGGTGGCGCGGGCAAGCGTGCCGTCGAACAGATCGAAGACGCCGCCGAGGAGCACGATCACGCCCCCGACCGTCCAGTGCTGCAACGCCACGACGGAGGCGCCCGCGACGGTGATGGCGAAACCGATCAGGGTCAGGGCGTCCGGGGTCAGGCCGGCTCGACCCATCGCCAGGGCGATCGGCTCGAAGGCGTGCTTGACGCGGTCGCGGGACTCGTTGGAGATAGTCAACTGGCGAGTCCGAGGATGGCCCGTTCGCGGGCGGCGACTTCGCCGAAGGCCTCCGGTCGGAGCGTGGCCACGGTCTCGCGACCGACGCGCCGGGTCTCCACGAGCCCAGCCACGCGCAGGCGCTTGAGGTGGTGGCTGACGAGCGGCTGCGATAGGCCGACGTGGGCGATGAGCTCCGCCATGCTCGCCTCGCCGGCGGCCAGTCGACGCACGATGCGCAGCCGGTTCACGTCAGCGAGGGCCTTGTGGAAGGCGCGCAACTCGCGCAGTTCTTCGGGCTGGAGCACGATCGACGCGAACGTCGAGCGGAACCGGGCGGGGGTCGGCACGGGTCGGGGATCTCCGGGGTTGGTCGTATCAACGACGGTTGATATCAACGGACGTTGATGCTACGAGCCACCGAACGTGGTGTCAAGGTCGCGGCGGGGGGCG
>JBBEBL010000015.1:0-6852 GCA_040882345.1 Chloroflexota bacterium
ACGTTCTTCTTCTTCGGCTGGTGGATCTACTTCGCGTTCATCCACGGCCCGTTCATCAACAACGGCATGGGCCTTGACGCCTTCGCCGACGGGTTCTACCCGTGGTCGCCGTTGATGGGTCCGAACATGGGCGACCGGATCACCGGCGTCTTCTGGGCGGCGTTCCTGCTGTTCTCATGGACGGCCGCCTCGATCATCTCGGGCGCGATCATCGAACGGACACGGACCGCGGCGTTCCTGATCATGGCCGTCGTCATCGGCTCCGTGACCTGGATCATCGACGCGGCCTGGGGCTGGTCGCCCAACGGCTGGATGGTCCAGCTCATGGGCTACCACGACGCGTACGCCTCCGGCGTCATCCACGCCATCGCCGGCGGCGCCGCGCTGGCCGTGCTGATGGTGTTGGGGCCGCGGATCGGGAAGTTCGGCCCCAACGGGGAGATCCGCAACATCCCACCCCACAACGTGTGGATGGCATGCGTGGGCCTCCTGCTCATCTACACGGGCTTCTGGGGCTTCTATGCGGCCTGCAACATCCCCATCTTCGATATCGGGTCGGACGGCCAGCCGTTCTTCTCGGCCACCAATATCTACCTGATGCCCACGACCCTGTCCGGCATCACCTTCAACTTCCTGATGTCCCTGTCCGGCGGCCTGCTGGCGGGCTTCATCCTCAGCAAGGCCCAGCCGTACTGGACCCTCTCCGCCGGCCTGGCCGGCATCATCTCCGCGTCCGCCGGCAACGACCTGTATCACCCGATCCAGGCGATGATCGTCGGTGGCGCCGGGGCGGCCATCGCGTTCAAGATGCACTACTACGTGGAGCGCCGGTTCAAGATCGACGATGCCGTCGGCGCCGTCGCGGTCCACGGCTATGCCGGCTTCTTCGGGGTCGTCATCGCCGGCTTCCTGCTGTGGGGCTACCCCGCCGCCGCGCCGTTGGAGGGCAGTGCCGCTCCGTGGTTCGGGGCGACCGCGGAGGGCTTCCCGGCCGTCAATCCCATCGGCAACCTGATCGGCGCGTTCATCATGTTCGGCGTCCTTGGGTTCGCACCGTTCTACGTTTTGGCTCGAGTGCTCAAGTCTGCCGGCATCCTGCGCGTCCCGCTCCGGGTCGAGCTCGCCGGTCTCGACACGAACACGACCGACTCGTCGTACCCGTACTTCTCGCGCACCTACACCAGCTTCGAGGACATCGAGAAGCGGGAAGGGCTCGCGATGTTGTCCGACGACCGGCCGAGAACCTGATCGGAAAGGAGGCACGATGAACACCGGACTCACGTCCTTCAGCAACCCGGGCGACATCGGCCCGCTGTACCCGTTCCCGGGTACGGAGGTGCCGCTGGCGATCATCGGGATCGCGCTGTGGATCCTCTTCCATGTCCTCGCGACGCGGGAGGAGAACCGCGAATGGGAGGAGGCGGACGCGGCGTTCGACGCCAGCATCCTCCTGCCCGGATCGGACGAGCCGCCGCACCAGCGCGGCTAAGCCGACCGGATAGCGCTCCGGAGGGGCCGGCGCCAGCGATGGCGTCGGCCTCTTCACATCCCGGGCGCGTCGTCGTCCGTCATCGTGGGTAGCCAGAATCCGAACTCCGCCCCCGTCCGGCCGTCCCGGGGCGCGGCCCAGATGCGACCGCCCATGGCCTCCACCAGCTGGCGGCAGACGAACAGGCCGATCCCGGCCCCGGACGATCGACCGATCGCATCCGGCGCGCGGAAGAAGAGCTCGAACAGCCGTTCCCGGTCCGCCGGGGTGTCGGGCAGCCCCGGCCCGTCATCGAGGACCCGGACCGTCACACCATCGTCCTCGCTGGCCACCCTGATGTCGATGGAGGAGCCCGGAGGACTGTACTTCGCCGCGTTGCTGACCAGGTTGCGCACGACCTGCTCGACGTGGAGGTCCTCGCCGAGGACGATCGGCACGTCGATCGGGATGTCGGCCGTGAACCAGTAGCCCGGCCAGCGTCGCTGCTCGCCGTCCACGACCCGCCGGGTGATGTGGCCGACCAGGATCGGGTCGTGCGCGAGCGACAGCCGCCCGCCCTCGGCGCGGCTCAGCACGAGCAGGTCCTCCGTCAACCGTCGTAGTCGGTCCGCCTCCTCGGCGATGTCGTCGATGACGTGGCTGATCATCTCGGGCGCCATCGTGGCTGCCTGCTGCTGCAGGATCCGGCTCATCCCGAAGATCGTGGTGATCGGCGTGCGCAGTTCGTGACTCACGACCCCGATGAAGGCGTCCCGCACCGCCCGGGCCCGCTCCTCCTCCGCGTATCGCGCGGCGAGGTCGATGGGCCCCGCGAGCGCATCTGCGATCGTCGCCAGGAGCCGCTCGTCCGCTGCCGTGAACGCACCGGCTTCCACCGAGTCCACCTCGAGCAATCCGGCGCCGCCGCCGCGCCGCACGATGGGGACCGCGAGCCACGATCGGACTTCCTGCGAGGCGCGGGCGCCCGTGGATCGCAACCCCTTGGCATGGAGGTCGTCCAGGCGGACGGGCCGGCGGGTCTCGATGACCGACCAGCTGCGTGACGGACCGCGCAGCAGGCGCTGGCCGAGCGCCTCCTCCTGGAACGGCCCGACCGCCGCGCGGATCACGAGTTCATCCCCATCCACCAGGGCGATGGACCCGCCCGTGAATCGGATGACGCCGCCGAGCCGATCCAGAGCGGAGCGCAGGATGGCGTCGAGATCGCGTTCCCCGCCCGCCGCCGTCACGATGTCGAGGACGAGCGCGGCCGCGGCCGTCGTCCGGGCCGCGTCGTCCGAGGAGGGGTTCATCCGATGCATCCTAGGCGACCCACGGGGAGTCACGCCTTGCAGCGGGGCCGACGTCTCAGGAGGTGCGGCGGCGGGCGTTGACCCGTCGAGCCGGCCCGGCTCCCGCGGCGATCGCGGCCGCCGTCGGCTCGAGTGCTGGCGGCACGGCCGGCAGCTCGGTCTGGCTGACCAGCCCGGACCCGATGATCCGTCGCAGCTCGGCATCGATGACCGGATCCGTCTCGATGGGGCGATACAGCCCCAGCCGGCGGTCCACCTCGTCGCAGGCGCGCTGGTACGTGTCCTTGCCTCCGGCCTTGATCCAGTTCTCCCGGTTGTCCCGCTCCACCACGGGGGACGGGAGGTGCAGCTCCTGCGGCCAGTGGGCCATCGTGTGATCAGCCATGATCAGGTGCTGGTCCGCCATCAACCGGTCGACGAGCGGGCCGACCGGCAGGTCGTCCTTCGGTTCGATCTCGCGCACGAATCGCAGCGCCTGGCCGCACATCTCGTCGTCGAACACGAGCTTTGGCAGGTTGAACACGAGCAGGAAGTCCAGCATGCCGGGACCGCTCACCGAGTTCACACCGGCGAGCGCCGCGATGAGCGCGCTGCCAAAGGTCTCCGCTCCAGCCTGGGCGTCCAGGATGGGCCCGTCCGAGAGGGCCATGTACGACTGGCAGGGCAGGCCCAGGGATTTCGCCACGGCCACGTATGCGGCGTCCAGGGCGAGCGCCTCCACCGCCGCCATCGGGGACGACGCGACCTTCATGTGGAACGTCGCGGGAGCCCCGCCGAAGAGGACGGGCGCTCCGGGCCGGACGACCTGGGCCATGGTGATCCCGGCCAGCACGTCCGCCGTGTGGAAGACCGTGGCGCCGACCGTCGTGACGGGCGCGATGAGGCCCATCAGCGTGACCGGCACGATCTCCACCGGGATGCCGGCCTCCACGCAGTCGATGAGATTCTGGCAGGAGTCCTCGCTGTACCGGAAATTGCCCGTGGCCGTGATCGTGAAGATGGACATCGGGCGGGCGATGAGGTCGGCCCGGTCCGCCCGGAAGAGCTGCATCATCTCCACCATGCGCTCCGTACCGTGCTCCGTGAAGGCGCCGGAGACGACGGGCTTGCGCGAGTTCGTGAGGGTCAGGTAGAGGCGCCACGCATCGGACACCTGCGCCTCGATGTCGTCGTTGGTGGAGAACGCGGTGGCGAGATAGGCGATGTTCTGGAGACCGTCCGCCAGTCGGACGTACTCCACGAAGTCGGTGGTCGTCGCGAGTCGGACGGCGCCGGTCCGGTGATCCAGCCACTTGAGGCCGGACGACCCGGGGACGAAGTGCACGCGGTCGCCGCCCAGGTCGGCATGGGCATTGCCATCACGGTCGTAGAGCACGAACGAGGACGGCGCGCTCGCGATCGCCCGCTCCACCACATCCCGCGGGAAGAGGACACGCTCGCCGGACGCGTTCGTGGGAAGACCCGCGTCCATCAGCCGCTGGCGCATGGCCGGGCCGCGGATCTCCATCCCGGTCTCTGCCAGGACCCGCTTGGCCTCGTCGACGATCCGGCCGATCAGGTCGTCCGACATCATGGTGAGGGTTGGTCGCATCCGGAGATGGTAGCCCGCTGGTGGCCGACCGCCCGCGACGTCGCGCCGGCTGGTCCGGCGATTCGGTAAGGTGGGGGACCGATGCCGCCCGACCTCCTCGGACCGATCATCTCGGCGCTCGTGGGAGCCCCCCGCGACGGGCGCCGACTGCCGTTCGTGGACCCGGGTCGCTGGCTCGTGGATCCGGGCCCGGGCCCGGGCTCGGACGCGGAGATCCCGGGGGCGGCGGCCTTGGCGGCGGCCTTTCTCGTGGCCCTCACCGGACCGGACGCACCCGCGCGGCACGCCGCCGACCGGCTCCTGGCCGATCCACCGCACGACGCGCCGGCGGAGCTGGTGGACCTGCTGCGTGAGGGGCTCCCGGCGGTGCGCGACGAGGTGGGCGCGCGGGCCCGGGACGAGCCGGCTTTCGCGGCCGCGCTCGCCGAGGCGGCCACGCTCCTCGCGGATCCGGCGACGGACGACGATGCCAGGACGCACGCCGTATGGTCCGTGCTCTTCCCCGAGGCGCTCGGTCCCGCCCAGGACGTCCACGGCGCTGTCGCCGCCCTGCGCGCGCGACGGCAGGTCCGCATCACCGCGCCCGCGCCCGCACCCATCCGCGACCCGTGGCACGAGATCCTGTTCACCTCCAACGTCCTGCTCGGGTTGCCGCTCGCGTCCTCCACCCCGGCGGACGAGGCAGCCCTGGACTCAGAGGTCGCCGACGCGATCCGGCGCGCCCGCGGGGAACCGCAGCGCCACTGGTTCGACCATCCCGTCCCCATCGGCATCGATCCGGAGCGCAACGAGCTCCTCCACGGGCTGCGTGGCCTGGACGATGCGCTGGCCGTCGAGCGGGAGCGCATGGCCAAGGCCGGGCGTGCGATCGGCGACGCTGGTCGCGCGGTCTGCGTCCTGTCCGTCTCTGTCACGCATCCGGCGCTGCGCGACATCGCGCGGCGCTACGTCGAGGTGGAGCTCCGGCGAGAGGCGGCACTCCGCCATCTGGACGTGCTGGTCATCAGCGAGACGGACGCTCGCCGGCTCGTGGACGAGGTCCTCCGGCCCGCGGCCCACCGGTACCTTGGCGCTGACGACGACACGCTCGACGTCGTCGGCGTGGACGGGGAATACGGACGCCACTACAGCTTCCTGAAGGCCATCGCGGCGCTCTGGCACGTGCTGGTGGACCCGGCGGTGCGGGCCACGTTCAAGATCGACCTCGACCAGGTCTTCCCGCAGGTGGAGTTGGTCAAGGAGACCGGGCGCTCCGCGCTGGAACATCTCCGGACACCCGCCTGGGGGGCACGCGGCCGCGACGCCGAGGGCCACGAGGTGGAGCTCGGGATGATCGCCGGAGCGCTGGTCAACCAGCGCGACATCAAGCGTGGCCTGTTCACGCCGGACGTCACCGCCCCGAGCCGCCCGCCGCGCTGGGACGAGCACGCCTTCTACAGCGTCCTGCCGCAGGCGGTCTCCACGAGCGCGGAGATGATGGAGCGCTACGACGGCCCTGAGCCGGATGGCCGGACCACCGTCCTGGAGCGCGTCCACGTGACGGGCGGCACCAACGGGATCCTCGTCGACGCCCTGCGCCGTCATCGACCGTTCACGCCGTCGTGCATCGGCCGGGCTGAGGACCAGGCGTACATCCTGTCAGTCCTGGGCCTGCCCGGACCGCGCCTTACCTACCTCCACGCGGCGGGCCTGGTCATGCGCCACGACAAGGAGGCCTACGCCCGCGAGGCCATCGAGGCGGCGCACGTCGGCAAGCTCGTGGGCGACTACCTGCGCATCCTGGTCTTCTCTGCCTACGCGTCGGACATGGAGGGCGTAAAGGCCCTCACGGACCCGTTCACCGGCGCCTTCGTCTCGCGCATCCCGGTCACGGTGGTCCTGGTCCGCTTCGCGCTCAAGGTGCTCGCGCTGTCCACGGATGGTGACGAGACCGGAGCCCGGGAGTTCGCTGCCCTGGGGGCGATGCGCATCCGCGAGGCTATTCGCTCCACCGGCGACGGTGAAGCGTTCCGTGCCGAGATCGACGGGGAGCGCCGATCCTGGGCGCGGTTCTACGACACGCTGGATGCCCTCGAGACCGCCGTCGCGTCCGGTGATCCGGCGGCCTGTCGATGGCGCGACGCTGCGCGGGCGATCCTCGAAACCTGTCGCGTCCAGCCGGCGGATCGGCGGTCAACGCCCTGACCCCATCGGCATCGCGTCGGTGGCCCCATCGGCCGCTTGTGAGACGAGAAGCGATGGGTCACCCTCGGGACATGCATCGATTCTCCGCCCTCCTCGCCGCCGTCATCCTGCCCATGGTCCTGGCCGCGTCCGCGATGGCCGCCCCGGTAACGGACCGGGCGTCCGAACCACAACCGCAGGCAGCCCCGTTGTCCGGCGAGGCGCTGACCGCCACCATCGCGGCCGGATCCGGTACGGACGCCGTCCTCGACGTCACCGGCTACTACCTGCCCGACGGCAGCGGCGCCACCTACGTC
>JBBEBL010000015.1:6952-8254 GCA_040882345.1 Chloroflexota bacterium
GGTCCTCGACGTCACCGGCTACTACCTGCCCGACGGCAGCGGCGCCACCTACGTCGCGCACGATCCCGTCCGCCTGCTGGACACGCGCGTGGGCAACGGGCGACCCCGGATGTTTGCCTCCGCCCTGCCCGGCAGCGTGCAGATCGGCGGCCGCGACGACATCCCGGGGAGTGCCGTGGCGATCACCGCGAACCTGACGGTCACGCAGCAGACGTCCGCCGGCTACATGTCCATGGGCCCCACGATCGGGGCCGACCCGGCCACGTCCACCATCAACTTCCCGCGCGGCGACAACCGGGCCAACGGCGCCACGGTCGCGCTGGACCCGGACGGGAAGGTCGCGGCCGTGTTCCGCGGCTCCAGGAGCCCGAACTATCCGTCCTGGGACTCCCTCTACCACAACGAGTGGGAGATGATCGTGAAGATCCGGGAGATGGAGGTCGCCTATCCGGAGATCGTCGACGTCTTCACGGTCGGCAAGAGCTACTACGGTCGCTACATCTGGGCCGCCAAGGTTTCCGACAACGTCGGGACGGACGAGGCCGAGCCCGAGGTCCTGTTCGACGCGCTCCACCATGCGCGCGAGCACTTGACCATCGAGCAGATCCTGGACCAGTTCGACTTGCTCACGTCGCGCTACGGCACGGACAGCCGCATCGGGTCCATCGTGGACAGCCGAGAGATCTGGTTCATCTTCGCGCTCAACCCGGACGGCTGGGCCTACGACCTGACCGGCTCCCCGTACCGCGGCTGGCGCAAGAACCGCCAGCCCAACGCCGGGACGACTGCGATCGGCACGGATCCCAACCGCAACTACGACTATCGGTGGGGGTGCTGTGGTGGCTCGTCGGGCAACAAGTCGGCCTGGAACTACCGTGGAGCCAGCCCGTTCTCGGCGCCGGAAACCCGCGTCATGCGCGACTTCGTGCGCAGTCGGGTCATCGGCGGGAAGCAGCAGATCCGGACGCACGTCACGTTCCACACCAACGGTGAGCTGATCCTCTACCCGTATGGCTACACGTACACCAACGTGCCGTCAGACATGACCCTGGACGACCACCGGACATTCGTGGCGATGGCCGGGGCGATGGCGGCGAAGAACGGCTACAAGGCCCAGCAGTCCAGCGACCTGTACATCACCGACGGCGACCAGATCGACTGGATGTACGGCCGCCATCGGATCTTCTCGTTCACGTATGAGCTGTACCCGCCGGAGACGGTGGCCAAGCCGACCGACCACGAGCCGCCGGACGAGGTCATCGCCGTGCAGACCGCCCGCAACCGGGAGGCGCTGCTCTACCT
>JBBEBL010000016.1:0-8212 GCA_040882345.1 Chloroflexota bacterium
GGCGCCGGTCACGACCGCCTGACCGTTCGAGTCGGCCGGCCCAGCGACAACGGAGGTTCCATGCTGGTTCGCTATCGGGGTGGGGAGGGGATGCTCGCCTGGGCATTCCACCGCATCTCCGGTGTCGCCATCTGGCTGTTCGTCATCCTGCACGTGGTCGACATCTTCCTGGTCGGGGTGGCGCCAGGCGCCTACGACACGCTGTTGTTCATCTATGCCACGCCGCCAGGTATCGTCATGGAGTGGCTGCTGGGCGCGGCGGTCCTGTATCACGCCCTGAACGGCCTGCGCATCGTCATCCTGGACTTCTGGCCGCGGTTGACCCGTTTCCACCGCGAGCTCTGGTACCTCAACTGGGTCATCTTCGCGCTCGTCGGTATCCCGGTGACGTGGGTGATCTTCGGCCAGTTCGCCCGGTCGATGGGTTGGTGGCCCAGGTGAGCGCGCGGTACGGCCGCTCGGGGCGGGTCAAGCCCCAGGGCAGTCGGTTCGAGACCGCCGTGTGGTATGGCATGCGCTTGTCCGGACTTGCGCTGTTCGTGCTGGTCCTGACCCACTACCTCATCCTGCACGTCCTGTACGACCCGGCCGAGCAGACCGCATCGTGGATCGCCGAGTTCCGCTGGAGCAGCACGTTCTGGCGGGTGTTCGACTGGTCGATGCTGATGCTCGTGCTGTTCCACGCGTTCATGGGCATGCGCGTCGTCATCGGCGACCTGTTCGGCGGCCGTCCGGCGGCCGTGCTCCGCTACGGGCTGTACGGCCTCGCGCTCTTCCTGTTCCTGATCGGCACGTACGTCGTCGCGACCCTCCCCAACGTCGTCCCGGCCGGCTGATGGCCATCCAGCACGACGCGCTCATCGTCGGGGCCGGCGGGGCAGGCCTGTGGGCCGCGGTCGAGCTGGCCAAGGCCGGCGTGGACGCCGCCGTCCTGACCAAGCTGTATCCCACCCGCTCCCACACCGGCGCCGCCCAGGGCGGCGTGTGTGCCGCCCTCGGCAATCTCGAGGAAGACCACTGGGAATGGCACATGTACGACACGATCAAGGGCGGGGACTACCTCGTGGACCAGGACGCGGCGGAGATCCTGGCTCGCGAGGCCATCGAGACCGTGATCGAGCTCGAGCACATGGGTCTGCCATTCAACCGGACGCCGGAGGGCAGGATCGACCAGCGTCGGTTCGGCGGCCACACCCGCAACTACGGGGAGGGCCCCGTCCGCCGGTCGTGCTTCGCCGCCGACCGGACCGGCCACATGATCCTCCAGACCCTGTACCAGCAGGCGGTCAAGCACGGCGTCACCTTCTACGACGAGTACCACGTGGTGGACCTGCTGACCGAGGGAGGGGACCTGGGCGATGGGGGTCGCGCAGCGGGCGTGGTCGCCTATCGGATCGCCGATGGATCGCTGCAGACCATCAAGTCGAAGGCCGTGATGCTGGCGACCGGCGGCTTCGGGCGGATGTTCCGGATCACGTCCAATGCCTGGTCGCTGACCGGTGATGGCGTCGCCCTGGCCTATCGCCACGGCGTCCCGATGCAGGACATGGAGTTCTACCAGTTCCACCCGACGGGCATCGTCGGCATCGGCATCCTGTTGTCCGAGGCGGCGCGCGGCGAGGGCGGCATCCTGCTCAACGGCGAGGGGGAGCGCTTCATGGAGCGCTACGCCCCCACGATGAAGGACCTCGCCCCACGGGACATGGTCAGCCGCGCCATCTACCAGGAGACTCGGGCCGGCCGTGGCATCGACGGCAAGGACTACGTGTACCTGGACGTCCGCCACCTGGGCCGCAAGGTCATCGAGGAGAAGCTCCCCGACATCACCGACTTCGTCCGCGTCTACCAGGGTATCGAGCCGATAACGGAGCCCATCCCGATCCAGCCGACCGCCCACTACGCGATGGGCGGCATCCCGACCGACGTCCTGACCCGGGTCACCCGGGACGCGGCGGGGACCGTCGTTCCGGGTTTGTATGCCGCGGGCGAAACGGCCTGCGTGTCGGTCCACGGCGCGAACCGCCTGGGCACGAATTCCCTCGTCGACCTGCTCGTATTCGGTCGGCGCGCCGGACGCCAGATGATCGCCGACGTCAAGGGCGTCGGGATGCCGGACGTGGCGGCCGACGCCGCGGAGCCGTTGCGCGCGGAGATCGAGGGCCTGCGCGATTCGACCGGCCGCGAGTCCGTGCCGCGGATCCGCGAGCAACTGGCTGACGTGATGATGGACAACGTCGGCGTCTATCGCGACGAGTCGCTGCTGATGGCGGCGCGCACCCGCGTCCAGGAGCTGCGCGCGCGGTACGCGAAGGTCGCGATCACCGACAAGGGTCGCGTGTTCAACACGGACCTTCTCGAGGCTCGTGAGCTCGGCTACCTCCTGGACTGTGCCGAGACGACGGTCGTATCCGCCCTCGCGCGCAAGGAGAGTCGCGGCGCCCACGCCCGCGAGGACTTCCCGGAGCGCGACGACGCGCTGTTCCTGACCCATACCCTGGCTACGCGAACGAAGAGCGGGCCTGCCCTGACCTACAAGCCGGTCACCATCACCAAGTTCGAACCGAAGCCACGGGTGTATTGACAGCCGACATGCAGGTCGACCTCCGCATCCTCCGCTACGACCCCGAGCGCGACGAGAAGCCGCACTGGGAGGCCTACCTCGTCGAGTGCGATCCCAGGATGGACCGGGTCCTGGACCTGCTCCATCGGGTGAAGTACGAGCAGGACGGCTCGCTGACGTTCCGAAGGTCATGCGCGCACGGGGTGTGCGGCTCGGACGCGATGCTCATCAACGGTCGCAACCGGCTCGCCTGCAAACTGCGGGTGGAGCAACTCGGCAAGCGCCGGATCACGGTCGCGCCGTTGCCCGGGTTGCCGGTCGTCAAGGACCTGGTCGTGGACATGGACGGCTTCTTCGACAAGTTCAAGAGCGTCCAGCCGTACCTGATGCAGGACGCCGAGGTCCCGGCCGACGGCCGTGAGCGCCTCCAGTCCCCGGAGGAACGGGCACGCTACGACGACACGACCAAGTGCATCCTGTGCGCGGCGTGCACGTCGTCGTGCCCGTCGTTCTGGGCCCAGCCGGCGTACGTGGGCCCGGCAGCCATCGTCAACGCCCACCGCTTCATCTTCGACTCGCGCGATGACGGGGGCGACGAGCGCCTGGAGTTCCTGTCCGACGCCGACGGCGTGTGGCGCTGCCGGACGATCTTCAACTGCACCGATGCGTGCCCTCGCGGTATCCACATCACCCAGGCCATCCTCGAGGTCAGCTCGGCCATCGCGGGACGACGGTCCTGAGCGACACGCTGTTCGGCGAGGTCAGCTCGTCGGATCGCTGGACGCTGGCCGACGACGACGACCCGGCGGCCGGGTCATCACGCGGCTATGTGATCCGGACGGATGGTGCCGCCAGGGGCAACCCGGGTCCAGCGTCGCTGGGCGCCGCGCTGTACGACCTGTCGCGAGCCGATGCGCGCGACCATCGGGCCACGCCGGATGCGTCCATCTCCGAGTACCTGGGCGTCCAGACCAACAACGTTGCGGAGTACACCGGCACCCTGCGCGCGCTGGAACTGGCCCGGGAGCTGGGTGCGACGGAGGTCCACCTGCTCCTCGACTCCAAACTCATCGTCGAGCAGCTCTCCGGTCGATGGCGGGTCAAGGACGTCAAGCTCATCCCGCTGTGGGCGGCGTCGCGGGCCGTCCTGGGCGGCTTCCAGCGCTGGACGGCGGCCCATGTCCCGCGCGCCCAGAACGGCGTGGCGGACGCGCTGGCCAACGAGGCCATCGATCGAGCCCATGCGGGCGGGCCCGCCCTGGTGGTGCGCCGACCGGGTGCCTGACCACGGGCGAGGATCCGCCAAGTCGCGGTACGATGGTCGGGTCAGCGAGGCGGTCGGATGGCTGCGCGTCGCCGGAGGGGTGACCCATCGGCGGCGTGAGGAAAGTCCGAGCTCCCCAGCGCAGGGTGGCGGGTAACGCCCGTCCGTCGCAAGACGAGGACCAGTGCCACAGTGACGATGCCGCCGCCCGGTCCTCGGGCCGGACGGCGGAGTGAAACGCGGCAAACTCCACCCGGAGCAAGGCCAAATAGGAGGGCGCAACCCGGACCGGGCGACCGGATCGGGGGAGAGGTGCGCTGCCCAGCCCTCGGGTCGGCCGCATGAGCCGGTGGGTGACCGCCGGCCCCAGATGGATGGCCATCCCCGTCGGAGCGCTTCGGCGCTGCGACGGGACAGAACTCGGCTTACAGACCGCCTCGCTGACGCTCGATCGTCCGGAACGGGCGCCACCCGTCGTACCCGGGTTTCCCATCCAGAGCCATGGCTGCCACGGGAGCGCCGCCGAGGCGCCGACGGTACGCTCCTGGAGGCGTGGCTTCTGGGAGGGCCAGTCTCGGACCGGATCGAGCGCGGATCCATGCACGGTAGAGGCTGTGCTGCTAAACGAAACGGATCGGGCGGCCGGAGTCTCGCCTGCAGCTCGCGCGGTCAGTCCTCGTCGGGTCGGAAGATGTGCGCGGCCGTGCAGGTGTTGCAGATCGGCGTTGCCGACTCCAGGTCGCCCAGGGGGATCGGGATCTTCCGATCGGGGAACAGGCACTCCACGTCATACACGCGGTCGGACCCCGCCTCGACATCGATCAGGCGCCGGAACGTGCAGCGCTTGATGCGGTGGGGCGCCAGGTGGTAGGCGTCCGGCTGGGTCGGGATCACGGGGAGCGGCAGGGCCATCCTGAGGGTCTGGGCCTCGATTCACGGTCGGTCGAACCGTCCGATCGACTCTGGCGCCGGAGCCTAGCACCGGCTGCGACGTGGCGGCAAGACGCGAAAGGTACTAGACTCCGCGCCGTTCCACCCTGGACGTTGGAGTGCGCGTGGCCGACGACACTGGACCCACCCCCGAGCGCCGCCCCCGCCGCCGTCGTACGACCAAGGCTGCGCCACCGCCCGAGGTCGCCCCGGCCGAGTCGGTCGTCGAGGCAGAGGCGACGCCGCTACTGGACGGATCGATCCCGGCCGAGGCCACGAGCGAGTCGGTCACGGAAGTCGCCGAAGTCGCCGAAGTCGCCGCGGTCGCCGGACCTGACGCCGGCGAGGCTGCCCACGAGACCTTCCTCCCGGTCCTGGACGATCGCTCTCCCAACGAATGGGTCTGTCCGTTCCTCCGCGCGGTGGACGACGACGATCGGATCAGCGCGCCCGTCGAGGCGCCGGACGCGGCCAATCGCTGCGCAGCCCTGCGCGAGCCGGTCCCCCAGTCGCTCCGCCAGCAGGAACTTGTCTGTCTCACGTCCGGACACGTCAACTGCCCCCGTTACCTGCGCGGCGCAGTCGCGGTCGCCGGGCCTCCGGACCCGGTCGTCCGGACCGGGCGCACGCTGTCTCCGGCCATCCTTGGCTCGGCCGCGGTCCTCGCGTTCGCGTTCGTCGCCTCGGCCACCTTCGTCATCTCCAACGGCGGCCTGGAACTGAACGCCGCCGCCACGGCGACCCCGCGGGCCACGGAGATCGCCGTCGTCGTGACCGCTTCGCCGACCGTCGCACCGACCCCGACCCCGACCCCGACCCCGACCCCGACCCCGACCCCGACCCCGACCCCGACGCCGTCGCCCACCCCCGAGCCGACTCCTGTCCCGACCCCGAAGCCGACCCCCAAGCCGACCGCCGTCCCGAAGCCCACCTCGTCACGCTACGCGCTGCTCAAGCCATGTCCGAACACCAAGGACTGCTGGATCTACACGGTGCGGAGTGGCGACAATCTGTACAGCATCGCCAACTACTTCGGCGTGTCGCTCCAGTCGATCTACGACCGCAACCCCTGGACCCTGACGACGCCGCTGCGCGCGGGCCAGGAGCTGCGACTCCCGCCGCCGACGCGCTGACCGCCGCGCATCGCCTGGTCGGGGGCTGACGCCGAGCGAGTCACGCCTCCGTTCGGGGACTTGGTCTCACTCGAAGCACCAGCCACGGGATGCGAGCGAGGCACGCTCGTCATCGGTCAGCGCCATGACGAACGCGGTCTGATCGAAGGCCTTCACGAAATCGAACCGTCGGCCCGACGACGCGATCAGCTCGTTGATCGTCGTCGCGATCCGCGGGTCGATCCAGTCCTCGATGTGATCCGGCTCGAGGAGCTGGGCCGTGCCACCGTGTTCAAAGGTGACGGTGACAGGTCCATCCAGCGATGCCCACCTCTCCTCGATCGCCGTTGGTGCGAAGACCCCCACCGAGATCGCCGCCCACTCCTCGAGTACTGAGCGGTACACCTCGCTGCCGTCGCTGACGTCGGCTTCCAGGTCGCGCCACCAGACCCTGGTCCGGTCGTGTTCGGCGACGAACAGTTCGAAGAGGGGGTCGTTGTGGTCGATCTCGCCCCAAGTCTCGGCCATCGATCGCTCGATCTCGGCGGCCAGGTCGGCATCCGTCGCATCCGTACGATCGGCGAAGAGGCCGGCCGGGCGGAGCCCGTGCACGCGATCCTCCAGGGACACGTCCGTCAGGAGATTGAGCGAGCAGTCCTCACGACTGGGCGTCGTCGGCCGCGGCACGTCGATTCGTGTCGCACCTAGGCCAGGGACCTCGACGAACTCGCCGTTGTCGCCGGCTCCACCAGAACCGCCGCAGCCGCCGAGCACCGTGGCCAGGACCGCGAGTACCAGGAGGGACCTGCGAGGTCGCATCGCCGGAGGATATCCGGCGGAGGAGCCGTTGGTGACGGGCGCTTCAGTCAAGCGGGCCGGGCTCGTTGGTCGAACCTCATGCGATTTGCGCATTGACGTGGCGGTTCTGCGCGCTAGAATGCAGCGAAGTGGCATGAAGTGGAGGGAAGTGGGGAATCACCCCGCACTTCCCGCCGTTCTCGCCCCGCCCGCCCTCGACCAGGCCCATCGACCGATTCCAGGAGCCCGACCAGGTGTTCACCGGCGAGTACCGGCACACGGTGGACGACAAGGGACGGATCGCCGTCCCCGCGAAGTTCCGCGTCCAGCTGGGCGCCGGGGCCGTCGTCTCGCGCTGGCTGGACGCGTGCCTGGCGATCCACACGCAGGTCGGCTGGGAAGCCCTTGCGGCCAAGGTCGCCGCGCTACCCATCACGGACCAGGCCTCGCGGCGGTTCCAGCGCTTCGTCTTCGCCGGCGCGGCGGAGGTCGAGCTCGATCGGCAGGGGCGGATCCTCCTGCCGGCATTCCTGCGCGATCAGATCGGCCTCGCCAACGAGGCGGTCGTGGTCGGTTCACGAGATCACGCGGAGATCTGGCTCCCGGCCACGTGGGACACCTACGGCCGGGAACTGGACGACCCGCAGGAGCTAGCCCAGGCCTTCGAGGGCCTGGGGATCTGAGCTCCCACCACATGCGCTTCCAGGGTCCGCTCGGGATCCGATCGACGAACGGTGGAGGAGAGATGGAGGTAGGGCACATCCCGGTGCTGGCGGAGGAGGTCATCTCGACGCTCGCGCCTGCTCCGGGGAGCCTCCAGATCGACGCCACCCTCGGCGGCGGTGGGCACACCGAGCGGATCCTGGAGGCGACCGACCCTGATGGCCGCCTCCTCGGTCTCGACGCTGATGGGGCGGCCATCGCCAGGGTGGACGGTCGCCTCCGCTCACGGTTCGGTGACCGCCTCGTCCTCCGCCAGGCCAACTTCCGGGAGCTGGCGAGCGTCGCCCCGGCTGCCGGGTTCGGCGCGGTCGACGGTGCGCTGTTCGACCTTGGGCTGTCCAGCTTCCAGCTCGCGGACCGCGAGCGCGGCTTCGGGTTCCGGGCGGGCGGCCCGCTGGACATGCGCTTTGACACGAGCCGCGGCGTCCCGGCCGCGGAGCTGCTGGCGACCCTGGACACGGATGAGCTTGCGGCCCTGTTCGGACGCTACGGGGAGGAGCCGCGCGCCGGCCGGATCGCGCGGGCGGTCGTGGCCGCCCGCCGGACGGCCCCGGTCACCACGGCGGAGGAGCTCGCCGCCCTGGTGGAGCGCGTCGCGCCGCCCAACCCCCGCCAGCCGCGCCGGACCCATCCCGCCACGCGCGTGTTCCAGGCCCTGCGGATCGCGGTCAACGAGGAACTGGATGCCTTGACCGAGGGGTTGGCCGCGGCCCTGGACCTGCTTCGTCCGGGCGGCCGGCTCGTGGTCCTGTCCTACCACTCCCTGGAGGACCGCATCGTCAAGCGCTTCATCGCCGCCGAGCGGCGCGGCTGCGTCTGCCCCCC
>JBBEBL010000017.1:0-8105 GCA_040882345.1 Chloroflexota bacterium
TGTTCGAGCGCTACGCCCTCGGTGCCGTCAGCGCCCGCCAGCTGGCCGACGAGACCGGCCTCGAGGCCTCCCGCATCCGGATGATCTTGATGAACCCGCTCTACAACGGATGGGTGCGCCGCCATCGTGGGCGTGACGAGACGCGGCGTCCTGCGCCGTGGCGGGCGAACCCGCCCGTGTCTGACGATCTGTGGGCACGAGTCGAGGCGGTGCGGCAGTCCAAGACGCGCGGCGGCGGGCCGCGCCACCGGGGTCGGCAAGACCTGCTGTCGGGCCTGCTGGAGTGCTCATGCGGGCGGCGGATCCGATCTGATGGCCGGATGGGCAACACCGAGCGGATCGCCAAGCTGCATACGGACCCCTGCGCGGCATGGGGTTCGAAGGCGCGGATCGCCGCCTCGACGTGGGAGACCCCGATCCTGGCCCAGCTTGGGTCGATCAAGCTCGACAACAGCGTGCGGGCACAGATCGTCGCCGTGCTCTCGGCAGGGGAACGCCCGGTCACGATGGACCGCGCCCGCCTGGAGCGCCAGATGCGTGAGCTCGCCCTGGAGCACGCTGCCGCTCGCATCGACGACGCCGCCTACCTCGACCGAATGGCGCGCCTGCGAGATCAGCTAGACACGATCGGGACGCAACAGGCCCACGACCTACCTGGACAACGGGCGCTGGAGTGGCTCGATGCCCTCGCCGAAACCTGGCACAAGACCGACCTAGTGGAGGAGAAGTCCGACGTGATACACGCCGTCTACGAACGCATCGTGATCGAGGGGCCGCGCTTCGTCGGCCTACGCCTCACACCGGCCGCCTACCGGCATGGATTGGCCCTCGCGCTGCCAGATGCTGTTATGGCGCGCCCGACAGGATTCGAACCTGCGACCTTCGGCTCCGGAGGCCGACGCTCTATCCACTGAGCTACAGGCGCGCGAGTCCCGAATGATACCGACAGATGCCGGGAGCGCCCACCGGACCCTGTGTGGGCCTGCGGCCGGAGGAGCGCCTCGACCGGCTTCAGGCGACTCGGACCCCGTCAGGCGAGCGACGCGATCTGGATCAGGTTCCCGCAGGTGTCGTCGAAGACCGCGGTGGTGACCGGACCCATCGGCGTCGGCGGTTGGGTGAATACCACGCCGAGCCCCGTGAGCCGGTCGTACTCCGCGTTCGCGTCGTCCACCGCGAACGAGGTGTACGGCATGCCGTCCACGACGAGGGCATCCTTGAACGGTCGGGCGGCAGGGTGGGCGTCCGGCTCGAGCAGCAGTTCGACGCCGTCCGGCTGGTCCGGCTGGTCCGGCGACACGACGGTGAGCCAGCGGTGCTCGCCGGGGGGCACATCGGTCTTCTTCACGAACCCGAGGACGTCGGTGTAGAAGCGCAGCGCCTTGTCCTGGTCGTCAACGAGGACGCTCGTGACGTTGATTCTCATGGCTTGTCCCTTTCAGGCGGCGGTGGCCACCGTGCTGTGATCTCCCGCAGCGGGCTGGTGTCGAGGTAGTGGAACTTGTAGCGACCCGAGCGTTCCGTCCGGACCAGGCCGGCCTCCTCGAGTACGTCGAGATGCTGGGAGATCGCCTGTCGGCTGGCGCCGATCCCGTGCTTCATGACGAGGCGGGAGCAGAGCTCAAACAAGGTCTGGCCGTCGCGATCGGTCAGCTCGTCCAGGATGGTGCACCGGGTCCCGTCCGCCATCGCCTTGAACAGCAGATCGGCCACGCGGCGAATGATAGGCAAGTCACGGCTTGCATGTCAACGCCCCCGCGGGTCCCGTAGCAGCAGGGCCACTGGACGCGAATGGCCGTGCCGCAGGAGCGGCTCTGCCCCGGCCCCACGGCCCTCGCCTTTCGCTGCCGGTGAACGACCACGACCGGGCGACCACGGCGTTCAGCGACGGTGAACGGAGCCGGGCCGTGGCCCGGTTTCCGGGCGCTCCGGGCATCCACGCCAATGCCCCGGCCCGTGGTGCTTCACTGTTGCCGAAGGACTCGGTGGCAAGGGGACCCTGAACCGCGCTTCACCGTGCCAACGTTCGCCGCGGGTGAAGGCCCGGGAGTGGCAGGGCCCGGCTCCTAGGAGACCAGGGCCTGGACTATGGCGTCCACGTCCTCCTTGGTCGGCACCACGACGAGGGCCGTGACCATGCCGAACATGCCGTCCAGCCCCTCCACGTGCGACAGGACGTGGCAGTGGAACGCCCACACGCCGAGGCGGTCCGCGGTGATGACGGCATCAAAGCGCTCGCCCGGGTTGACGCCGAACGTATCCGCCTTGAAGCCGGCGCTGCCAAGCGGATTGCCGTCCCGGGCGACGACGTCCATCGCGAACCCGTGGCTGTGCCACGGGTGCATCATCAGCCCCTCGTTCATGAACCGGATCAGGACCTTCTCGCCCTGCGCGGCCAGCACCGGGACGACCGCCGGGAACCCGTGACCGTTGATGGTGAATCCACCCAGGGTGTCATTGGAGATCCAGACGTACTCGCGGTCGTACTCGGCCTGTGGGGTGGGCGGTTCCACGATGAACGCGCCCAGCAGACCACGCCCAACCTGGTCGGTCGCGTTGTGGTGCGAGTGGTACATGTGCGAGCCGGCGTTCACGGCCGTGAACTCGTAGGCGTACTCCTCGCCCGTGGCGAACGGCTTCTGCGTCAAGAACGCGACGCCGTCCTGGAAGAAGTCCTCGAACTCCACGCCGTGGAAGTGGACGCTCGTCGTTTCCGGCAGGTTGTTCGTGAAGATGACCCGGACCTTGTCGCCCTGGTTCACCCGGATGGTCGGCCCGGGCCATTGGGCGTTGTAGCCCAGGGCCTTGACCGGCGGCATCAGCTCGTCGATGCGCCAGTCCATCTCGTCGACGGTCAGCCGGAAGACCTTGACGTCGCCTTCCAGCGTCGGGGTGAGCGGCGTGAGCGCATCCGTCAGGACGAGGTTGGGGACCTGGACGAAGGCCGGTTTCTGCGTGAGCTCCGGGTAGTTTTCCTCCGCGCCCAGGATGTCCGCGAGCTTCGCCACGACCGGGGCCGGATAGATGGACCCCAGCGCCGGCACGAGGTCGCCGAGGTAGCGCCGGACGACCTTTCTCGCCGAAACGTCGTGGTCCGACCACCCGGCCGGCAGACCGCCGGGCGGTGAAGATGGCCCGCCCGTGGGTGCCGGCGTCGGCGACATGGAATGCCCGGGGTCCGCGCTGGGTGCAGGTGTCGGCGAGGCCGCTCCGGGGTCGGCGGACGGGATGCCTTCCGGCCCCAGCGTCCAGCTGGCCTTCGTCCCGGCGCCGGGCGCGCATGCGGCGACACCGGCCGCGATCAGGCCCCCGCCAGCAAGGGCGGCCCCACGCAGGAAGCGTCGACGGGAGAGCGATGGGTCTTCGAGAAGCGGGAGGTGCAGGTCTTCCTGCGGCTGCGTATCCATGGCAGCAACCCTAGCGGGTTCGAGTCCTCTCCATGATGTGACTTGTGGCCCCTTTCCGCCATGCCGAAGAGTGCTGCCGACCGCCGTCAGTCCTCAGCCTCCAGGAGCGACAGCATGACGTCGATGTCGGCACTGCCGAGGACGCCCTGGTACTTGGCCCGCACCACGCCGTCACCGTCCGCGATGAACACCCACGGCATGGATCCGACCCCCCACGGCGGGTCACCGACACCCCAAGCCTGGGCCACGTCCGTCAGGCGCGGGTCCTCAAGCGTGCCTTCCAGAACGGGCTCCGTGGTGATCACGTCGTAGCGATAAGGCTCGTGGTGGATGAACGGCACGTCCCGCCAGCGGTCCAGCAGGCGCTTGGCCAGCGCGAGCGCGCGGCCGCACGCGGGAGTCACCTTGAACGCCGCCGAATCGACCACGAGGACGAACGGCCGCCCGGCCGCGAGCGCATCCGCCGTGGAGGTCTGCGACAGCCGGGGATCCGGCAGCGCATCCGTGGACAGGTAGGTGAGATCGCCGCCAACGTCGGTGGCCGTCTGCGTCCGGATCGTGGGAGCCGAACCTCCCAGCGCCGCGGAGGCGCCCTGGTCAAGGGCGACGAGATCCGCCACGCCGTGATGGGCCTCGCCACCGGGCGCCGTGGCCAGCACGTCCACGCGCCACGCTCCCGGCGTGGGGATGTCCAGCGTCGCGACCCACGACACGGTGTCGAGCCCGGAAGGCTGCACGGCGGTCGCCGGGACCGGTGGCGTGACCGGGATCCCGGCCAGGGTCACCAGCCTGGCGGTCACGACGAGCGCCGGGTCGTCCACCGGGCCGCCGGCGTCGTGGAGGGTCAGGATCAGCGGGCTGGCGCCGCCCGCCCATACGGAGCTGGAGACGACTTGCGGCCACAGGTCCACCGGCACGGCACTCGGGGCGACGGTCGGCGTCGCTGACGGTTCGGGGCCGGGCGTCGGAGCGGCCGCCTGAGGGTGCTCGTCCACGTACCGCATCGTCGCGGTCATCGCCACCGCCTCCGTCCCGAACGGGAAGACGGCCCGCAGCAGCCCCGCCCGGTCCACGAGAAAGACGTCCGCCGTGTGCGACATGGAGTAACGCTCCGGCCCATCCGCGTCCACCTTCGCGTACCGGACGCCCCACGCGGCCGCGGTGGCCGCCACCTGCGATGGGGATCCCGTCGCGGCGCTGAACCCGTCCGGCATGTACGCCACGAACTCCGCCAGCCACGCGGGCGTATCGCGCTCGGGGTCCACGCTGGCGAAGACGGCCCTGGCCCCGTCGCCGGCCGCGTCGATCGCCTCACCCACCGTCCCGATGGTCGCCGGGCATACGTCCGGGCAATGCGTGTAGCCGAAGAACACGAGGACCGGCGTCCCCCGCAGCGCGGCGAGGGACACGGCCTGTCCACCGGGCCCGGTCAACTCCAGGGCGGGCGCGGGCCGCGGCGATGCCAGCAGGTACGCGGAGACGTCCACGGCGTTGGTCGCCGACGCGACCGGGGGACTGGACGGGACGGTGGCGCCGCCGGGCGATGTCGGCGTCGTCGCATCGCCGATGAGTCGAACCACCATCAGGACGACGAGCAGGACCGCACCGAAGACGACGATCCGGAACGCGCCGTCGAGGATCGCGGTCGGGGTGTCGCCGTCGCCGCCAGAGATGCCCGCTGGTCCCGCCATGTCAGCCGGCCCGGACCTCCGCGCTGACCACCACGTCGCCGGCGTGCTCGAAGACGAGCGTGATCTCCACCATCTCGCCGACCGCCGGCATCTGGGTCACCCCCATCAGCATGAGGTGGTAGCCGCCCGGCTCCAGCCCGATGGTGGCGCCCGCCGCGATCTCGAGCCGGGGGATGCCGTGCATGCCCATCGACCCGTCCGAGCCCATCGTGGTCTCGTGGATCTCCACGGACGCCGCGATGGGGCTGGACGCGCCGACGAGCGCGTCGGCGCTCCCCGACCCTACGATCGTGAGGTAGCCCGCGGCGGGCCGGTCGGCGCCCATCGGGGGTCGCACCCAGGCGTCGGACACGGTCGGGGCGGTCGCCGACTCGCCACCGGCGCCACAGGCGGCGACGATGAGGGCGGTCGGCAGGATGATGGACAGCACGAGGAGCCAGAGGGGTCGTCGGGACACGCGCATCGCGGGCACTCCTGGAAGAGGTTCGTCCCCCCAACGATACTCATCCCGCCGGCGCGCGCCGTGGGCCATATGGCCCGTTCCCGGTGAGCGGGCGCGCCCATCGCCTGCGCCCGGCTATAGTCCGCCGGGATGAAACGCCACGAGTTCCTGCGCGAGGTGCACCGTCTCGCGCGCCCGCGCAACTACCTGGAGATCGGCGTCAACGACGGCAAGAGCCTCGCGCTGTCCCGGGTCCCGTCCATCGCCATCGATCCCGCATTCAAGGTCACCGTCCCGATCCGGTGCGACGTCCAGCTGGCGAAGGCGACGAGCGATGACTTCTTCGCCGCCCCGGATCCGCTGCGGCACCTCACCGGCGGCCGCAACCCCTGGCGCAATCTGCGGCGCGGCCGCCCGCTGTTCGATCGCTGGCGCGGCGGCACGACGCTGGACCTTGCGTTCATCGACGGCATGCACCTGTTCGAGTACGCCCTGCGCGACTTCATGAACGTGGAACGGTCCAGTCGCTGGTCCACGGTGATCGTCTTCGACGACATGCTGCCGCGGAACGTGGACGAGGCGGCGCGGGATCGGCACACGGGCGATTGGGCCGGCGACGTCTACAAGATGATCCCCGTGCTCCGCGAGCACCGCCCGGACCTCGTCGTGATCCCGGTGGACACGACGCCGACCGGCGTCCTCGTCGTGCTCGGCGCGGATCCTGCCAACACGGTCCTGCGCGAGCGCTATGACGACATCATCACCCGCTGGGTCGTGCCGGACCCGCAGGACGTTCCCGGCGACATCCTGGAGCGTCGGGCGACCGTGGACCCCGAGCGCCTGCTGGCAGCCGACATCTGGCGCGACATCGCCCGGCATGGCCGGATGGGTGGGCCCGAGGCCATCAGGGATCGTCTGTCGGGGATCCTGCCCTAACGACCACGCCAGGTACCGCGCAGGATCGCGCGGACGATCCGTCGCGGCGCCGATGGGGGCGGATCATCGGCGATCCGGAGCGAAAGGTTGTCCGCCCCCTCCGTCCAGTATGGGGTGGCCCACAGGCGGGCGTGGCGACCCACTCGCCGGGTGCCAAACTGCCGCTCGACGGTTGGAGTTCGCCGCGCTCCGAGCCGGACGTCTCGGCTGTAGCCGAGTGCGGCGATGCGCACAAAGACGTCCCACCTACCCGGCCAGATCGGGTTGCCAGCCGAGGCTGTCCCAAGGTCGATCGTCGCATTCGAGCGGACGCGCACGCTCGCTGTCACGCTCCCAGGGTCTGCGAGGATGTCCATGGGGGGTCCGACCAACTCGGCCCAGTCGTCTCGCTTGCGCGTGAAGATACGCGCGGTACCGAGCGGACCCGAGCCCAACCGACGGGCGCCGTCGCCGACCGCCTCGGCCACGATCGCCGGGACATCCAGGCGCAGATCGCCACTGTCTGACCGCACGATGACGGGGACACCGTCGCGCTCAAGGCGAGCCTCCACGTCAAGGAGGACGAGACCGTCCCTATGCCGGATGCCGTGAAGGGTCGCCTCGCCGACCGTCCGGACGCCGATCTCGGCCAGGTGCACGAGCAGGTCCAGGCGACCGGACCGGACCAGTTCCAGCTGGACATGCTGGAGCGGCGCGAGCGTCGGCTGTAAGGTCCGTGGGATCCGCTCCTCCGTATATGCCCGAATCTCGCGAAACAGCTCGCTGCGGTGGTCCTCCGGCTGATCCAGGAGACGCCGGTCGGTCAGGCGCCCGAGGAGCTCTGCGACAACGAAGCGACGCAGTAGGCGGTCGCGTGCTGGTCCGGGTTCCGTGTGTGCCTCGATGAGGTCGGTGCTCTCACGAAGGTTCTGGTAATACCCAGCCGGATCGAATCGCTGGAGTCCGGCGTTGGACCGATCATCACGGCGGACGTGGTAGTAGCAGACGTAGCTGGACAGGACGGACACGTTGGCCGCGAGGAAGTACGCGCGAATCACGAACGGCAGGTCCTCAAGGCGGCGCCGACCCTCCGGGAATCGCAATGCATGCGCCTCCACGAAGGCGCGACGGAACAGCTTGTGTGGCGTCAGCGAGTCCATCAATGCCGTGTCGTGGATCGACGCGTGATCTCGATCCTCGTAGAACAGCTCGCGAGGAACGGACCGATGAAACCCGGCCATGCGGCCAAGGACGACATCCGAGTCGTTGCGCTCGGCCATCGCGACGAGCCGCTCGAGGGCTGCCGGCGCCAGCCTGTCGTCATGGTCCAGGAAGAAGACGTAACGGCCGCGTGCGGCCGCGATCCCGACGTTCCGCGGCCTGCCCGGCCAACCGGAGTTCTCCTGATGGATGACGCGGATGTTCGCGTGACGATCGGCCCACTCATCCAGCTTCGCTGGCGAGTCGTCCGTCGAGCCGTCGTCCACGAGGATCGCCTCTACGCGATCGGGCCCGAGCGACTGTCCCAGGACCGATTCGACACACTCGTCCAAGTATGGTCCTGGGTTGTAGACGGGGACGATGACGCTGACCTGCACGCGCCGCATGCTACTCCGGACATATGACGAGGCGGCTCCCGAAGGAGCCCCC
>JBBEBL010000018.1:0-1390 GCA_040882345.1 Chloroflexota bacterium
CCCCCACGGAAGCAGTCACTCGAAGAGGCGGCCCTGCTCGGACGGTGCCTCGGACTCGGCCTCACGACGGCCCGACGGCGGCACGAGGGCGACGAGGTCGGCAGCCGTCAGCGTCTCGCCCAGGTCGTCCAGATGGTCCGATCGGAGCGCCACGGCGCCGCGCTTGATCAGGGCCTCGACTCCAGCTGACGCGGGTGAGTCAGCCCGTGCCAGGACAGGGACCCACCCGCCGCGTATCGCCTCCACGGCGCCCGCCCAGGTTCCCCCGGTGCGCTCGGCGCTCGCCACGACCACCGCGACGTCCGCCAGCGTGTAGATCAGTTTGTTGCGGCCCATCGCCGCCCCCGTGCTGAACCCCGCGGCCGGGTGATACGGGGAGGCGAGCAGGGCATGGCCGTCCGCCACCGCCGACCTCGTCGATGCCTCTCGGAGGCGACGCTCCACGCCCTCCGGCACCATCCCGACGACCGACCCTCCCGCGTCGAATGCAGCTCGCATGGACACGGCGTCCACCCCGCGCGCGCCGCCCGATACGACCAGCGTTCCGCCGCGGGCCGCCGCCGACGCCAGCCGGGCCGCGAACGCGACAGACGCGTCATCCGCCTCGCGCGAACCGACGATGGCGATCCCACCCCCGGTCAGCAGGCCAGCCGGACCGCTCGCGAAGAGCACCGGCGGCGCCGACGACCCCAGTCGATCGCGTAGACGGGACGGGTAGGCCTCGTCGGCGATGGTGACCACCCACACGCCACGCGACCGAAGTCGATCGAGCTCGAACGCCAGCTGCCCGCCCCGAGCCAGCCGGCGAACGTAGCCCGCCGCGACAGCCTCGTCCACGCCCAAGGCGCCAGCGATCTCGCCAGGCGATAGGCGGAGCAGGTCGCGAGGACCCTGGAGCGCCTGGTGGCGCAGCGCCTCGGCAAGCTTCGAGTAGGCGACCGGTCCCAGCGGCTTCTCCCCTGCCCCGCCTCGCGTCTCGCCCAGACTCGTGCACAGCATGATGATCGGCGGCGCGTCAGGCGAGAGCGTCTCGAAGTCGATCATCGGCCGTCAGTCGTCACGCGCGCTCGCGACCGCCAACGCGAACGGGTGCACCTCGCCACTCCCGTGCGTTCGGAGCAGCCACCCGGCGACGGTCAGCGTCCAGCGCGAATCGACGATGTCATCCACCAGGAGCACGGGGCCCGGGCGGACGGCGGCACCATCGATGGCGAGCTTCGCGTGGGCGTTCCCGAGTTGCTGCGCGCTGTTGTGCATGGCCTTCTGCGGTTCGGCGCCGTGGAGGACGGTCAGCGCCTCCACGTAGGGTAGGTCGAGTGCACTCGCGAGCGCACGGGCGAATCCGTCCACCAGCCCTGGCCGCGTGCCGGATGGCAGCGCGGTGACCCAC
>JBBEBL010000019.1:0-8088 GCA_040882345.1 Chloroflexota bacterium
GGGGGCGCGGGGGGGCCTACACACGAACGCGTAGCGTATCAAAGAACGCCAGACCCGGCAAACCGCCGGTCGGACATCCATCAGATGGCGGTGAGGACCTCCGGACCGTGGTCGGTCACGGCGATGGTGTCCTCGAAATGGGCCGCCAGCGACCCGTCCACGGTCGCAACGGTCCAGTCGTCCTCCAGCACGTGGGCGTGGTAGTCGCCCATCGTGAGCATCGGCTCGATGGCCAGGCACAAGCCCGGCTCCAGCTTCCGACCGCGACGTCCGGTGCGGTAGTTCGGCACCTGCGGCTGCTCGTGCATCTCGGTGCCGATGCCGTGGCCGACGAACTGGCGGATGATGCCGAAGCCCCGGGGGGCGGCGACGTCCTCCACGGCCCCGGAGATGTCCTCGATGTGGTTGCCGGGGATGGCGGCGGCGATGCCCGCCCGCATCGCCTCCCGCGTCGTGTCGATGAGCGCCGCGACGTCCGGGCTGGGCGTACCCACGTAGAACGTGCGGGCCGCGTCGCCGTGCCAGCCATCCACGATGGCACCCGCGTCCACGGACACGATCTGGCCCTCGCTGATGATCCGCTCGCCGGGGATCCCGTGGACGATCTCGTCGTCGATGGAGATGCACACGCTGCCCGGGAACGGACGCCTCGGGTTGATGCCCGGGTAGCCCTTGAAGGACGGCGTGGCCCCGGCCTTGCGGATGTGGGCCTCCGCCAGTCGGTCCAGTTGCGCGGTCGAGACGCCCGGCTTGAGCGCCTCCTCCACGAGGGCGAGGACCTCGGCAACCACCCGGCCGGCCTGGCGCATCCGCTCGATCTCGGCACGCGACTTGCGGGTGACCACGGTCAGACGGCCTCCATGGCGTCGTCCGCGAGCGCCGCCAGCAGGTCCGCCGTGACGGCATCGATCGACTGCATGCCATCGACGGACCGCAGGACGCCGGCGGCGCCGTAGTGTGCGGCGACCTCCGCCAGGCTGGCCAGCGTCAGGTCCATGCGGGCGCGGATCGTCTCCGCCTTGTCGTCCTCGCGCTGGATGAGTGGCGAGTCGTCCAGGTCGCAGCGACCCTCCACGCGCGGGCGGTTGGAGTGCTCGTTGAAGACATGTCCGGCGGCGCTGCACACCCACCGACCCGACAGACGGCGGACGAGGTCGTCCAGCGGCACGTCGATGCTCAGCGCCCGCGAGACCGCCGTGTCCCGATCGACGAGGGCGGCATCCAGGGCGATGGCCTGCGCGCGATTGCGCGGGAAACCGTCCAGGATGACCCCGTCGGTGGCATCGGCCGCCTCGAGGCGATGCAGGAGCATCGCGATGGTGATGTCGTCGGGGACGAGTTGGCCGCGCTCCATGTAGCGGCGCGCCTGAAGCCCCACCGGCGAGCCGTCACGCACGGCGGCCCGGAACAGGTCGCCGGTGGCGACGTGCGGGACTCCGAGGTGCGCCGACAGGATGGGGGCCTGGGTCCCCTTGCCCGCACCCGGCGCCCCCAGCAGGACGACGACCGTCATGGGACTGGTCGCTGCCCCGCGGCGGCGGTCCCGGCCAGCGCAGCCGACCTCATCGGATGAAGCCTTCGTAGTTCCTCATCATCAACTGCGCCTCGATCTGCTTCATCGTCTCCACGACGACGGACACGACGATGAGCAGACTGGTGCCGCCGAGGCCGATGGCCCCGAGATCCGGGAACGCCAGGCCCACCATGGACGGGGACACCGCGACCGTGGCCAGGAACAGCGCTCCGGCGAACGTGATCCGGCTGACCACCCGGGCCAGGTAGTCCTGGGTGGGGCGACCGGGCCGGATGCCCGGGATGTAGCCGCCGTTCTTGCGCAGCTGTTCGGCCGTCTCGTCCGGCTTGAACGTGAAGGCCGTGTAGAAGTACGTGAAGCCGATCGTCAACAGGAAGTACAGGACGACGTAGACGATCGAGTTCGTGTTCAGGACGGCGACGATGCCCTCGGCGATGCTCCGGACGATCTCGATCTCCGACGCCCGGAAATAGGACGCCAGCTGGACCGGGAAGAGCAGGATGCTCACCGCGAAGATGATCGGGATGACGCCGGCCTGGTTGACCCGGAGCGGCAGGAAGGTCTGACCGCCCGAGTACATCCGCCGGCCGCGGACGCGACTGGCGTACTGGACCGGGATGCGGCGCTGCCCTTCCTGGATGTAGATGATCACCGCGACGGCGGCGATGGCCACGATCAGGAAGGCGATGGCCGCCGCGACGTTGGGGTTGGCCAGGAAGGCGCCGATGGCACTCGGCGCCTGGCTCACGATGCCGGCGAAGATGATGAAGCTGATGCCGTTGCCGATCCCCCGCTCGGTGATGAGCTCGCCGACCCACATGAGGGCCACGGATCCGGCCGTCAGGGTGGCGATCTGGGTGAGGGTCTCGAAGCTGGCGAGGTCGAACGTGCCGGTCAGGACCTGCTGCGAGTTGAGCAGGGCCAGGAAGCCGTATGACTGCAGGATGGCCATCGGCACGGCCAGGTAGCGCGTGTACTGGGTGATCTTGTTCCGCCCGTACTCACCCTCGCGGCTGAGCGCCTGCAGCGACGGGACCACGCCCTGCATCAGCTGCATGATGATCGAGGAGTTGATGTACGGGTTCATGCCCAGGGCCACGACGGAGAAGTTGGACAGTCCGCCTCCCGAGAAGATATTGAGCAGCCCGAACAGCGGGTTGTTGCCCAGGAAGTTGTCCAGCTGCTGCCGGTCGATGCCCGGGACCGGCACGGCGGCCAGGAATCGGAAGGCGATCAGCAGCGCCAGGACGACCAGGATCCGGCGCCGGAGGTCCGGCGCGCGGAAGGCGTTCAGGAGGGACTCGAACACGGGGGATCAGGCGTCGTCGCTGGAGGCCGCGTCATCGGTCGTGGCGACCGGCTCGTCGGCATCGGCCGTGGCGGCCGGCTCGTCGCCAGGCTCATCGGCCGTGGCGACCGGCTCGTCGTCCAGGCCCAGCGCCTTGAGCGGCGAGGTCGGGACCTCGAGGACGTTGACCGTCCCGCCGGCGGCCTCGATCTTCGTCCGGGCCGACGCGGTGAACGCGTCCGCCACGACGAACAGCGGCGCGGCGAGCTCACCGTTGCCGAGGATCTTGAGCGGCTTGTTCAGCGTGCGGACGAGCCCGACGGCGCGCAGCAGGTCCTGGTTGACCGTGATCTGCGTCGCGGCCCTGGCGGCCTTGCCGCGGCCCTTCGGCGCGGCTTCCGGAACCTCGAAGGCGCCGCGTTCGACCGCGGCCGCGATGGCCCCGATGTTCACGACCTCGTACTCGACCTTGAACCGGTTCTTGAACCCGCGCAGCTTGGGGATGCGCTGGTGGAGCGGCGTCTGGCCGCCCTCGAACCACGGCGGGATGGAGCCGCCGGAGCGGGCCTTCTGGCCCTTGGTGCCTCGCCCGGCCGTCTTGCCCTTGCCGGCGGCGATGCCGCGGCCGACGCGCGTGCGCTCCTTGCGGGAGCCCTCCGCGGGGCGCAAGTCGTGGAGCTTCATGCCTTCTCCTCGTCGCCCGCGCGGGTCTTCGCGGCCTCTGTGATCTCCTCCACGGTCACCAGGAAGCGGACCTGGCGGACCATGCCGCGCGTCGCCGGGTTGTCCGAGACGATGCTCGTGCTGCCGATCCCGTGCAGGCCCAGGGCCTTGATGGTCGCCCGGTTGCGGGCGATATGACTGATCGTGCTCTTGGTCTGGGTGACCTTCAGCTTACCGGCCATCGCCGACCTCCGACGTGGCTGACGGCTGCCCGGAGATGCGGCTGGTCAGGCGCACGCCCCGGCGGGCGCTGAGCTCCTCGGCGGAGTGCAGGGCGCGCAGCGCCTCGATCGTGGCGCGGGTCACGTTGACCGGGTTCGTCGAGCCGTAGATCTTGGACAGGATGTCCCGCACGCCGGCCGCTTCCAGCACCGCGCGCACGGAGCCCCCGGCGATGACGCCGGTCCCCTGACTGGCGGGCTTGAGCATGACCTTGCTGGCCGAGTACTGGACGTTCACCTCGTGGGGGATCGTCGTCCCGACCATCGGGATCTTGATCAGGTTCTTCTTCGCGTCCTCCACACCCTTGCGGATGGACTCGGGGACCTCGCCGGCCTTGCCGAGGCCCACCCCGACGTGGCCGGCGCCGTCACCGACGACGACGACCGCGCTGAAGCTGAAGCGCCGGCCGCCCTTGACGACCTTGGCTACCCGGTTGATCTGGACGACGCGCTCCTCGAGCGCGAGCTTGTTCGGGTCGATGCGTGCCACTCTGGCTCCTTCCGATCAGAAGTCGAGGCCGGCGTCGCGGGCGGCATCGGCGAGCGACTTGATCCGCCCGTGGTACCGGAATCCGGCTCGATCGAAGACCACGCGCTCGACACCGGCGGCCTTGGCCCGCTCGGCGACGAGACGCCCGACGACGGCTGCCTCCTCCGACTTGGTCGAGGTGGAGCCCTTGAGCTCCTTCTCGACGGTCGAGGCGGCAGCGAGCGTCCGGCCGGACGCATCGTCGATGACTTGCGCGTAGATGTGGTTGAGGCTGCGGAAGACCGCGAGGCGCGGCCGCACGTCCGTGCCCGCCAGGTGGAGGCGGATCCGTTCGTGGCGCTTCTGTCGCGCGGCGCCGCGGGTAGCGACCTTCGTCATCGTGTCAATCCCTTGTAGGTGGTTACTTCTTGCCGCCGACCTTGCCGGCCTTGCCCGCCTTGCGGCGGATCTGCTCGCCCGCATAGCGAACGCCCTTGCCCTTGTATGGCTCGGGCTTGCGGCTGGATCGCACCTTGGCCGCGATCTGGCCGACCAGCTCCTTGTCGATGCCGACCACCGCGAGGCGGGTCGGGTTCTCGACCTCGAAGCTGATGCCGTCCGGCGGGTCGATCTCGACCGGATGGCTGTAGCCCAGGTTCAGCGTCAGCCGCTTGCCGTTGAGGGCGGCGCGGTAGCCGACACCCGTGATCTCCAGGCCCTTGCGGTACCCGTCGGTCACGCCGACGACCATGTTGTTGACGAGCGTCCGGGTGAGCCCGTGGAGCTGCTTGTGGGTCTTCTGCTCCGTCGGCCGGGTGACGACCAGCTGGTCGTCCTCGCGGCTGACGGCGATATCCGGGTGAAGCGCGCGGCTCAGGGTGCCCCTGGGCCCCTTGACCGTGAGATGGCGCCCGTCGATGGTCACGTCCACGGTGGACGGGACGGGGATGGGCATGCGTCCGATTCGCGACATGTGATCCGCCTTACCAGACGTACGCGAGGACTTCGCCGCCCAGCTGCGCCTGGCGCGCCTGCTGGCCGGTCATGATGCCCTGGCTCGTGCTGACGATGACGATACCCAGGCCGCCGAGCACCCGCGGGATGTCCGTCTTGCGCGCATAGACGCGCAGGCCGGGCTTGCTGATCCGCTTGAGGCCGGAGACGACCGGGACCTTCCCGTCGACGTACTTGAGGGTCAGGCGCAGGACCGCGGCGGGTCCGGCCTGCTCTTCGGTGACGTCGGCGATGAAGCCCTCGTCCTTGAGGATGCGGGCGATCTCGCGCTTCGTCCGCGACGCCGGGACGACGACCTCCGTGTGTCGCGCCCGCGAGGCGTTCCGGACGCGCGTGAGCATGTCCGCGATCGGGTCGGAGATGTTCATCGGTGTCCTACCAACTCGACTTCGTGACGCCCGGCAGCTCGCCCAGGAGCGCGCGCTCCCGGAAGCAGATGCGGCAGAGCGCGAACCGCCGGATGAAGGCTCGGGGCCGGCCGCATACGGTGCAGCGGTGGTAGCCCTGGACCTTGTGCTTGGGGGTCCGCTTTGCCTTGGCGATCATCGATTTCTTGGCCATGTGTCTCCCTCCCCGCGCCTACGAGGCGAAGGGCATGCCGAGGAGCTCGAAAAGCTTCTTCGATTCCTCGTCGGTCTTCGCCGTCGTCACGATGCTGATCTCCAGCCCGCGGAGACGGTCCACCTTGTCGTAATCGATCTCCGGGAAAGCAAGCTGCTCCCGGAGGCCGAGGGTGTAGTTGCCCCGCCCATCGAAGGATTTCCCGGGGACGCCCCGGAAGTCGCGGATGCGCGGGAGCGCCAGCGTCGTCAATCGGTCCAGGAAGTCCCACATCCGCTCACCGCGGAGGGTCACCTTGGCGCCGACCGAGTTGCCCGTCCGCAGGCGGAACTGGGCGATCGACTTCTTGGCCTTGGTCACGATCGGCTTCTGGCCGGTGACCATGCTCAGGTCGCCCACGGCGGCGTCGAGCGCCTTGGCATTGGTCAGGGCCTCGCCCAGACCGATGTTCACGACGATCTTGGACAGCCGCGGCACCTGGTTGGGGTTGCCGTATTCGAATTGCTTCTGGAGCGCCGGGACGATCTCCGCCGTGTAGCGCTCATGGAGGCGACTGGTCACGACTTGACCTCCAGCTGCTCGCCGCAGTGGCGGCAGACGCGGACACGCCGACCGTTCTCCAGCGTGGCGTGGGCGATGCGGGTGGGCTTGTCGCAGCTCCCGCACACGACCATGACCTTGCCGATGGCCAGCGGCTGGGCGATCTCCAGGATGCCCCCCTGCTGGATCTTGGGCATCCGGTCCGTCGCGCTGGACGATTGGCGCGGCTTGGTGTGCCGTTTGGCGATGTTGACGCCCTCGACGACGACGCTGACGCCGCCCGCCCCGGAACCGCGACGAAAGACGCTGCGCCCGCCGCGCGGGGCGGCCTGTCGGCGGATCACGCGCTCGACCGTGCCGCGCTTGCCGGCATCCTTGCCGGCCAAGACGACGACCGTATCGCCCTTGCGGATCTCGGGCACCTTCGGGGCGACCTTGGCCGGTTCACGGGTCCGGGCGGCCATCACAGCACCTCCGGAGCGAGTGACACGATCTTCATGTAGTTCCGGTCGCGCAGTTCGCGCGCCACCGGGCCGAAGATGCGCGTGCCGCGCGGGTTGCCCTGGTTGTTGATGAGGACCGCGGCATTCTCGTCGAACCGGATGTAGCTGCCGTCAGGACGGCCGTACTCCTTGTTCGTGCGGACGATGACCGCCCGGACCACGTCGCCCTTCTTGACGGCCGCGTTCGGGATCGCCTGCTTGACGCTGGCGATGATCACGTCGCCGACACCGGCCGTGGTCTTGAGCGAGCGGCCCATGACCCGGATGCACTGGATGCTCCGAGCCCCGGTGTTGTCGGCCACCTTGAGACGAGTCTGCGACTGGATCACGAGGCGGCCTCCTCGGACGCCGCATCGGCTGGCGCGTCGGCGTCAGCCGGAGCGTCGGCGTCGGCGTCCTGCGTCCGTCCGGGGTGGGCCGCGGAATGGATCGCCTCGCTCGTCTCGACCTCGTCGGCCACGACGCTCTCGCCCGGCAGGCCGTGGTCGCCGGCTCGCGAGACAACGCTCACCAGCCGCCAGCGCTTGGTGGCCGACAGCGGGCGCGACTCCTCGATCTGGACGGTGTCCCCGATCCGGGCGTCGTTAGCCTCGTCGTGCGCCTTGAACTTCGTGGTCAAGCGGATCACCCGCTTGTACAGCCGGTGGCGCGCCAGGCGTTCGACGGAGACGACGATCGTCTTGTCCATCTTGTCGCTGACGACGCGTCCGACCTTCGTCTTCCGCTTGCCCTGCACCTTGGTGTTCGCTCCTGTCATCGCGTGATCTCCTGTCACGCCGTGCGCCCGAGCTTGCGCTCGCGCTGCACGGTCAGGATCCGCGCGATCGTTCGCCGCGTCTGCGGGATCGTGCTGTAGTCCTTCAATTGTCGGGTCGAGAGCGCGAAGCGCGCTCCCCAGAGGTCCTGCTTCGCATCGCGGAGGGCCTCGTCGAGCTCGGCGTCGGATAGCGTGCGGACCTTATCGATATCCATCGGTCACGCCTCCTTGGCACCTTCACGGACGACCACGCGGGTCGTCACGGGAAGCTTGTGGCTGGCGAGGCGCATGGCCTCCACCGCCGCGTCGTGATCCACGCCGGCCATCTCGAACAGGATGCGGCCGGGCTTGACCACCGCGACCCAATGGTCGGGTGCGCCCTTGCCGGAACCCATCCGGGTCTCGGCCGGCTTCTTCGTCGCGGGCTTGTCCGGGAAGATCCGGATCCAGATCTTGCCGCCGCGCTTGACCGAGCGGG
>JBBEBL010000020.1:0-8031 GCA_040882345.1 Chloroflexota bacterium
CGCGGCATCGGCCTGCGCGGCTACGCGCAGCAGGACCCGCTCAACGAGTTCCGGCGCGAGGCATACCGCCTGTACGAGGAGCTGCGCGGGCTCATCCGCCATGGGGTGGCGTCGTCCATCTTCCGTGTCACGGTCCAGCGCCAACCACCGCCGGATGTGGCGTTGTCCCAGGCGCTCGCCGCCGGGGCGACCGCGCTGCGCTCCTCGGGCGGCGGCAACGGGGCGGGAGTCCGTGCGGGGGCGGTTCCTCAGGCGGCCCCGGCCGGGGCGGCCGTGGCCGGATCCGCCGTCCTGCGCGGCGCCGTGCCCGGTGGTCCGGCGACACGCAACGTGACCGAGTCGCTGGGAAACCAGCCGCTATCCGGTGGTGGAGCAGGCTTGACCGGCGCGACACAGGCCGGCGGCGCGCGTCCCGGTCACACCCCGACCGGCGACCGGATCGGCCGCAACGATCCGTGCTGGTGCGGATCCGGCTCCAAGTACAAGAAGTGCCACGGCCGCTGACCCGCGGTCACATCGTGAAGCTGCTCGTGCGGATCGTCGTCCTCGGCATCGTGGGTGGCGTCGCGCTCGCGGGGTACGCGACGCATCGGATCTGGGACCAGGCCCAGCGCGACGACCGCCCGCCCTCAGACGCGATCGTGGTCATGGGCGCCGCGCAGTACGATGGCCGACCATCGCCCCTCTTCGCGGCGCGGCTGGATCACGCGGTCGGCCTGTACCTGGACGGGGTGGCGCCGGTCCTCATCGTGACCGGAGGCAAGCAGGACGGGGATCGGACGACGGAGGCCGCCAGCGCCCGAGCGTACGCGGTGGCCCATGGCGTGCCGCCGGAGGCGATCCTCGCCGAGGACGTCAGCCGGAGCACGCTGGAATCGATCCGCGGGGTCTCTCAGGTGATGACCGCCGCAGGCCTGCGGCGGGCCGTGTTCGTGTCCGACCCGTCGCACATGCTGAGGGTCCTGCGGATGGCCGGGGACGTCGGCATCGAGGCATACGGATCGCCGACCCGGACCAGCCCCCTGGAGCGCGACGCGATCGCCACCGCCGACGCCGTCTGGCACGAGCTGGGCGCCCTGGCGGTCTACCTCGTCTCCGGCCGGACGCCCTGACCGAGGGTCCAGGGGTCGCCGGTGGTCGCCCGGTGGTCGCCCGGTGACGAACGCAAGAACTGACAGGTCTCCCGTCCCTGGTTCGGTCGTCGGGTGACTCAGCAGCCTCCGTTCAGTCGTCGGGTGACCCAACGGCGGACGAGCGGGCCGGATCGAGCCTTCCTTCGTCCGTTCAGTCGTCGGGTGACCGGCCCGGCGACCAGACGGCCAGTTCACCCGCGGCGAACGTCGGCGGGCTGAAGGGTCGCGCGAGGCCGCCGCCCGCCTCTCGACTCGACGCCTCCGTCGGCAGCGTTCGGTGCGGGTGAACGGAGTGGAGCGTGACGGTGTCCGCGGCCACCGCGATCGGGCGAAGCGGCCTTTCATCGTGCAGCTGTTCACCCACGGTGAACCCGGCGGCGGAGGGAGGAAGCGATCAACGCGTTCGACGCGTCCGCTTCACTCGCAACGAAGTGGCGAAGCGGAAGGGCCTGGGCGGCGGGCCGGATAGCGCGCGGGGGGTCAACGGCTAACGAAGGGGGGCGCCCACCCAGCCATCCCCCTCACCGAGTGCCGGAAAGTACCCTCTTGGCGGTGGGACATTGGCCCTCTATACTGTGCCAAAACCTGTCGCCGGTGGCCCGCCCGAGCCCCACGATAGGGGACGCCGAACCCCCCGCGCCCGTGCCCAGCGTCGTACTGAGAGGGAGTCCGTGAAGCAGGCTGAGGACGCCGCCTTCGTCGATCTGATCGCCTGTGAACGTGACTGCCGCTCCTGCAGTTACGCCGCCGCCCTGGACTGTGACGGCAACTGCGGCGTCTGCCCCCACAACGGCTATTGCCCATGCGTGAACCCCGTCGTCGCACGAAGCAAGTCGGCCCTTCGGCTCATCGAGCTGCGGCCGATC
Source organism: Chloroflexota bacterium (assembly GCA_040882345.1). Lineage (GTDB taxonomy): Bacteria > Chloroflexota > Limnocylindria > Limnocylindrales > CSP1-4 > SPCO01. The sequence continues at coordinate 2,000 of JBBEBL010000020.1, forward strand.
CTGCTCCAGGATCTCCAGGGCCGGAACTAGGTGGACGCGTCCGCCATCCGCGACCTGGCTGAACGGATCCGGTCGACCTCGGGGCATCTTTGACCTCGAGGCCAAGCAGGAGCGCGTCGCCCAGCTGGACGCGCTGACCCAGGAGCCGTCGTTCTGGGACGACCAACGCGGGGCGCAGAGCGTCCTCCGTGAGGCGGACGGCCTGCGGACGGAGATCGAGACGTGGCATGACCTCCTGGCGCGAACGGAGGACCTTGAAGCCGCCGTGGAGCTCCTGGACGAGTCCGCCGACCCGGACCTGCAGGCGGAGCTCGAGCGCGATGCCGCGACCCTGGAGGAGGACCTCCTCCGCGAGCGGACCGCGCTGCTGTTCTCCGGTGAGCACGACGAGCGGACCGCGATCCTGACGATCAGCGCCGGGGCGGGCGGCACGGAGGCGACCGACTGGGCGGAGATGCTCCTTCGCATGTACCTGCGCTGGGCAGAACGACACCGCTTCCGCACGGAGATCATGGACCAGCAGGAGGGCGAGCAGGCCGGCCTCAAGAGCGTGACCGTGGAGGTCGTGGGTCGGCGCGCGTATGGCTGGCTGCGGGCCGAGCGCGGCGTCCACCGACTCGTCCGGATCAGCCCGTTCGACTCCCAGAAGCGCCGACAGACGACGTTCGCCCTCGTGGAGGTCCTGCCGGAGGTGGACGACGACATAGAGATCGAGCTCGACTGGGACCAGATCCGGGTGGACACCTATCGCGCCCAGGGCGCCGGCGGCCAGCACGTCAACAAGACCGACAGCGCGGTCCGGCTGACCCACGCCCCGTCCGGCATCGTCGTCCAGAGCCAGAACGAGCGGTCACAGACCCAGAACAAGGAGAACGCCATCAAGGTCCTCAAGGCGCGGCTCCTGGAACGCGCGCTGGAGGAGAAGGAAGCCGAGATGCGCATCCTCAAGGGCGAGCACGTGGAGGCGGGCTGGGGCAACCAGATCCGCAGCTACGTCCTGCACCCGTACCAGATGGTCAAGGACCTGCGCACGGGCTACGAGACCGGGAACACCTCCAGCGTCCTGGACGGCGACCTTGATCGGTTCATGCAGGCGGAACTGGAGCGACTGGCGACCGGCACGGAGTGGCGCGGCGAGGACGCGGAGGCCAGCGCATCGTGACGGTCGAGGCGTCGGATCGCGTCGCTCGAGCGCGCGACCTGACCTACCGACCCGTTCACGAGGACGAACTGGAGGCGTGCGCGGCGATCTGGCGGGAGAGCATCAACGACTACATCGTCCGGCTAGGGCAGCCCAGCCTGCCGGACGCGGTCGGTCCGGTGGTTCGCCTCTACAAGCACCTGCGGGCGACGGACCCGGACCGGTTCGTGGTGGCCGTGGATGGCACCCGGCTCGTGGCCTTCGCGTCGGCCGTGGTCCGCGAGCGCCTGTGGTATCTCTCCATGTGCTTCGTGCTGCCGGAACTGCAGGGCGCTGGCGTGGGCCGGGCACTGCTGGACCAGGTGGGCCCCGCGGACGACGCCGGCTTCCGGTCCACCGCGACGGACAGCGCGCAGCCCATCTCCAACGCGTTGTATGCGTCGCTCGGGATGGTGCCCCGCGTCCCGCTGCTCAACCTCATCGGCAACCTGCGCGATCCGGAGCGATTCGGCGTGCTGCCGTCCGGCGTGCGCCCGGTACCGTTCGAGGAGATCGCCGCCGGTCCGCCTGGTGGAGACGGACATCGCGAGCTGGCCGATGCGGTGGACGCGCTGGACCGCGACACGCTTGGCGCGGCGCATCCCATCGATCACCGCTTCCTGCGTCAGGAGGGCCGTCGTGGCTGGCTGTTTCGCGGCCCGGACGGGACGCCGCTCGGGTACGGCTATGCGAGCGAGGCGGGTCGAGTCGGCCCGGTCGCTGTCCGCGACGCTGTCCTGCTGGCACCGGCCCTGGGCCACGTCTTGCGATCGGTGACCCCGCGCGGAGCATTCGCCATCTGGCTCCCCGGGACCGCCGATCGCGCCGTCGTCCCGGCCCTGGCGGCTGGATTCCGCATGGAGCCGTTCCCCGTCCTGCTGTGCTGGGACCGACCGTTCGCCGATCTGACGCGCTACCTCCCGATCTCTCCGGGGCTCCTGTAGAGACCCGCTCGGCGGCGTGATCGCGTGCGGCCGCACCGACCGTGTTTGGCAGACAGCGGGCCTGGTGGTAGCCTCGGATGCGTGGTGGCTCCGATGCCGTGCCCGCGGAAGGGGTCCCGATCCAACCGTGGCGACGCCCGTCAGGCGCCGCCGGACTCGCCGCGGAGTCGCCCGTGACCCTTACCCCGACGCCGTCCATCGAGGCGCGATCACTGCGCCGCCGCATCCTGGATCGCGGCCGTGGCAAGCCCGCGACGGATCGGGCCGTCCTTCTCCTGCATGACGTCACCAAGCAGTACCCCAACGGCAAGATCGCGCTGCGCGATGTGGACCTGGTCATCCCGGAAGGCGATTTCGTCTTCCTCGTTGGTCCGTCTGGAGCGGGCAAGTCCACGCTGATCAAGCTGCTGATCCGCGACGAGGTCGCGACGCGCGGAGCGGTGGTCCTGGACGGCCAGGACCTGGCGCGCCTGCCACGACGCCAGGTCCCGAAGATCCGGCGCAAGATCGGGATCATCTTCCAGGACTTCAAACTGCTGCCGACCAAGACGGTCTGGGAGAACGTGGCCTTCGCCCTGGAGGTCACCGGCTATCCGCGCAAGCGCATCCGGCCGGCCGTGGACCGGGTGCTCGCCATCGTCGGCCTGACGGCGCAGTCGAAGCAGATCCCGTCCCAGCTGTCCGGCGGCGAGCAGCAGCGGACGGCGATCGCGCGGGCCCTCGTCCACGACCCGCGGCTGATCATCGCGGACGAACCGACCGGCAACCTTGACCCGCTCATCAGCTGGGAGATCCTGCAGCTCCTGCTGCGGATCAACGAGCTCGGCGTGACCGTGCTCATGGCGACCCATAACGCCGAAGTCGTGACCGCCCTGCGCAAGCGCGTCGTCGCCCTCGAGGAAGGTCGCGTCATCCGCGACGAGGTGGGTGGTGCCTACCACCGTCAGGACTGAGGCGTGATCCCGTTCGTGTGGTTCAGCCTGAAGCGCGCCTGGCAGGGGTTCTGGCGCAATGCCGTGATGAGCCTCGCCGCCACGGCCACGATGGTCCTGATGCTCCTGCTCCTTGCGGGCTTCTGGATCATCCAGACGGGTCTGCTCGCCGGGCTGGAGTTCACGGAGCAGAAGGTGGAGGTCGTCGCCTACCTGCAGCCCAACGTCACGGACGTCCAGGTGGCGGCCCTCGAGCGGAAGCTTGATGCCATGCCGGAAGTCGACTCCATCGACTACGTCACGCGCGACGAAGCGCTGGAACGCTTCCGGGAGTCGATGCAGGCGCAGGGGCGCGAAGACCTGACCCAGTACCTGGACAGCAACCCGCTGTACGCCAGCGTGGAGGTCAAGCTCGTGGATCCGGCGAGCGTGCGGGTCGTCGGCGATGTCCTGCGCGAGGACGTCGCGGTCCGCAACGTAATCAATATCGAGGACCTCGTGGAGCGCGTCCTGACCGTCACCGAGATCCTGCGCACCGCCGGGTCCGTTCTCCTCATCGTGGTCGGCGTCATCTGCCTGTTCATCATCGTCAACACCATCCGCCTGGCCGTCGTGGCGCGCGCCGAGGAGATCGAGATCATGCGCCTGGTCGGCGCGTCGGATGCCTTCATCCGCTGGCCGTTCGTGTTCGAGGGCGCGTTCGTCGGCCTGCTCGGGGCGCTCATCACGCTCGGCGTCCTGGCGGCATCGGCGGACCCGCTGAGCGGCTTCATGGTCGAGTTCTTCCGGGTCCTGCCGCTCGAGGTCGGGTCGCTCACGCGGGATCTCGTGACGCTCGTCATGGGCGCGGGCGTCGGCCTAGGGATCCTGGGATCGTGGGTCTCCGTGCGGACGTACCTGATCCGCTGATGATCGGCGGTGGGGGCCGCAACGAAGGACTCGGAGGGGGGACCCGATGTACCCTGAGCGCCCGTTTGAAAGGACCTCCATCGCGTGACCACGCCGACCGACGCCGATCCCCACCGCGAGGACGCCCTTGACGTCCCGCTGGCCCCCGTGACCGTACCCCCGCGTCCTGGGCGTCGCCTGCCGATCCTCCAGCTCGCGGTCGCCCTCGTCGTCGTGCTCGCCGGCGGGGCCCTGTTCATGTCCGGGTACTCGATGGGTCGTCAGTCCGCCGTCGAGCCGGGTACGCCGATCAGTGAGGACGAGGCATTCCGCCCGTTCTGGGACACGTACCACACGATCACGGAGCGCTATGTCGGCGGCGACGTGGACCGAGACGCGCTGGTGCAGGGCGCCATCCGCGGGATGATCGATGCGTTGGGCGATCCGTATTCGTCCTACCTGACCTCGCAGGAGTACCGCGACAGCCTCCAGGGCATCAGCGGCGAGTTCGAGGGGATCGGCGCGGAGATCGCGACCCAGGCCGCGGACGGGACGCAGGGCTGTTCCACGCTGGGCCCGGACTGCCGACTGGTGATCGTGGCGCCGCTGGCCGGCTCGCCGGCAGAGCGAGCCGGTCTGCGCGCGGGCGACCTGGTCCTGGGCGCGGATGGCGTGCCCCTGGACGGCCTGACCGTGGATGGCGCACGGGACCGCATCCGCGGCCCCAAGGGCACCGTCGTCACCCTCACCGTGCAACGCGGGACGGACGTCCCATTCGTGCTGGAGATCACGCGGGACGTCATCCAGCAACAAGAGGTCGAATCCCGGGAGCTGGCGGACGGCAGCGTCGGCTACGTGCGGCTCAACGGGTTCTCCGACCGAGGGGCGAACGAGCTGGAAGCGGCGCTCCAGGAGCATGTCGATGCCGGACGGACGAAGCTCATCCTGGACCTGCGCGGCAATCCGGGCGGGTACGTGACCGCCGCCCGTGACGTGGCCAGCCAGTTCATCGCGACCGGCCCGGTGTTCTGGGAGCAGACGGCGGACGGGCAGCAGACGCCAACGGATGCCTTGCCGGGCGGCGCAGCGACGGATCCCGCGATCCGAGTCGTGTGCCTGGTCGATCGGGGGAGCGCGTCGGCGAGCGAGATCGTGGCCGGCGCCCTGCAGGATACGAGACGGGCCACGCTCGTCGGCCAGACGACGTTCGGCAAGGGCACGGTCCAGCAGTGGCAGGAGCTGACCGGGGAGGGCGGCGCATTCCGACTGACCGTCGCGCGCTGGCTGACACCGGATAAGCGCTGGATCCACGACGTGGGGCTGGAACCGGACGTGCCGGTGACGCTGCCGGATGAGATCGCCCCGGGTGACGATCCGACCCTGGATCGAGCGCTGGAGGTGCTGGCGGATGACCCGGCGGAGTCGACCACGATGCGGCTGGGGCGAATCGCGGCCTGAGCCGGGGCGGCCGGGGTGCGGGGGTTGCGGGCGGCGCGGGTGCGGGGGTGCGGGTGCCCGGTGTCGCCCGACCTCTGGTGACGGCCGGTTCACCGTCGATGAAGCCACGCCGCCGACCGCCTCGCGGCTCGAACCCGGTTCACCAATGATGAACGATGGCGGGCCCAGGCGCCTGGCCTCCTCGCATGCGGACGCTTCCCCTGCGCCTTGGCGCACCCGCCTTCATCGCGGGTGAAGGAAGCGAAGGGAGCGGACGGCGAGTCGCAGTGGAACGGCGTTTGGGCGCGTAAACGTTCACCGTCCGCGAAGGCCTCGCGCATCCTCTTGCAGCATCGATCACCATCGGGTACGGTGTCGCGGAACGAAAGGAGGTGATGTGCAGTGATCGACAGTACGCGTAGCTGCACCACCTCACAGGAGATGGCCGTCTAGTCGGACACCCCTGTGGGTGGTAAGCGAATCGAACGCCGGCCCGCACGGGCCGGCGTTCGTGCGAATCCTCGGGCGGATGGCCTCCCGGGGATCGGCCTCCGACCTCGGAGAGGCCACCACAGGCAGGAGCCATCCCATGCGCGACGATTCGACCGTCGCCCTCAACCGGAAAGCGCGCCACGAGTTCACGATCGACGA
>JBBEBL010000021.1:0-1447 GCA_040882345.1 Chloroflexota bacterium
TACCGTCATCAGGAATGGAGGGTTCGGGTCGTCGTCGGGCCGTCCGACCGTCAGTGGCCCGACGGTCCGTGCCGCGATCCGGTCGCCCTCCCGCGTCGTGAGGATGGCCGACACGGGCCCGGTCCCGTCCACCAGGTACCCGCTCACGACGAGGTCGTGCGTGGTGATGGCGCCGCCAGCCGGGCGCGGTTCCTGCAGCACCAGGACGAGGTCCTCGAGGGGCGACGATGCGGCAGGGGACGGCGCGGCCGTGGGACGGTCCGGCGCGACCAGGGCCTCCGCGACCGGTGTCGCCGTCGCGCCACTACCATCTCCGCCCCACCGGGCGACAGCCACCACGCCGCCGAGCACCACGATCCACGCGCCGACGACCACGACGAGCCCACCCCGTCGGCGGCGCCCTCCCCCGCCCCCGACGCGGCCCGAGAACCCGGTCTCAGCTGAGGTCGATGAAGACGTTCTTGGTCTCCGTATACAGGTCCAGCGCGCCCATGCCGAGCTCGCGCCCGATGCCGGACATCTTGTAGCCGCCGAACGGCGCCTCCGTGTGCACGGACGAGTTGGAGTTCACGCTGATGACGCCGGCCTGGAGGCCCCGCGCCGTACGCAGCGCCTTGCCGATATCCCGACTCCACACGGACCCGGACAGGCCGTACGGCGTGGCGTTCGCCAGGCGGACCGCCTCCTCCTCCGTGTCGAACGGGATGACGCAGACCACGGGGCCGAAGATCTCCTCGCGGGCGATGCGCATGTCGTTGGACACGCCATCGAAGACGGTCGGCATCAGGTAAGCGCCATCCGCCAGCGCGGGGTCGCTGGGCGCCTCGCCGCCGACGACGAGGGTCGCTCCCTCGGCGAGCCCGATCTCGATGTAGTCGCGGACCCGGTCGCGCTGCTTGAAGCTGACCAGCGTCCCGACCTCCGTGGCCTCGTCCGCCGGGTCGCCGACCACGACCTTGCGGGTCGCCTCCGCGAACAGTTCCACGACCCGCTCCTGGGCCGAGCGCTCCACGAGGATGCGCGAGCGCGCACAGCAGTCCTGCCCCGTGTTGTCGAAGACGCTGTACGGCGACTCGCGCCCGAACCGCTCCAGGTCCGCGTCCGCGAAGACGATGTTGGGGCTCTTGCCGCCGAGCTCGAGTGAGAGCTTCTTGATGTTGCCGGCGGCCAGCCGCATGATCTCCTGGCCGGTCGTCGTCTCGCCGGTGAAGGCGATCTTGCCGACGCCGTCGTGTGCTGCCAGCGCCGCGCCCGCGGTCCCGCCGGGCCCGGTGATGACGTTGAGGATCCCGGCCGGGATGCCCGCCTCCAGCGCGAGTTCCCCCATGCGGATCGCCGTCAGCGGGGAGTACGAGGCGGGCTTGAGGATCGCCGCGTTCCCGGCGGCCAGCGCGGGCGCCACCTTCCAGGCCGCCATGAGCATCGGGAAGTTCCAGGGCACGATGAG
>JBBEBL010000021.1:1547-8030 GCA_040882345.1 Chloroflexota bacterium
CGCCCGTAGACGTCGCGCCGCAGGCCGCTGACCACGCCGCTCAGCTCCGGGGACGAGACGCCCATCCGCTGCAGGGCGTGGCGCGCCAGCTCGAACGCGGCCTCCGCCTCCGGGTCGGCGACCCGGCCGACGCCCAACCGGCGCAAGGTCTCGATCTCGTGTAGCCCGCGGGCCCGTGACGCGATGGACAGGCGTGGGTTGAAGCGCAGGGCGCGCTCCGTGGCCAGGGCCGCGGTCAGCGGATCCCCGACCGCCACGATCAGCACGCGGGCGTGATCCAGCCCGCAGCGCTTGAGGATCTCCGGGCTCGCCGCGTCGCCGTACAGCGTGACCGCGCCGAGGGCCGCGGCCTCCTCCAGCCGCCGCGGGTCGCGGTCCACGACCACACATCGGAACCCCCGCCGGCGCACGGCCTTGACGACGACACGCCCGACTCGTCCTCCACCCAGGACGACCACGGCCGGCCGGACCTCGTCCGCGTCCCGTTGGAGCTCCTCCTCCGTCCGCGATGTGGGGCCGCCGGGTGGTCGAGCCGGCCCCGCCCCGACCCCGGCGCGAGCGACGACCATGCGATCCAGGCGGTGCTCCAGACGGGGCACGAGGGCGTCCGCCACCCGCCAGGCGAGCGAGCCGGCGAGGATGCTGACCACCGCCGTGCCGAGGACGATGTTGTAGATCCGCTGGTCGACGAGCTCCAGGTTGAGCGCGTCCTCCACGAGGATGAAGCTGAACTCGCCGACCTGCGCCACCGCGGCGCCCAGCAGGATCGCCGACCTGGCGGGCAGGCCGAGCGCCCGGCCCAGGACCGTCGTGACGACGGCCTTGCCGACGACCGCCAGCACGACCAGGATCGCCACGAGCCCGAGGTCCGCCACGAGCGCGACCGGATCGACGAGTGTGCCGACCGAGACGAAGAAGAAGACCGCGAACAGATCGCGGAACGGCGTGACCTCTGCGGCTGCCTGGTGGGACAGGTCCGACTCGGACACGACGAGTCCCGCGACGAACGCGCCGAGCGCCAGCGACAATCCGAAGACCGCGCTGGAGATGAAGGCGGTCAGGAGAGCAGTCGCGACGACGGCCATCAGGAACAGCTCGTTGGAGCGCAAGCGCGAGACCGCCGAGAACAGCCATGGGAGCAGGCGCACGCCCACGACATAGGCGAGGGAGAGGAACACGGCCGCCTTGATCAGCGCCAGGACGATGGGCGCGACCGCATCGCCCCCGGCCAGCGGCGGCAGTGCCACGATGAACACGATCGTCGCGATGTCCTGGACGATCATCCAGCCGATGGCGACCCGCCCATGGAGGCTGTCCAGCTCGCCCCGCTCCACGAGCGCCTTGAGGACGACGATCGTGGACGAGATGGACACGCATGCCCCGACGACGAACGCCGACCGCGCGTCGAAGCCGAGGCCGGCCATGAGCAATCCACCGATGACCAGGGTCACCCCGATCTGGGCGATGGCACCCGGGAGGGCGACCCGCTGGAGCCTGCGCAGCTCGCCGATGGAGAACTCGACCCCGAGGGCGAACAGGAGCAGCACGATGCCCACCTCCGCCAGGACGGCGATCCGGTCCACGTCGCCGATGAGCCCTGCGGTGGACGGCCCGATGACGATCCCCGCCACGAGATAGCCGATGACGACGGGCTGCCGCAGTCGGACGGCGATCGCGCCGCCGATCAGCGCGGCGGCCACCGCGACCCCGAGCTCCAGGATGAACGACAGTGGCTCGGACAGTTCGCCCAGGCCCAACGTGGGCATCTCAGGCACGCCGACGGCGCCGGTCATCCCGCCGGCGTGGCTGGCCCAGCGGCCGGTCAGGAGCCAGGAGGCGCCCCAGGGACGATGCCGGGCGGCAGGTCATCGAAGGTCGTGGCCGCGTCCGCCAGGCCCTCTGCCGCGACGATCGCCGCGCCGATGATGCCCGCGTCGTTGCGCAGCGTCGCGGCCACCACCGGGGTCCGCCGCTGGAGCCTTGGGATGAACTTGTCGCCGTTCTTGCTCACGCCGCCGCCCAGGATGATGAGGTTCGGCCACATCAGGTCCTCGATCCGCTCCAGGTGCTCGTCGAGGTCCATCGTCCAGGCCTTCCAGGACAGGCTCTTGCGGACGCGCGCTGCGGACGCCGATCGGCGCTCCGCCGGACGGCCGCGGATCTCCATCTGGCCGAATTCCGTGTTGGGGACGAGGACGCCGTCCACGAAGACGCCGGATCCGACCCCGGTGCCAAGGGTCAGGAAGATGACCACGCCGCGCCGACCGGCGCCGATCCCGAAGCGCATCTCGGCGATCCCGGCCGCATCCGCGTCGTTGACCACGCTGACCCGGCGCTTGAGGGTCTTGCCCAGCTTCTCCGCCACGGGATAGTCCACCCACGCCGGGTCGATGTTGGCGGCCGTCATGAGCCGGCCCCCCATGGCCACGCCCGGGAGGCCGATCCCCACGGGCGCCGTGTCGGAGATGCCGGTCGCCCTCGCCAGGCGCCGGACGAGGCGGCTGATGGACGCGCTGACCGCATCCGGGGTGGCGGGCTGCGGCGTGGGCACCCGCAGGCGTTCCGACCGCAGCCGGCCGGATTCGGTGTCCACGACCGCGGCCTTGATGCCGCTGCCGCCGACATCCACCCCTATGGCGATGCGCCCGCTGGCCATGTCCGCCTGCGCCCCGTCGACCCGGCTGTCCATCATCGGCCCATCCTCAGAAGTAGTTGACCGTGATGCCACCGTCCACGACGAGTGACGCGCCGTTGGTCCAGCGCGACTCGTCAGAGGCGAGGTATACCGCCATGTGGACGATCTCTTCCGGCTTCCCGAACCGGCCGGTGGGGTTGCGGGCCAGGCGAAGCTGCTTGGCGGCCTCGTCCTTGACCAGCCAGTCCATCAGCAGCGGCGTCTCTACCGGGCCTGGGCAGATGGCGTTCGTCCGGATGCCCTTGGGCCCGAACTGGACGGCGAGGCTCCTGGTCAGGCTCAGGACCGCGCCCTTGGACGCCGTGTATGCATCCTGCGGGACGGAGCAGCCCAGGATCGCGACGAAGCTCGCGATGTTGATGATGCTCCCGCCGCCCGCGGCCTCCATCGCCGGGATGGCGTACTTGCATCCCAGGTAGACCCCGCGGACGTTGACGGCCATGACCTGGTCCCAGACGTCGGGGTCCGTGTCGATGACGCTGTGGTCCGCCTCGGGCATGATCCCGGCGTTGTTGTACAGGCAATCCAGGCGGCCGTACGTGCTGACCGCGTGGTCCACCATCGCCCTGGCATCCGACGCCTTGCTGACGTCCACCTTGACGAACGTGGCTTCTCCACCGTCCGCGCGGATCAGGTCCACGGTTTCCTGGCCGGCGACCTCTCCGTACTCGGCCACGACGATGCGCGCGCCCTCCTTCGCGAACATCCGGGCGGCCACCCGGCCCATGCCGCCGCCGGCGCCGGTGATGATCGTGACCTTGTCGGCGAGTCGCATCGGCGCGGTTCCCTTCCTCAATGTCGATCCAGGGGGTCGTCCGGCCCATCGTACCCGGGCGCCGGGTGGCGATGTACCCTCCAGCGATGGTGACGCACGCCGAGTTCCTGGCCGCCGTGGATGCCGGGGACGCCGCCGCGGTCACGGCCGCCCTGGCGTCAGACCCATCCCTGGCCAGCGCGCGGGGGAGTGACGGTGTCTCGGCGCTGCTCCACGCCAGGTACCGCTTCCATCGTGAGGTGCTGGACGCGCTGATGGCGGCCGATCCGGAGATGGACGTGTTCGACGCCGCGGCGCTCGGACACATCGACCGACTACGCGAGCGGCTCGTCGAGGACCCGGGCCAGGCCACCGCCCAGGCAGCTGACGGGTTCGCGGCGCTGCACCTCGCCGCGTTCTTCGGCAAGGCTGTTGCCGCCCGCGTGCTCATCGACGCCGGTGCGGACGTCTCCGCGTACGGCGCGAACGACTTCGCGAACCAGCCGCTGCACGCGGCGGCAGCGGGGCGGCACGTGGAGGTCTGCCGGGTGCTGCTGACCGCCGGAGCAGACGTCAACGCCACGCAGCATGGCGGCTACGCGCCGCTGCACGAGGCGGCGGGTTCCGGCGACGTGGAGCTGGCGGAGCTGTTCCTGTCAGCCGGTGCCGACGCGGACGCACGGCTCCCGGACGGCTCCACGCCGGCCGCCGTGGCCGAGGCCGCGGGGCATCACGACCTCGCGGTCCGGCTGGGCTCCAGGTAGCGGTCGCGATCGCGCTTGGGGTCGCCCCGCGCTCCGCTCAGCCGCGCTCCAGGTAGCGCTCGCGTTCCCAGGGATGGACCATCGAGTCGTAGGTGTCCTGCTCCACGTGGGCCGCGTTGAGGTAGTGGTCCACGACGTCGTCCCCGAAGATCTCGCGCGCCGCAGCGGAGTCCTCCAGCTCGCGGATCGACTCGTACAACGCCCGCGGCATGCGCTTGACGCCGGTCGCGAGGTAGCCGTTGCCCTTGAACTCCGGCTCCAGCTCCAGGCCGTGCTCGATGCCGTACAGGCCGGCGCCCAGCATCGCGGCGTAGGTCAGGTAGGCGTTCATGTCGCCGCCCGGGAACCGGTTCTCCACGTGGAGTCCCTTGCCGCTGCCGACGAGCCGGAAGCCGGTGGTCCGATTGTCACGCCCCCACACCACGTTGACGGGCGCCCACGACAGCGAGGCGTAGCGCTTGTACGAGTTGATGAACGGCGCCACGAAGTACGCCAGCTCCCGGGACAGGGCCATCATCCCGGCCATGAACTGCCGACCGATGGTGGACAAGCCGTAGGGACCCGGCTCATCGTCCCCGGCCGCATGCATGAGCGGCACGTCGCGCTCGGCATCCCAGACGCTCATGTGCAGATGGCCGGATGAGCCGGTCCAGCGATGGTCCGGCTTGGCCATGAACGTGATGCTCCAGCCGTTGAGGTAGGCGATCTCCTTCGCGCCGTGCTTGAAGACGACGCTCCGATCGGCCGACTCAAGGACGTGGTCGTAGCGGATGTTGACCTCGTGCTGGCCGTTGGCGGCCTCGCCCTTGCTGAACTCGATGGGCACGTTGACCGCGCTCATCTGCGTGCGCAACAGCCGATGCAGGGGCTCCGCCTTCGTCGCCTGCAGGAGGTGGTAGTCCTCGTTGTAATAGCCGAATGTCTTCGGCACCGGCCAGCCCTGTTCCGACAGCGACTCCCACGAGTCCTTGAGCACGTAGAACTCGAACTCGGAGCCGGCCTTGATCGCGAATCCGGCATCGGCGGCGCGGGCGACCTGGCGCTTGAGCATGGTCCGCGGCGAGACCGGGATCTCCTGCCCGGTCGTCTCGTCGATGGTGTCCGAGAGGACGAGCGCGGTCCCGGGCAGCCATGGCACCTCGCGGAGCTGGTCCCAGATCGGCTGGGCCACCCAGTCGCCGTAGCCCGTGTCCCAGTTCATGAGCTGGAAGCCCGCGGGCGTGTTCATCTCCATGTCCGTGCCCAGGAGGTACGTGCAGAAATGGGCGCCGTGGTCGATGACCCCGTCCATGAACGCCTGGCCGTGGACGCGCTTGCCCATGAGCCGGCCCTGCATGTCCGTGAAGGCGACGACGATCGTGTCGATGCGCCCGTCGCGGACCGCCGCCTGCAGTTCAGCCAGTCGCGGGTGTGTGGCCGCGTGACCGTCGTCGTGGTCGCTCATCGCTCAATACAGCATCGTGGTCGCGGTGGGGAACTCGAAGTCGAACGCGGAAGGCGGGAGGGAGGCATCCGGCTCCAGGTCCGTGACGTCGGCGTGGCGGGTGACGTTGCCGCCGATCGTCTCGATCAGGCGGAGGATGACGCCCGTCTGTCGATCCACGGCGATCTCGATCGCGAAGTCCGGGCGGTCGGCCGCCAGCTCCGTCGTCCGGGGTGTCGCGCAGGTCAGGACGATCGACGCCCGACCGTGGACCTCGTCCGTGCCGACGACCTCGCAGTAGCCCGTGGCCAGCACGTTCTGGCAGTAGCCGGCGGGATGGACGAACGTGTCCGGCAGCGTCTCCATGGGGAGGGCCGTGACCGGCTCATACACCCGCGCCGACCCCGGGAAGTCCTCATCGGCCAGGCCGCGCGGACGGTTCCGGATCGGCCGCTGCGTTCCGAGTCGATGGGCGGACGCATACGTCCGCACGAGGTCACCATCGGACACCCAGACCTCGTAGTCGCCACCCACGGCGGCGCCCGGCGTGCTCGTCGTCACGCGGGCATGCCCGGGGTGACGGAGCATGACGTCCATCTGCACCGCGGTCTCCCCGCGCGCCGTGGACGTCCGCTCCACGATGCGCAGGCGCAACGTGCCGAAGCGCGTCTCCGCGTCACGCATGAACTCGAACAGGTCCGTCACGCCTGGCAGTCCGGCGTCCAGGGTGGCGACGGCGGGCCGGCGGCGTCCGTCCACCGGGACGGGCAGGGCGGCGGCGCGGTCCCACAGGCGTGTCTCGGTCATCGCGCCGGATTGTAGCCGCTTGACGGGGGCCCGAAACGCC
>JBBEBL010000022.1:0-5300 GCA_040882345.1 Chloroflexota bacterium
GTCTCGACCATGTGGTCGGCGGCGCGCAGGGCGATGGCGACGATCGTGGACGTTGGATTCACGCCGGAGGACGTCACGAAGACCGACCCATCCGCGACGTACAGGTTCGGGACATCGTGCGCGCGGTTCCAGCGGTCCACCACGGACGTCTTCGGGTCGTCGCCCATGCGCGCGGTTCCCAGCAGATGCCAGCCCGAGTAGCGCATCAACCGGTCGACCTCGATCTTGTAGGCGCCCGCAGCGTCCATCGACTCCTTCGCCCGCTCGATGTGGAAGTCGAGCATCCGCCGGGCGTTGTCGGCCATCGTGTAGTGCACCTCCGGCGCCGGGATGCCGGAGGCGTCGGTGGTCGTCGTCGAGAGCGTGATGTGGTTGGCTTCGTCGGGCAGATCCTCGGCGAACAGCCCCCAGTTGGCACCGTGGCCCAGGTGCGTCCGGACGTGCATGTGGTGGTCCGGCCCCCACGCCTGCTCACCGGCGCGGCTGGGCAGCGCGGTGTTGATCGGGCCGCCGGTCGGGGCGAGGCCCCATCGAGCTCCGCGGACGAAGCCGCGCGACTCGTCCGTCTCGTAGAACTCGAGCGACTCGATCAGGTCGCCGAACTGGCCCTGCCAGCTCATCAGCGGATCCTCGAACAGCCCCGCGACGTTGGCGAATGGGTGCATCATCAGCCGCTTCCCGACGAGACCGGACGAGTTGGCCAGGCCATCGGGATGCCGCGGGCTGGCGGACAGCAGGAGGAGGCGCGGCGTGCCGATCGCGTTGGCGGCGAGGACGACGACGCTCGCCGGCTGGAAGTGCTCGGTGCCCTCGGTATCCAGCCAGGTCGCGCCCGTCGCGAGACCCTTCGCGTCCGTCTCGATGCGCCGGACTCGGGCGTTCGTCACGAGCCGCGCCCCGAGGGCGATCGCCTTTGGCCAGTGGGTCAGGTCCGCGGATGCCTTGGCACCCTCGTTGCAGCCGGACTGGCAGGTGCTCCGCTGGACGCAGGGACGGCGACCGTCATAGGGCACGGAGTTGATGGAGTTGAACTCCGGCCACCAGTGCCAGCCGAGCTTCGTGTGGGCGCGGGCGATCTTCATGCCCGCCGCCCCGATGGGCAGCGGCGGCATCGGCGCGTCTTCCGTGTCCGGCGGGTAAGCCGGGTCCCCGGGGAGACCGGAGACACCGAATTGACGGTCGGTCCGGTAGAAGTACGGAAGAAGCTCGAAGTAGTCGATCGGCCAGTCGTCGGCGATGCCGTCCAGGCTGCGAACCCGGAAGTCGGACGGGAGGGCGCGCGGCCAGGCGCCGGCGAACAGGATCTGCGAGCCGCCCACGGCGTTGTACATGAGCGGCGACACGGGCGTGTCGTCCTCGACGATCGGGTAGTCCTGCGCGAGGCCGCGGATGTTCGGGCTGGTGGCCCAGTCCTTGCGGGCCTTGAGCTCCCAGTCCGGCTTGTTGCCGGGGTAGTCCGCACGGTCCAGCCAGCCGCCCTGCTCCAGGCAGACGACCTTGAAGCCAGCCTCCGCCAGGCGGAGGGCCACGACGCCCCCGGACGGCCCGGCGCCGATGATCAGGACATCGGCGGGGTCGGCCGCCGGGTCGGTCATCGGGCCGTCCCCCCGACGGGCGTCCGCTCCAGCAATCCAACCTCGGCGAGGACGTCCGCGAGTCGGCGCCGCTCGTCGTCCGAGATCGGCAGGAGCGGCGGCCGGACGACCGTGCTGCCCAGCACGCCGAGCAGCTTCAGGCACTCCTTGAGCCGGACGCGGTAGTCGCCGACGGGCCGCGCGAAGACGACGTCGGCGAGGCGCTGGACCCGCTGGCCAAGGGCGCGGGCTCGCTCGATGTCACCGGCCTGCCAGGCCTCGATCATGTCCACCTGCTCACGGGTCATGACCGCGCCGAAGCCGATGAGCGCCCCGGTCGCGCCGAGCATGAACGACTCCAGGATGAAGTTGTCGTTGCCGGTCAGGATGGTGATGGGCCGCGGCAGCTCCCTGACCAACTGGACGATGTCGATGAAGCGGCGGGCGTCGAAGCTCGCCTCCTTGATGGCGATGACGCCGTCCACCGCGGCCATCCGGCGAAGCGTCTCGACCTCGTAGTTGACGCCGCCGAGGGCCGGCTGGAGCTGGAACAGGATCATCGGCAGGCCGACCCGGCCGATGGCCTCGTGGTAGCGGACCGGGACGTCCGGGTTCAGCGGCTCCGAAAGGTAGGCGGGGATCGGGAAGACGAGGAGCGCGTCCGCGCCGACGTCGCGGAACTCGCTCGCCTGGCGAACGGCGGCTTCCGTGGACGGGCCGGCGAGACCCGCGACGATCGGCAGGTCCGTCACCTCGCGAACGATCCGGATGATCCGGACCTTCTCGTCGTGGGTCAGGTGGGGGCCCTCCCCGGTGTCCACGTTGATGGCCAGGGCGACCGGGCCCCGGTTCGCGACCCACGCGATGTAGTGGCGGAGCGCCGGCTCGTCGATCCGTCCGTCAGTGTCCATGGGCAGCACGGTGGCGGGGATGAGGCCGTCGAGGTTCAGGGCCATGGCACGCTCCGTCGGTCGGGTGGGTGGCGCGATAGCAACCGTTTACTATCCTAGCGCGACCGAAGCGTCCTGTCAGCCTCCATCCTCATCGGCGACCCCGGTGACCCGGCGCGCGAGCCGCGGGCCGAAGGCGCAGAACACTTCGTTCGGGATGCTGCCACGCAGCCGCGCCAGATCCACCGGCGTGATTCGCTCATTCCCCTGCCCGCCCAGCAGCACGAACGTCTCGTCGGGGCGAACCTCGCCGCTCGCCGCGGCCACGTCCGTCACATCCGCGCAGACGGAATCCATCGAGACTCGGCCGATCAGCGGTACGCGCCGGCCACGCACCAGGGCGGAGGCGCTGGGCCAATACGTGCGGGTCCATCCGTCGGCATACCCGATCGGCAGTGTGGCGATGAGCGACGGGCGCTCCGCGGTCCACTCACCGGCGTAGCCGATGGAGGTGCCGGCGGGAACCCACTCGAGACGCGCCGGGCGGGCGGCGACGGTCATCGCCGGCCGCAATTCCCCGGCGAGACGTGCCAGATCCGCCGTCGGCGCGATGTCCACGCCCAATTCCCCGTAGAAACCGAGTCCGATGCGGACCATGTCGTAGGCGGGACCCGTGCCGCAGAAGACGCCCTCCGTGGCGGCGACGTGGCGCGGCGGGATTGCGCGTCCGGTTGCGGCGAGCCGCGCCAGCGCCGTCTCGAACACCCGTACCTGCGCTGCCGATCGGACGGGATCGCTACCGTCGGCAAGGTGGCTCCAGACCCCGACGATGGATACCCCGCCGGTCGCGTCGATGCCGGCGACGACACTCGCCAGGTCCTCCGGGCGGACGCCGCCGCGGCCCATGCCGCTGTCCACTTCCACGTGGACCCGGAGCGACGCCCCGTCCGGCGCCTGGATCGACCGCTTCGCCCACGCTTCCATCAGCCGCCGCGCCGAATCCGGTCCGGCGACACTGATCTCGAGGTCCGCACGGACCGCGACGTCCACGTCCGCTGGATCGATGGGATACACGATGAGGATCGGGCCGTCCAGGTCCGCCGCCCGGAGCGCCAGCGCTTCCTCCATGGAGACGACCATCAGCTGGTCCGCTCCCGCAGCGACCGCCGCGCGAGCCGCCACGACCATGCCGTGCCCATAGCCATTGGCCTTGACCAGGATGCCCAGCCGAGTGCCGGCCGGGATCGCCCGGCGGAACACCCCGGCGTTGTGGCTGAGGGCGGCGGGGTCGACCTCGATCCAGGCGCGTGATCGCATGTCGCCAGCGTACCGGCCCGCGGCGGGACAGGCGTGGCGTGGCGCCGCCCACCAGCGTCACCCACACCGAACGTTGGCGGGTCGTAGCGTGGCGATCCACGCTCGGCACGACGCCTCCATGCAGGTTCTTCACCAGTAGTGACCTCAGCGGCCCGAAACATGGCCCTGACGGCGATGGATATCGGAGCCGGTCGCTTGGGCTCACCAACGTTCACCACGCGTGAAGCCACGGCGGTGCAGAGGGGCCTTGCGGCGCCTCGTTCGCCATTGGTGAATCAGAGCGCGCGAGTCCGGGCGGAAGGCGGGTGCTGGAGCGGGCACGCGAGGCGGCGTGCGCGAGCCGGGGAACGGCGACCGGGTCGGCGACCCCGGCGACGTTGACGAGCCCCCTCGTCGTGGCTATTCTCGATAATCGATCAACGAACGAAGCGGGCGTGACCGCCCGACTCCCCACGCCCACCCGGAAGGGACCCCATGACCCAGCTCGACATCTTCAGTCTGGACGGCAAGGTGGCCCTGATCCCGGGTGGGAGCGGCGGGATCGGGACCGCCATCGCGGAGGCTATGACCGCGGCCGGCGCAAGGGTGGCGGTGATGGGCCGGAACCTCAGCGCGTGCCAGGCGACGGTGGGCCGCATCGAGTCGGCCGGTGGTGAGGGCCTCGCCATCGCGGGAGACGTCACGACAGAGGCGGACGCTGACCGGGCCGTGGACGAGACCGTCGAGCGCTTCGGCCGGATCGACATCGTCGTCAACGCCGTCGGTGGTGGTGCCGGCAAGGTCCTCCACCCCGCCGAAACCTACCCCCGCGACGACTGGGACTGGATCATGGAGCTCAACGTTCGGAGCACCATCCTGCCGACGCAGGCCGCCGTTCGCGCGATGATCGAGGCCCGCCAGGGCGGCGCGGTCCTGAACATCTCGTCCGTCCGCGCCAACCTGGGCATAAACGCCGGCTACTCCGCCTACGTCGCGGCGAAAGGTGCGGTCAGCTCGCTGACCCGCCAGTGGGCCACCGAGTGGGCCAAGTACGGCATCCGGGTCAACGCCATCATGCCGACCTTCGTCGATACGCCCCAGGTGGCGATGCTCCTGGCGGACCCGGCGTTCAAGGCAGGCATCGTCAGCCGGATCCCGCTGGGCCGCGTGGGCGAGACCGGCGACATCGTGGGGCCGGCGATCTTCCTCGTCTCGGATGCGGCGTCATTCGTGACCGGGCACATCCTGACCATCGACGGCGGCCTGACGGCCACGCAGTGATGATCGCGGTACCGGAGCTGGAGATGGAGCAGGTCACCCCGAACGTCTTCACCACGACGAAGCTCCGCGGCTGCAATCCCAGCTTCGTCGTCACCTCGGACGGCGTGGTCACCATCGACACGCCGCAGCTCCCGACGCGGGCGGTCGCGATGCGCACCGAGGCCGAGCGCCACGGCCCCATCCGCTATCTCATCAACACGGAGCACCACGTCGACCACATCTTCGGCAACTACTGGTTCAAGGGCGTGCCGGTCGTCAA
>JBBEBL010000022.1:5400-8001 GCA_040882345.1 Chloroflexota bacterium
CACGTGCCGGAGGAGCGCGTCGTGTTCACCGGCGACACGATCTTCAGCGAGTGCCAGACGTGGCTCATGACGTCGAACGTGGACCAGTGGCTGGAGGCCCTGGAGCGCATCCGCCAACTGGATGTCGATCACCTGGTCCCCGGCCACGGGCCGGTGCAGTCGATCGCCTACGTGGATCGGCAGCGAGCCGTGCTCCTGGCCTGGAAGGCGGCCGTCGCGGACGCGGTGGCCAGTGGCTGGACCCGGGCCGAGACCATCGCCCGAGTCCGCTTCGATGAGGCGTTCGGCCCAGTGGACATCGGGCAGAGCTACATGATGGATCACATCCAGACCGGGAACGCCGGCTCGCTCTGGGACAAGCTCACCGCGACGGGCTACGCGAAGGGCCGCTAGGCCGCCGCGTCAGGCCGTCTCCCGTACGCCGTGGTCTTGACCTCGGCGGTATTGCTGCTATGCTGCTTTGCATGAAGACGCACCTGCTGACCTTGCAGTCCCGCGGAACGGTGGCCCTGCCAGCCGATCTCCGTCGTCGACATCACCTCGATGGTCCCGATGCCCAGGTCAAGCTGATCGAACACCCGGACGGGCGGATCGAACTGGTTCCGGTCGTGGCAGTGCCAGCGGACCAGGCGTGGTTCTGGCAGGAGCGCTGGCAGGCGATGGAGCGCGAGGCTGACGCCGACATCGAGGCAGGTCGCGTCACGGTCGTCGATGGCCTCGACGGCCTGATGGACCTGCTCGACTCCTAGGTCGGTGCGGTACGTCGTTACCGACTCCTTCCTGGCGGACTACCGACGACTGTCGGAACGAGAGCAGCGCCTCTTCCGGTCAGTCCTGCCCGCTTTCGTCGAAGCCTGTGACCGATACGCGGCCGACCCCGCCGCGACGTGGCCGGCGCGACTGCGCGGCAAGGATGTCGAAGGAGCCCCCGGCATCTGGGAGATGACCTGGAGCTTCTCCGGGCCAGATGGGCGAGCGACGTTCGAGTGGGTGCAGATCGACGGGACGCTCGGACTCCGATGGCGTCGGATCGGACGACACGCGATCCTCAGGAAACCGTGAGACCGGTAGGAAGTGTTGGTAAGTCGTAGTCGTAGCAGTGCGAGCATGCTGACCGGCCCGCCAAGTCAGTGTTGGTCGGCGTTCCTACTCACGCACCCTCTCGCCTTCCAGCCACCAGTGCATCTGAGGGTGATACGGCCAATACCTGCGCAGCGCCTTGCGGTCCTCCGGCGAGAGTGAGTGATACCCGTCGAGTTCGACGCGAACCTCGACGCTATCCATCGCCGCGACAAGGCCCTTGAGTTGCGGCCGTCGGCGGCTCCATGCGAGCTTCGCCGCCCATTCAATGACGATCGAGGTCATAGCGGGATCGAAGTTCGTGGTCGAGAACGCTGGGACGATTGACGTGGCACGTGGCTCCGATCGGGCCTCGGACCCGATCGCGACGATCTGCTGCCCGGTCGGCGACGTGCGGTGGGGCGCGAGGGCAACCAGGGCAGGCTCGTCCAGCCAGACGATCCCATTCGAGGTCCGCGCCGTCAGGCGGTCACCCCCGAGCGAGACCTCGATCTGAACCTTCACGGTCCTCCTCACCTCGCAGACGGTGCCCCTGAGTGCGCGATCCGCAGCCGGACCATTCCACCGACCATCGCGTTTCGGTCGTTCGATGTCAATGGCGCATTGTTCGTCTACTTCGGTCCACCGCTTCGACCACGACCGAACCAATACGCCCTGCCGGTCTCAGGAAGCCGTGAGTTCGGCAGCGGGTGTGCTCTTCGGGGTGATCAGGGCACTGGGCGAACCGCTTCGATCAGCGAGCGACCAAGAATCGGGCAACGCGTCCTACCGGTCTGGAGAAGCCGTACGTCACGCGCGGCCGAGGACGATGTCGACACCGGCCAGGATGAGCTCGAGCTGCGATGCGGACACGCGCCCGGCGCGCTCTGTCAGGTCGTCGCGGTCCACGGTCAGGATCTGGGAGACATTCGCGACCGAGTCCCTGGGGAGGCCCGTGGCGCGGGACGTGAGCCGAACGTTGCCCGGCGCGTCAGCCCATCGAAGGTTGCTCGTCAGCGCGACGCACACGACCGTCCGCAGCGAACTCTGGTTGAAGGCGACGCCCTGGATGACGACGACGGGGCGACGGAACCCGGGCTCGGAACCCGCAGGATCGGCGAGATCCGCCCACCACACTTCGCCCTGGACGATCACCACTCGCTCGACGACGTGGTCCGCCGAGCAGCGCTCCGAACGAACGCCACGCCGTCGTCATCGCTGATGTCCACAACGACACGGTCGATCGACGCCGTCACCTCGTCAGGGGCGTGTCGCGCGATGTACTCGCGGAGCGCGGCGCTGTACACCTCGCTCCGTGAGCGACTCGATGATCTGGCCAGTCGATCGACCTGGGCGAAGAGGTCATCGGGGACAGAAACCGCGGTCTTCATACTCCGAGTATAACCAACACTGAAGCCGTGTCCAGCCTAGGCGCGGCCGGCGGCGACCTCGTCCGCCCGGGTGCGACCGGCGAGCTGGATGAGGTCCTCGTGGAGCTCGAACCAGACGCCGTGATAGCTGTCCACCCTGGGCGAGGCGACG
>JBBEBL010000023.1:0-3048 GCA_040882345.1 Chloroflexota bacterium
CCGGATGATCCCGCCATCGTGAAGGCCCCGTGGGGCCCGGAAGTCGATGGTCGGCGCCTGCTGAACGAGGCGGTCGGGTTCGGGCGGGCGCTGCGCGCGGCCGGGCTCCATGTGGATCTGGGCGCCGCCGTGGACTATGCCCGCGCGCTGCCGCTCGTGGACATGAGCGAGCGCGAGCAGGTGCGCGCGGCCGGCGAGGCCATCTTCTGTCGGCGCCGGGACGATCGACCGACCTACGACGCGGTGTTCGATCGATGGTGGCGTCAGCGCACGCGTCGTCAGGGCGATTTCCAGGCGCCACCGCTCCAGCGCCCGGCCGAGCAGGACACGCAGATGGACGAGGCGGCAGGTCAGGCCCAGCCGCAGCCCGGCCAGGAATCGACGCAGGGTCAGGAGGACGCACGCGGGATCCCCATGCCGTCGCAGGGTGATGACAGCCAGGACGACAGCGACATCGAGGGCATCGTCGTCGCTCCGGACGCGTACTCACGGGGGGAGATGCTGCGCCACCGGGAGTTCGATCGGATGACCCCGGCCGAGTTGCGCGACGCCGAGCGACTGGTGGACCGCCTCATCCCGCGCCTCGAGCGGCGGCGAACGCGTCGCTACGAACTGCATTCCCACGGCCGTCGCCTGGCGCCGCGGGCCATGTTCCGCCAGAACCTGGGGACGGGCGGCCAGCTCATGTCGTGGGTCTGGCGTCGCCAGATCAAGGAGCCGCGCTCGCTCGTCGTGATCGCCGACATCTCCGGTTCCATGGAGCGCCACTCGCGGTTGCTGCTCCGCTTCGTGCAGGCGCTCTCGTCCGCCAGCGAGGTCCGCGTCGAATCGTTCGTGTTCGGGACGCGCCTGACGCGGGTCACGCGCCTGCTCCGCGACCGGGACCGCGATCGGGCGCTCGCCCGGGTGGCCGATGCCGTCAATGACTGGGCGGGCGGCACGCGCATCGGGGAGAGCTTCCGGACGTTCAACCAGCACTGGGCCAGACGGACACTGCGGACGAGCGGGGTGGTGATCGTCATCAGCGACGGCTGGGATCGCGGCGATCCGGCGCTCGTGGCGGCCGAGACCGCTCGACTGCGTCGCAACTGCCACCGCCTGGTCTGGCTGAACCCTCTGGCCGGCACGCCCGGCTACCAGCCACTGGCCGGCGGGATGCGGGCCGCCCTCCCGTACGTTGATGACTTCCTGCCCGCCGGCACGGTCGCGTCCCTGGAGCGCCTCGGCGAGATCCTGGGCGGTGTTCGCTCCGCTGACACGCGGCGCGGCTCGGAGGCGGCGGCCCACGCGGCCATCCCCGCGGCGCCGATGGACCCGGCCGCCGTCGCGCCACCGGCCGCCGTGATGCGTGACGCCACCGACCCCTCCGCTGCGAGGCCACTCCCATGAAGGAACTGCTCGACACCCTGGAGACGTGGCGACGCGAGGGCACTGACGTCGGACGAGCCGTGGTCGTCCGGACGTTCGGATCGGCGCCGCGCCCGGAGGGGGCCGTGTTGCTGTACGCCGCCGACGGGCGGATCGCGGGATCGGTCAGCGGCGGCTGCGTGGAGGGGGCCGCGGCGGAGGAGATCGAGAAGGCCCGCGCGAGCGGCCACGCCCGGGTCATCCGCTATGGCATCAGCGACGAGCAGGCGTGGGACGTGGGCCTGGCCTGCGGCGGCACGATCGACGTGCTCGTGGAGCCGGCTGTGCCCGCGGCCGCGGTCGAGGCGGCGGTCGCCTCGCTCGGCGCGGGCGGTCACGGGGCGGCGGTCGTCACGCCGCTCCCCGGGGACTCGCCGCCGGCCGGGTTCGGCCCGCACGCGCCGGGGGAAGGGGCTGTGCCCGTGGTGCCCCTCACCGTCCACGACCACGGCCGGCTGGACGGCACGCTCGGCGACACGGGCCTGGACGCGGAACTCGTCGCCGCGGCCCAGGAGGCGCTGCGTCGAGGCCTGTCGCGGACCGTGGAGCTCGGCGGCCGATCTCTGTTCATCGAGGTCTTCCCGGTCCGGCCGCGGCTCGTCGTCGTCGGTGCGGTGGAGGTCGCCCGCTCGCTCGTCCGCCTGGCGAAGGAGCTCGGGTTCGAGACGGTCGTCATCGATGGACGGTCATCGTTCGCCACGCCGGAGCGCTTCCCGGATGTCGATCGACTCGTCGTCGGGTGGCCGGACGAGGTCGCCGACGAGATCGGCCTGGGCCCGAACGATGCGGTCGCGGTCCTGACGCACGACGTGAAGTTCGATGAGCCGGCCATCGTCGAGGCGCTGCGACGAGGCTGCCGGTACGTCGGCGCCGTCGGCTCGCGCAAGACCCAGGGCGATCGGCGAGAGCGACTCCTGGACGCCGGCGTGACGGCGGAGGAGCTGGCTCGGCTCCGGGGCCCGGTCGGCCTGGACCTGGGTGGCCGGGCGCCGGCCGAGACCGCCCTGGCGATCCTCGCCGAGGTCGTCGCGCAGCGCTACGGTGGCAGCGGCGTCCCCATGAAGGAGCGTGGGAGCGGTTGACGGACATCGCCCGCGTCGTCGCCGTGGTGCTCGCCGCCGGGACCGGGTCGCGCTTCGGCGGCCGCAAACTGCTGGCGCCGCTCGAGGGACGGCCCGTCCTCCAGCACGTCCTTGATCGCGTCGCCGCGGCCGGGATCCAGCGGGTGATCGTGGTCGTCGGTCACGATGCCCGCGAGCTCCAGGTCACCATCACATGGCGAGACGAGGTGCGGGTCGTCAACCCTGATCCCGCTCGCGGCCTGTCCAGTTCGCTGCGGATCGGGATGGAGGCACTCCCCGATGACGCCGAGGCCGCCCTGATCGTCCTGGGCGACCAACCGCGCGTGTCACCGGACGTCATCGCGGCGCTGCTCGCCGCCGGCGTCGACGCCCGGCGACCGATCGCCGTCCCGGTCTATCCCGACGAGCGCGGTCGCAATCCGGTCCTGCTGGGCCGGGCCGCCTTCGCGCTCGTGGATGCCGCGGGCGGCGACCGTGGACTTGGCCCGGTCCTCGCGGCGCATCAGGATCTCGTCCATGAGATCGCCGTTCAGGGGCACAATCCCGACATGGACACCCG
>JBBEBL010000023.1:3148-7959 GCA_040882345.1 Chloroflexota bacterium
CGCCCTCACCGACTTCCTGCGCCGTCAGCTGTGGGTCGAGCCCGGGAGCGATGCCGACGCCCGCTTCCTGGTCGCCCTCGAGGAGTTGATGGTCCAGGACTCGGAGGGGCACGTGGGACTTCGGGACCAACGCCCGCTGCCGATCGGGATCGTCACCTGGGATCCGACGGTCGACGAGCCGACATGACGCCGAGAGTCTGGTCGCCGTAGGCTGCACGGGTCATGGCCATCGAGGACCCCGGCGAGCAATTCGCGACGCTCGTCGTCATGTACGTCGGCGGGATGGCGCTGGGTGCGTTCGTGCTGTCGTTGGTGTCCGGCGCCGTCCGCCGCTCACGCCGCCGGGTGAACCGCGCCCGAGGTGCGGATCGACCGGACTGGGCGCCCGGCCTCTGGCATTGCGCGTCCTGTCTGTCGACGAACACGCCGTCCGCGTCCTCGTGTCGGTCGTGCCGGCGCCCACGCCGCGACCTTGACCATCAACCGGCCGAGGTCCTGGCGGACGTCATCCCTGAGCTGATCGCGGTCGCCCCGGGCTCGATGGTCGCGCTCCATCACGATGCGCGCGCCCACATGGACCCGGGCGATCCGCACTGGCGGGTCACGGTGGGTGGCCTGACCGTCGGGTCAGCGGCGACCCGCGGCGGGGTTTCGGCCCTGTTGCGCGCGCTGGATGGGGCCGACATCGTCCTCCTGGACATCCGCGGTGACGGGACCGCTCCGTATCGGCTGGCGGACGTGATCGCTCGCTTCGAGGCGGCCCGATTCCCGCTGGACGTGGCCTGCCCGGAGGCCGTTTCCGGATCGACCGCGCGCTGATCTTCTCGACTGCGTGCACGACGCCTCGTCGATCGTGTCGCCGGGACTGAATGTGAGCCACCGGACCTGGCTGGTGACGCCGCGACCCTGGAGCCGTCGGTCCGGGTTCTCGCATGGCAACGCGGCACGGATCGCGTCCATCGCCGGACATGCTGCCACAGGGCCGGCCGCGCATGGGCCCAGCGCGACCGCAAGGCGGAGAACGGGAAGTTTGCGGCCCACGACACCCGGTCGTGCTATGCCACGGTTGCTCGTTCCTGAACCCGCGCATCAGCCCGCGCCGCGCACGGGAGCGACCGCCGGACGCCCTCCGCCTCGCATACCACGACCCACGGTCGTATCCCGCGACTGGCCAGCCGCGACCCAGGCGCGATTCGCGTTGACGCGGCAACGACCGCGGACGGATACTCTGCCGCAACACTTCCCGAGTCGAGACCGGTGCCTCCGACCCCGTCACAGGCAGGCCACCGGTGTCGAGCCGTCGCCAGCAGCTCTGTGCCCGTCCGGGCCGGACGGGCCGACCAGCACCCCGCGCGAGCGGGGGAGGAGGAAGGCAGCGCGATGTTTCCCGGTCAGTTCGACTACGTTCGTCCAGCGAGCCTGGACGAAGCGCTGCGGATCCTCAGGGAGCGTGAGGGAGAGGCGAAACTCCTCTCGGGCGGATACAGCCTCATCCCGCTGATCAAGCTCCGGCTCGCGCAGCCCGGACTGCTCGTGGACATCGGGAGCGTCCCAGGTCTGGACGGGATCAGCGAGAACGACACCCATCTGGTCATCGGCGGACGCGCGACCCACCGGCAGATCCTTGAACACCCCATCGTGGTGGCCCGATACCCGGGCTTCCGCGATCTCGCCGCGGTCATCGGCGACCCGCAGGTCCGCAACTGGGGCACGATCGGTGGGTCCGTCGCGCACGCGGACCCGGCCAGCGACTGGCCCGCGCTGCTCCTCGCCGCGAACGCGCTGCTCGTGTGTCGGAGTGCGACCGGCGACCGCGAGATCGCCGCCCGCGACTTCTTCCTCGACACCTTCACCACCGCCATCGAGCCGACCGAGGTCCTGGTGGAGGTCCGCTTCCCGCGCCGCCCGTCCCGTGCTGGCGGGGCCTACACCAAGCTGGAGCGCAAGGTCGGTGACTTCGCCACGGCCGGTGCTGCCGCGGTGGTCGCCCTCGATGGCGACGGGCGCTTCGCGTGGGCCGGCATCGGCCTGACGGCCGTCGCCGAGTGCCCCTTCGCGGCCACCGATGCGGAGGCGATCCTGGACGGCCAGGAGCCCAGTGAGGAGCTCTTCCGCACAGCCGGTGAGGCGGCCGGAGCGCAGGCCAGACCCGCCGGCGACGTCCGCGGACCCGTCGAGTACAAGCGGGCCATGGCCGCGGAGCTGACCGTGCGGTCGCTCCGCTCGGCCGTCGAGCGCGCGCGAGCCTGGGCGTAGGGGAGACGAGATGACCACCCAGCACATCACCGTCACCGTCAACGGCGAGGCGCACGAGGCAGACGTCGAGCCGCGCTTCCTGCTCGTCCACTTCCTGCGCGACACCTTGGGGCTGACCGGCACGCACGTGGGCTGCGACACGAGCAACTGCGGGGCGTGCACCGTCCACGTGGACGGCATGACCGCCAAGTCGTGCACGATGCTCGCCGTCCAGGCGAACGGCCGCGAGGTCAAGACCATCGAGGGCATGGCGGACGGCGCCAACCTCCACCCACTGCAGCAGGCGTTCTGGGACCAGCACGGTCTCCAGTGCGGCTTCTGCACACCGGGCATGATCATGCAGGCCGCATGGCTTCTGGGCGAGAACCCGGATCCCTCCGAACAGGAGATCCGTGAAGGCATCAGCGGCAACCTCTGTCGCTGCACCGGGTACGTGAACATCGTGAAGGCCATCCAGCAGGCGGCGGGCGAGCTCAGCGCGAGCGAGTCGGCCCCGGTCGTGGCCGCCGCGACGGTGGACGGACAGGACGTCTCGGCCGAACCGGCCGCGGCCGGCTGAGCGGAGAGAGGCACGACATGACGACCGAAACCGAACGCGAGCTCCGCACCAGCCCAGAGATCGGGGGCATGGGCCACTCGGTCAAGCGCAAGGAGGATCCGCGCTTCATCCGCGGCGCCGGCGAGTACATCGACGACGTCAACCTGCCCGGCCAGCTCTGGCTGGACATCGTCCGCAGCCCGTACGCCCACGCGAGGATCAAGGGCATCGACGCATCCGAGGCGCTCAAGATCCCGGGCGTCCTGGCCGTCATCGACGGCAAGGCCCTGGAGACGTACAAGCTGCACTGGATGCCGACCCTCGCCGGCGACATGCAGATGGTCCTGCCGACCGACACGGTCATGTACCAGAGCCAGGAAGTGGCCGCCGTCATCGCGACGGACAAGTACATCGCGGCTGACGGCGTGGCCGCTGTCCTCGTGGACTACGAGCCGCTCCCCGTCGTGACCGACCCACACAAGGCGCTCCAGGCGGACGCGCCGGTCCTGCGACCCGACCGCGGCCCGGACAAGCAGACCAATCACATCTGGCACTGGGAATCGGGCGACGCCTCCGCGGCCGACGCCGCGCTGGAAGCGGCCGAGGTCCGCGTCAGCGAGGACATCTACATCCCGCGCATCCACGTCGCGAGCATCGAGACGTGCGGCTGCGTCGCCGACTGGGATCCGGTCCGCCAGCAGCTCACGCTGCACATGACCACCCAGGCGCCGCACGCCATCCGGACCGTCCTCGCCCTCGTGGCCGCCGGCGCCGGTCTGCCCATCTCGGAGCAGAACATCCGGGTCAAGACCCACGACATCGGCGGCGGCTTCGGCGGCAAGGTCCCCGTCTATCCGGGCTACGTGCTGGCGGTCGCCGCGTCGTTCCTTATCGGCAAGCCGGTCAAGTGGATCGAGGACCGCAGCGAGAACCTCCAGGCGGACTCGTTCGCCCGCGATTACCACATCCACGCCGAGATGGGTGCGACCAAGGACGGCAAGATCACCGCGCTCAAGGTCAAGACCATCGCCGACCACGGCTATACGGACGCCGCCGCCGACCCGTCCAAGTTCCCGGCCGGGCTGTTCAACGTCATCACCGGCAGCTACGACTTCGACAACGCGTTCGTCGAAGTCGATGGCGTCTACACCAACAAGCCGCCCGGCGGCGTGGCCTATCGCTGCTCGTTCCGGGTGACGGAGGCCGTCCACGCCATCGAGCGGATGGTGGACATCCTGGCCCACGAGATCGGCAAGGACCCGGCCCAGCTGCGCATGGAGAACTTCATCCAGAAGGAGCAGTTCCCGTACACGACGCCCACCGGCTGGGAGTACGACTCGGGCGACTACGGCCCGGCGCTCCAGAAGGCCATGGACATGATCGACTACGCCGGGCTGCGCAAGGAGCAGGCGGAGAAACGCGAGCGCGGCGAGCTCATGGGCATCGGCATCAGCTCCTTCACGGAGATCGTCGGCGCCGGACCGTCCCACCAGTTCGACATCCTGGGCATCAAGATGTTCGACTCGTGCGAGATCCGGGTGCATCCCACCGGCAAGGTCATCGCCCGCATCGGCGTCCAGAGCCAGGGCCAGGGCCACGAGACCACGTTCGCCCAGATCATCGCCGAGGAGCTCGGCTTCCCGGTGCAGGACATCAAGATCGAGTACGGCGACACGGACACCGCCCCGTACGGGCTGGGTACCTACGCATCGAGGTCCACGCCGGTCGCCGGCGCGGCCACCGCCATCGCGGCGCGCAAGATCCAGGCCAAGGCCCGCAAGCTCGCCGCGCACCTGCTGGAGGCGTCGGAGGACGACCTCGAGTGGGAGCCCGGCAAGTTCAGCGTCAAGGGCTCGCCGGACCGGTTCAAGACCATCCAGGAGATCGCCTTCGCGGCCTACACCAACCATCCCCAGGGGATGGAGGCGGGTCTCGAAGCCGTGGACTACTACGACCCGCCGAATCTGACCTTCCCGTTCGGCTCGTACATCTGCGTCGTGGACATCGACAAGGGCAC
>JBBEBL010000024.1:0-3758 GCA_040882345.1 Chloroflexota bacterium
TCGCCGTCCAGGCCGCCGTCGCGCAGCAGGCAGCCCACGATGGTGCCGGTCCTCCCCCACCCGCCGCGACAGGCGACGATGACCGACTCCCCGCCGACGAGGCGACGCAGGACGTCGTCCAGCACCATCCGCAGGCCCGCACGGTCAGGCGGCACGTCCATGTCCCGGATGGGGAATCGCAGGAGATCGATCCCGGCCGCGGCCATCGTGTCGGCGATGTCGGGGACGCGGGTCGCCTGGAGCTCGTGGTCCTCGACGAGGAGCAGGAAGGTGTCCACGCCGTGGGTTGCGGCCAGGCGCGGCACGTCCGCGGGAAGGGTTCGCCAATGCAGCCCGGTCCAGCCCTCGCGTTGCTTGCCGGGCAGGAACGTCATGCCGAGACGGCCACCGACCGCGGCCACTCCCCGTAGTCTCGGCACGGTCTCGAGATCCACCCAGTTCACCCGGATCGGGTTGGTCGTGGAGGTCCGCCACTCGTGCAGGGCCAGTAGTCGGTCCACGAGCGGATCGGCGACCTCCCGTCCGCGCATGCCCGCGAGCCACGCGGCGGGGATGCCATCGACTCCCCAATGGATGCCGGCCAGCCCACCGGCGATCGCGGCCGTGGTGTCCGTGTCGTTGCCGTAGGCGATGGCGCGTTCGATCGTGGCCTGGTACGAATCCGCCCCGGCGAAGGCGTCCCAGGCACTCCAGAAGCTGTCCCAGACCCGACCCCGGCCGCTGCGGTCCGCGTAGCCCTCCAGGTGGTCGAGCGCGGCCAGGCGCTCTTCGTCCTTGGCCTCGACGTAGATCGCGCGCAGGGTCGTCCTCGACGCCTCCAGCGCTCCCGCCGGCGCGTCGCCCGTGAGCAGGCGCGTGGCGATGAGCACATACAGCGCACACGCGACCTGGGCACGGGCGGTCCCGTGCGTCACCCGCGAGGCGCGATGCGCGAGGTCCACGAGATCCGCGGGTCGCGCGTCGCCGAGGTCGTGGAACACGAGCGCGATCGGCAGGATCCGCATCAGCGAACCGTTGCCGTTCGAGCGTTCATCCGTGCCGCCGGCCTGTTCGGCGGGCGTGCCGGCCTCCAGGGCCCGGATCGCGGCACTGGTCGCGTTGCCGACGTCGAACACGCCGTCCCCGTCCGGCGTGTACGCCTTGTCGCGTTGCCAGGCGACGATCCGACGGCCTTGCTCGTCGGTGTCGAAGCGGCTCGTGACCGTCGTCTCGGGCCCGCCCTCGCCGGTGGCGTCGAGCAGGAGCGCATCGAGCAGCGCGAGCATCAGCGCCCCGTCATCGCTCCACGTCCCGGGCGGCTGGCCGTGCGTCCCCTTCTCGCCCCATTGCACGTCGCCAGCCTCCACCGCCGAGCGGAACTCGTACGGCACGCCCACCGCGTCGCCAACGAGGTGCCCCCACACCCCGCCCACGAGCCTGGTCGCCAGTTCGGCCGGGTCGATCATCGGGTGATCGCCAGGTAAGCGGCCGCCAGTACGGTGTGGCGCATGACGGGATGCGAAGGGCTTGACTGCCAAGCAGATTTACACCTACCGTTCAGTTGGTTCTCACCACCACGATGAGACCTCGTGAGGGCGACTTTGATGACTGAGCGGCGGTTCACGGCGACGTATCGATGGGATGACCGGGCCTGGATCGTCCAGTTCCGCGACCCCGACATCGCTACGTTCGGGCGGACATTGGTGGCCGCCAAGCGGTTCGCCCGGAGTGCTCTGGCCGTGCACCTGGAACTCGACGACCTTGAGGCCGCGGGGATCACGGTCGTTGACGACGTCCGGCTGCCCCGACCACTCAAGGACACCGTGGACGATCTGGCCACCCAGCGCTCCAGGGCCGAGACGCTCCGGACCGAGGTCGCGGCCACGACTCGCCGAGCTGCTGCCGAGTTGCGCCGGCTGGGTCTCTCGACGCGCGACGTCGGGGAGATCCTCGGCATCTCAGGCGCCCGCGTCGCCCAGATCGACCGCAACTCCTGACGCATCACCGTCGCGCTCATCGGAGACGCTCCAGGACGGCCGGCGGCCCGATGACCACCAGGTGCTGCCGCGCCCGTGACGCACCGACATACAGCAGTCGGTCCAGCATGTCGGCGTCGAGGCCCTCGAGCTCGACGAGGATGACCACCGGGCGCTCCAGTCCCTTGAACCGGCGGATCGTCTCGCACAGGATCGCGTCGCTCGGCAACTCCGGCGTCTCGTGGGCCGGTGCGCCAAGATGTCGACCTTCGTCGTCGATCGCCGGATTGGCGAGCACCTCGTTCCCGAACTGCCGCTTGCGCCACACAGCGGACGCCTCCAGCCGCGCGCCGGTCAACACGGCGATGTGCCAGGGCGCCACGTCCTCCTCCACCCGGAGTCGATGGAGCACTTTGCGCAGCGCCTCGAGGGTCTCCGCCTCGCCGTCCGCCTCGCCGTCCGCCTCGATCAGCTCCGGCGCCCGACCGTCATCTCGCAGCGCGTCGCTCTCCAGGCCGCCCTGCGCGAACCGGGCCACGAGCGCGTGGATGGACTGCGCGTTCCGACAGTTCAGGCCCAGCGAGTACTCCTGCAGGCCGAGCTGCCCGACGACGTCCTCGCGGTAGATGGCCTGCGCCGGATCGTGGAACACGTACAGCACGTCCTCCTTGCCACCGAACGACAGCGCTTCCAGCGCGAGCAGCCAGTCCGGCGCGAAATCCTGGCCCTCATCCACGACGACGGCGTGGTAGCGCGGCCCGAGCCGCTCCGCGGCTTCGACGAGGGCGTTGGGGAGGGTTTCGCTCCACCACGAAGGCGGAACGGGGTCTGGCCGCTCCCCGATCACGTCGGCCTCCCGGCCAAGGTCCTGGCAGAGCTGGTGGAACGTGGAGACGGTCAATCTCTCCGTGCTGGTCGCCACCTCCGCCACGTCGTCCGCGAGCATCCGGGCGAGCGGGGCGTTGAAGCAGATCAGCAGGGTCTCGAACCCCTCGCGGGCCAGGCGTCGGGCCTTCTCCGCGGCGAGCATCGTCTTGCCGGTCCCGGCGCCGCCCACGATGGAGGCGCGCCGAACGCCACGGAGCATGTGGAGCGTCTGGTACTGCCCCTCGGTCAGGCGCACGACCTCGTGCTCCCCGATGGCGACCTCGTTGCGCAGCATGGAGCGCAGTTCGACGGGCGTGGTCATCGTTGCGACGAGGAGGTCGATCGCGTGGCGACCCGGCGGCTGCTGTCGCGCTCCGCCGCTCCACACGCGAACGCGCCGTCCACGAAGGCTCGCAGCTCCGCGTGGCCGTGCTCGTCATCGATGAACATCGACTGGTCGGCGATGAGCCCGGCATCGACGTCGGGGCCCAGCAGCCCGAGTCGCCCGCGCATCGAGTCGAGCTCGACATCGGGGAACGCGACGGCCTGGCCGGCGATGGGCTGGAGTCCGCTCGTCCAGCCGGGGAGTTCCCCGAGCTTGCGGATGAGCGAGTGACGGCTGTCCGCCGCCTGCTCGAATGGGCTGCGCGGCAGTCGTTTGCCGGCATACCAGGAGCCGCTCGCGTCGCGCCGGACCTCGCCCGACTTCACCTCCACGACGAGGATCCCGCGGTCCGGATCACCGATGACCACATCCGCCTCGCCCTCGCGGATGTGCCCGTGATCGCGGAGAGTCCAGCGCACGCCGTGGAGCAACGCGACCTCAGGAGGCAGGACCGCCCGCAACCGATCGACGACCAGGCGCTCGGCCTTGTCGCCACGCGTCGCGGAGCGCGGTACGGGCTCGGACGTGTTGGGCTCCCCTCGGCTGGTTCC
>JBBEBL010000024.1:3858-6585 GCA_040882345.1 Chloroflexota bacterium
CGATCTGCCGCGCACCTCCGGGGTCGTCCGCGCTCGTTTCGATCGACACGAAGTGGCGGGTGATCAATGCATCCGCGGTCGGCAACCCGGGGCCCAGCGTCTCATTCTCGAGGCCCGCCTTGTCGCCCAGGAAGATCGCGACGTCACGGAGTCGAGGGAAGCGCTCCACGCCGGCGACCATCTCGGCGTTGGCATCAGCCCGAAGCGCCGCCTCACGGGACGTTTCGCCGTGGCGCGACCTCCAGCCGACGCGGTCGGTGAGCCACGCGAGTGCGAAGCGCTTCCGCTCGGGATCCTGATGCAGATAGTGGTCGATGTGCCAGGCACCATCGGCGACCACGAGGTCGAACGGCTCGCGGGTCACCAGTTCGTCGAAGGCCATGAAGTTCGCGAACCGGGCCTCGTCGACCAGGCGCGCTGCCCCGAGATCATGCCGTGGAACGCCGTCTGGTCCGTCCGGCAGCTGGTCGTCGAGCAGGTCATCGCTCATCGCCTCGACGCGCTCGCCACGAGCCTCGACGAGCGCCCGGCTCGACGGCCCGACGAGCCACGAGACGTCGATCGCGGGATCGACCGCGCGAAGCGCACCGATGATCGCAAGATCGCGCTCGATCGTGGTCACGCTCCCGCCTTCGGGGACGAACAGCACCCGGCGTGGGCGATCGATCGCACGGCGCCAGCGCGTGACCGTCCCGCGATGATCGGCCAGGGAGTCGGCGAACTCACGGATGAGCAGATCGAACCTGACCGGGTCGCGATTCCCCGAACAATGGCCTGCCCCGTCGAGGATCGCCAGGCGCCCGTCGATCGCCTCGGCGAGTCGCTTGCTGCGTTCGACGGGCGAGACGGCGTCATCACCGCCGTGGATGACGAGCGCCGGGCACTCGAGCCGCTCGATGAGGGCGTGGATCCGATCCCTGTCGCCGAGGTGTGGTCCCGTCGCGCTGGCGATCAGGACCTCAGGGGTCGTGTCCATTCCCCACCCGACGCAATCCTCGATGACCGAGAGCGAGTGCGGCTCGGTCCAGACCTGCGAGAAGAAGAAGCGGAGAAAGTCCTCGTAGTCGTCGCGCCAGTACGCCGCATTCCATTTCGCCCAACCATCCGTGGACACGTAGGGCTCATCGAATCCGACCGCGTCTGGCGAGGGTGCCTGGGGCTGTGTCATGGGCAAGTTGGATCCGCTCGCGACGATCCCGAGGACCCGATCCGGATGCTCGGCCGCGAGGCCGAGCTGCCAGAACGTCGCCTGCGAGCACGCCACGACGAGGGCCCGGTCGGTCCGGGTGGCGTCGAGCACGGCGAGCGCATCGGCGACGAACTCGCGGTCGGCGTAGGCGGCCGGGTCGGTCGGCCGGTCCGATCGGCCGTTGCCGCGGCCGTCGAACGTGATGATCCGATGGTCGCGGGCGAGGTCGGCGATCTGGAATCGGCCGTGCGCGGCGTGGAGAACGGACCAGGTCGGGAGCATCAGGATCGGGGGGTCGCCACGACCGAACGTCTCCCAGAAGACCCGGACGCCGTCGCGCTCGACGAAGCCGGAGCCTTCGGCCGGGCGGGCCCGAGTGGCTCGCCAGTCGCGGTGATCGGGCGCTGCCGTACTGGGCATGATCGGTGAGCATAGCGAGCGACATACACCCGCATCAAGGACGGCCGGTCGGGGGCGGTCGGTCCGGGGGCGGCCGCGTTACCGGGCGCCGTCCCCGAGGGCCGGGATGTCCAGGCCGAGGTGGTGGGCAAGGGCACCCCGAACGGCGCGACGGACGGATGGATCCATGACGACGCCGATCGGCGTGGCTCGGACGCGACGCATCGAGACGGTCCGGATCTGGCTCGTGAGGATGACCCCGGGTCGCGTCTGACCGGCCTCGCCGGCGGGGATCGGGACATCACCCGGGTAGCGCGCGTCCGCTCGGGCAGCGGTGATCGGACAGACGGTCGCGAGTCCAGAGCGGTGGAACGGCTCATACGAGACGACGAGGGCGCGTCGCTCGCCCGCCTGCTCGTGACCTTGGACCGGGTCGAGATCCACGACGACGATCGACCACCGGAGCGGTCCGCTCACCGCGGCCACGTCTCCGTGTCGACTGAACCGTACGCCTCGTCAAGATCGGCCGCCTCTGTCGCGAAGTCGCGATCCAGCGCGGCCGCGGCCCAGGCGTCGCCTTCCCGAAGGTCGCGCAATCGCCGGTCCAGCTCCTCGACGGCAAGCTCGATCACGGCGTCCTGTGACGGCGCGACGGCGTACTCCTCGCTCAGCTCGCGGACCCGCCGCACGGTCGTCGGCGCGAGGTTGTAGGTGCGTTTGACCCTGGATACCATGTGCCGAGGGTGACACGTCCATTCTTGGGTGTCAATCGACGTGTATCTGCCGGCTCGTGTCGCTGGCGGCGTCAGTCGATCCGGCCATCCAGGTCGCCGTCCGCGTAGTCCATCGCGACGTAGTTGCGGGAGCGCTCGCACTCGCCACAGATGGGGCGGCCCGCGTCGCCGGTCGGATCCTCGTCCGGATCAAGGCCATCCAGGGCATGGCCGCACGTCGCGCACCACGCTGGCTCACGCGCCTTGAGCCACTCGTCGTTCATCGCGACCCCTCCCGGCGATCTCACGAAGGTCCTGGTCGACCTTCGACGTTCGAGGCCCATCGTGCACCGACCTCGTGACAGCTGTCTGTCACGACCAAAGGAGTCGCCGCCCCGGTGAAGACAACGTTCCCGCGTGATGCAC
>JBBEBL010000024.1:6685-7848 GCA_040882345.1 Chloroflexota bacterium
ACACCCATCACCCGGTGATGCACGTCGGCTGCATCAAGTCGGGTTTGGGGCGCGGTTGGACGGGTGGCGGGCGGCAGGGCGGCGGCCTCCGGAGTCGCGCGCGGCGACACCCATCACCCGGTGATGCACGTCGGCTGCATCAAGTCGGGTTTGGGGCGCGGCGGAGGGCGCCGGGTGGCCGGCGGCTCCTGCGCCACGACCCGGCCAACCCGGGAATATGCAGCGGACGTGCATCACACCGGAAGGTATCGCTCGCCGGCCGTGCGGCGGCGGCGCCGTTAACCCACCCAGCCGAGGCTGCGCTCCACACCCTTGCGCCAGCGCGCCAGCCGCGCCGCGCGCTCATCACCCGCCATCTGCGGCTCCCAGCGCCAGGCGACGGCATCCATCGACCGCAGCTCGTCCTGGTCGCGCCAGAACCCGACGGCCAGACCCGCCGCGTACGCCGCCCCCAGGGCCGTCGTCTCGGCGACGCGCGGCGCGGCGACCGGCCGACCCAGGATGTCTGCCTGGAACTGCATCAACAGGCCGTTGGCGACCATGCCGCCGTCCACGCGCAGCTCGCCCGTCAGATCCATGCCGAGATCGGCGGCCATCGCCTCCTCAAGGTCGGCCACCTGGAAGGCGGTCGCCTCGAGGGCCGCTCGGGCGATGTGGGCCCGCGTCGCATAGCGCGTCAGGCCGGCGATGATGCCCCGCGCGTCGGGCCGCCAATGGGGTGCGAACAGCCCCGAGAACGCGGGCACGAACACGACGTCGCCGCTGTCGGGGACGCTGGCCGCCAGCGGCTCGATCTCCGACGCGTGGTCGATCATGCGCAGGTCGTCGCGGAGCCACTGGACGAGCGACCCGGCGACGGCCACCGAACCCTCCAGCGCGTACGTGGTGCGCTCACCGATGCGCGCGGCGACGGTGGTGATGAGCCCGTGGCGCGACGCGACCGGCACCTCGCCTGTGTGCATCAGCAGGAAGGCGCCCGTGCCGTAGGTGCACTTGGCTTCACCGGCAGTGAAGCACGCCTGGCCGAACAGGGCGGCATGCTGGTCGCCGAGGTCACCGGCGATGGGGACACCGGCGAGGTCGTCGACTCCCGTGCCATAGACCTCGGACGAGCCGCGGATCTCGGGGAGCATCGCCGCCGGGATGGCCAGCTCGTCCAGGAT
>JBBEBL010000025.1:0-1454 GCA_040882345.1 Chloroflexota bacterium
CCATCGACCCGATCCTGGAAGGGCCCGTCGCCGCCGCCCTGAGCGCCATCGACCGCCGGGCCGGACCGGTCGTCGTGGTCAGCGATGAGGTCGGTGGCGGCATCGTCCCGATGCACGCCGGCGCCCGCGTCTACCGTGATCTCGTCGGCCTGGTCCATCAGCGCGTCGCCGTCCGCGCCGACGAGGTCTATCTGCTCGTGGCCGGGCTCCCGTTGACCCTGAAAGGCAACGATCGTCCATGACGGCAGGCAGACGACGCAGGCTGGACGAGGCCATCGCCCGGATCGGGCCGCTCGACACGGCCGCGATGGACGCCGCGGCCGCGCGGCTCGACCGACTGACCAAGCCGCCCGGCAGCATGGGCCGCCTGGAGGCGCTGGTGATCCAGCTTGCCGGGGTCACCGGTCGCCCGGATGCCCGGGTCGATCGGCGGGCGATCGTCGTCGCCGCCGCGGACCATGGCGTCACGCGCCAGGGGGTGTCGGCCTACCCGGCGGAGGTGACGCCTCAGATGGTCGCCAACTTCATCGCGGGCGGCGCGGCCATCAACGTCCTGGCCGCCCAGGTCGGGGCGTCGGTGACGGTCGTGGATGTCGGGGTCGCGTCGCCCATCCCAGAGGTGCCGGGAGACCCGACTGGCCCACGACGTGGCGGTCGTCTCGTTGGCGCCCGCATCCGGGCGGGGACCGCGGACATGACCCAGGGACCGGCCATGACCCGCGACGAGGCGCTGCGGGCGATCATCGTCGGACTCGAGATCGTTGACGAGTTGGTGGCGGACGGGGTCGATCTGGTCGGTGTCGGCGAGATGGGGATCGGCAACACGACGGCGGCGAGCGCCCTGACGGCGGCCTTCACGGGGGTGGCGGTCGAGCGTGTGACCGGACGCGGCACCGGGATCGACGACGCCGGTCGCGCGCGCAAGGTCGCCGCGGTCGAGGCCGCCCTGCGCATCAACGACCCCGACACGGCCGACCCGATCGGCACCCTTGCGGCCGTCGGCGGGTTGGAGATCGGCGTCCTGGTCGGCGTCATGATCGGCGCGGCCGGGGCTGGCATCCCGGTCGTGCTCGACGGCTTCATCACCGGCTCCGCGGCCCTCGTCGCTTGCGCTCTCGCGCCGGATCTTGGCCCCCGCCTGATCGCAGCCCACCGCTCGGCGGAGCCGGGTCACGCGGTCGTCCTCGATCACCTCGGCCTGCAGCCGCTCCTGGAGCTGGACCTCCGGCTCGGGGAGGGGACGGGTGCCGCACTGGCCATGGGGTTCCTGGTCGCCGCGGCCCGGATCCGCGATGAGATGGCGACGTTCGAGTCGGCGGCGGTGTCCGGCCCGTCATGACCGCCGGACGGGCGACACCACCTGGCGAGCGCGCAGCGGCGATCTTCCTGGTCCGGCACGCGTCGACAGCCTGGTCCGGCCGACGCTACTGTGGGCGCAGCGACCCGTGGTTGGA
>JBBEBL010000025.1:1554-5504 GCA_040882345.1 Chloroflexota bacterium
GCCCCGGCCCTTGCCGCGCGGCTGCTCGGCGGCGAGGCCGACATCGACTGGCCGGACGGCGAGCGCCACCGTGATCTGCTCGCTCGTGTCGAGTCCGCGTGGCGGTCGATCGTCGAGGCCGCAGTGCCGTGCATCGTGGTCACTCACGCCGGGCCCATGCGGATCGGGCTGGCGCTCGCCTCCGGCCGTCCGCTCGTCGAGATCGACCTACCGGCGCCCGGCACCGTCGTCCGTCTGCCGGCCGGTCGCAACGTGCTCGTCGATCGCGCGGAACAGGAGCGACTGGTCTCGCGGTGAGCGGACGGCGAGGCGGATCAACCCCGAGAGGCCAAAGCTTGCCGCGTCACGCACGGCGATGCGTCGCCCCGCCAGGTGTGCGACGAGCGTCGCCGCCTTCGCGCCGATCGAGACGAGCACAAAGTTCGCATCCGAGGTCACGGTCAGGAGCCCCCGCGTCTGGAGGCCGGCGACGAGGTCCGCGCGCCACGCCGCGAGGGTCTCCCGCTCGCCCGGCTCCAGTTCCCATCGAGCCGACCCAGCTGCGGCGATGGCGTGGGCCCCGACGGCCCACGGATCCTGCACCTCGCGGAGGCGATCGACGATCCCACGTGCCGACAGCACATAGCCCAGCCGGACACCGGGCATCCCGAGCCGCTTGGTCAGGCTGCGCACCAGGATCACCCGACCGGTCGCCAGCAGGGCCGCGTCCGGCGACGGCGACCGGGAGAACGGCCGGAACGACTGGTCGATGACGAGCAGCGCCGGGCCGCGCCGGGCGAGGGCGGCCAGAAGGTGGGCATGGCCGTCGGCACCGATAGGTCGAGCCGTCGGGTTATTCGGGTCGCCGATGACCACGACAGCCGGGCGATCGTCCGCCAGCACCTCGCCGGCCACGCCGATCAGTGGGTCGAATCGCGGCGCTGCTGCGCGTCGTTCGATGATCGGCGCCCCGGCCAGGCGGGCGACGCGGGCGTATTCCCCGTACGTGGGCCCGATCACGACCGCCGGCACGTCCGGGCCCAGGAACTGCGTCGCGATGAGCCGCAGACCCTCGGTCGCGCCGCTGGTGAGCAGGAGGGCGGACGGGTCCACGCCGGCGTCCTCCGCGAGGTGGTGGACGGCATGCACCGGGTCCAGATCGGCATAACGGTCGTACCGGACCGCGCTCACCACCCGCGACACCACCGCCGGGGCGCCCAGGGGGTTCGGGTTCGCGGAGAAGTCGAGCCAACCGTCCGGAGCGCCACCGTGCATGACCGGAGCCGCGCTGCGGGCGGTGGTGCGAGTCGGCAGCGAACCGTCAGGCCGGCCCACGGCCACCCCACCGATCCACCGCCACGAAGACCGCCGTGGCCAAAAGTGCAGCGCCGACGACGAGGCGGCCAGCGCGCCGGGCGTCGGCGGGCGTCGGCGGGCGTCCCCCGATCCCCAACAGATGGACGCCAGGCTTCTCCAGCCAGACTCCTAGTGCGCCTGCCGCCGCTGCCATCGGTCGACCCGCGTTCGGGCTCGCCGTCCGTCCCCCATCCCGGCGCGTCGTTCGCCAGGCGTCCCTCGCCGACCCGCCCGCGAACGGCGCGGCCGCGACGATCGCCGCGACTCCCAGCCAGGCGGGGACGAGATTGGCGACGTCGTCCAGGCGGGCGGCCGCCTTTCCCAGGTACTCGTAGGCGCCGCGATACCCAACCATCGCGTCCGCGGTATTGACGACCCGGTACACGAGGACCGCCGGCAGCCCACCCAGGGCGTACCAGGCCATCGGAGCCACGTACGAGTCGACAAGGTTCTCGGCCAGCGACTCCACCACGGCCGATGCCAGATGTGCTCCATCCAGGTCCGCGGTCGGGCGGCTGACGAGGGCCCGCACGCGGGTGCGGGCCGTTGCGAGATCGCCGGATTCGAGGGCGAGTTCTGTGTGGCGACCCGCCTCCACCAGCCCACGGAGGGCGAACGACGATGACAGGAGCAGCAGGGACGCCACGGACCGCACCCGTCGATCTGGGATCTGCTCCGCGGCCCACCCGATGATGGCGGCCAGCGTGCCCGGGACGGCGACAAGGACGATGCCGCGCCCCAGCGCCGCGGCCGGATCGGCGGGCGGCCGTCGCTCCAGGAGGGCGATACCGCGACCCACCAGAACGACCGGATGGATCGCGGCCGGCAGTTCGCCGGCCGCGATGTCGATCCCGAGGGCGAGACACCAGGCGGTGGAGCGCCTCACCCGTCCGTGTCCCGATCCACGGCGGACCCTTGCACCGCGCGCATCGCGACGCTGGACCGGATGGCGGCGCTCATCATCGCGGCCACGATATCGCCGAGTTCGGTCGCGGCGCCCGCGTGGCGGACGTGCGGGCTTGCGGTGCTTGGCCAGACGATCGCGACCGCATCCGTACTCGTGCCGCTGACCCGGTCGCCGACGGCGGTCCGCAGCCCGGACTCGACCATCGCGGCGGCCTTGGCTTCCGTCACGATCATGGCCAGCTCCATCGCGGCCGCGTCCCGCAGGCGCGCCTCGGACAGGATGATCGCATTGATCGTCCCCGGTCCGGGTCGCGTCCCGGTGGAGGCCCATGCGCGTGTGGCGGCGCCCGCGCGTGTCGCGTTCCCCACCCCCACGGTGACCATGGACCAGACACGTCGCCCGGCGACCGTCGCCTCCCCGCGCTGCGTCTCGTCCAGCCGAACGGCGGTCATCAGGCCGACAACGGGCTCCCGCAGGCGCAGCAGGCGCGTGGCCCGGCGCAGATCAGCTTCCGGGTTCGTCCCGGCGTAGCTGGCCGGCACGTGCAGATTGAGCACCGATCGCACGGGCCCGCGTCCACCACCCAGGACCGCGCTGCTGAGGGCCTGCCACGGGCGGTCGAACGTCAGTGTCACGGCCGACTCGCGTCGTTCGAACCGCACCCCGGGGCGCAGATCCACGCACTCGAGGGGGTCGTCGGACGTTCCCCAAATGTCGGCCCCAGGTAGGAGTCGCTCAGGGCGCATCCCCACATTGTGGCGAGACGTGGCATTCCGCGCGTCGGTCGGCC
This sequence comes from Chloroflexota bacterium, assembly GCA_040882345.1. Taxonomy (GTDB): domain Bacteria; phylum Chloroflexota; class Limnocylindria; order Limnocylindrales; family CSP1-4; genus SPCO01. The sequence goes on from JBBEBL010000025.1 coordinate 4,587, forward strand.
CGCGTGCTACGCTCGTGCGCGTGATCCGACGCTCATCGCGCGCGCCGGGACGTGGGCGTCCCGAACGTCGTCGATCCGTTCCGCTGGCCGTGGCGGCCCTCGTGATGGTGGCCGCGCTCATCGCTGCCTGTGGCGGCGGGCCGACGGGGACGGCGACTCCCGCTCCTCCGACCGATCCGGCGTCGCCCACAGCCAGTGCCATTCCGACCACGCCTTCCGATGCCCCCTCGCCGACGATGACCCCGATCGAGGATCCCGAGGCGACCGACCCGCCGCCCACGGACGATCCCACTACGCCGACGGAGTCGGCGGAGCCCGACCCAACGGATCCCACCGGTGCGTCGGCGGAAGCCTGCACCGGGACGTCGGAGAACCGAGACTTCTACGCGGCCGTCGCGGACGCGGTCGACTGGAGCGTCTACTGCCCCGTCCTGCCGGCCGGCTGGTTCGTGGACACCGGCCAGTACCGCCTGGCCGGTGGCGGCTGGCTGGAGATCGCCTACCGTGGACCCGGCGGTGCCCGGATCGAGCTGCGCGAGGGTGCGTTCTGCACCGGCGATGACTGCACGCCGGAGGGCACGGACCTTGGTGCCGCCGACTTCGGTGACCGGTCCGGGTCGCTCCTCGACCTGGGAGCCGGGCGCTACGCCATCGTCGTGGACGCGGGTGAGTCGATCTCCTGGGTCATGGTCGCGATCGGCCTGCCCGAGGCGGCCGTCAGGTCCGTCGGCTCAGCGATGGTGGTCGTCGTCGGGGGCTGACCGCCCGGACCATGCGCATCGACGACTTCGCCCTGGAGCGGTACTTCGCCCGGTGGGAGTTCGCCGTCCGGTACGTGCTGTGCGCGTCGGACGTGCAGGGGATGCCGATGGCGGAGGTCCTCGCGCTGGCGGATGACGAGGCCCGCGACCTGTGGGA
>JBBEBL010000025.1:5604-7842 GCA_040882345.1 Chloroflexota bacterium
CGGATGATCATCGTCAACGCGCCCCACAACCCCACCGGCATGCTCCCGGACCACGCCACGTTCGCCGGGCTCGTCGCGATCGCCGAGGACGCCGGCGCCCACCTGGTCGTGGATGAGGTCTACCGAGAGCTGGAGTTCGACCCGTCCGATCGACTGCCGGCCGGCGCCGACGCCATGGCGCGCGGCGTGTCCATCGGCGTGATGTCGAAGTCGTTTGCGATGGCCGGCCTGCGGATCGGCTGGATGGCGACGCGCGACCGGGACCTTCTGGCGCGCTGCTCGGCGTTCAAGGACTACACGACGATCTGCTCCGCCGCGCCATCGGAGATCCTCGCGCTCATCGGCCTGCGGGCCAGCGATGTGATCCTGGCCCGGTCGCGCAGCATCGTGGACGCGAACCTCGTCCACCTCGACCGGTTCTTCGAGACCTGGTCGGATCGGTTCAGCTGGATCCGGCCACGCGCCGGATCCGTGGGGTTCGCGGCGCTGACCGCCCCCGGGCAGTCGATCGACGACTTCGCCGCGGGGCTCGTGGAGACGGAGGGCGTGCTGTTGCTGCCCGGCTCGCAGCTGGGCGTGGCCGGCGATCACTTCCGGATCGGCTTTGGGCGGACGGACCTGCCGCAGGCCCTCGCGCGGCTGGAGGCGTACGCGGACGCGACACTGCGCTGATCAGCCGAGGCCCGCACTCCGCTGCCGCCCAGCGCCCGCCGCCGAGGCCTTGCCAGCCCGCGACCGCCGCTTTCGTGGTGCCAGTGACAGCGATACGAGCATCAGCTCGTTGACCTTGCGCTCGAACTCCGGGACCGTCGCCTCAGGGATGGTCAGGCAGACCTCGCGCAACGCCGTCTCGAGCTGATACCAGAGGTCGCCCTTGCGCACCTCATAGAGTGGGTAGCGCGCGTTGATGACGACGCGCCGGACGCCGTCCTCCACGACCATCGCGCTGCGCAGGCGAGGGTCCAGCGATCGGATGACGACCTCCGCGCCGCCTCGGCCCTGGCCGCGGCCGGTCCTGGGCGGCTTCGGGACGGCGGGCTGTCCCGGCGGATCCTCGTCACCGTCCGGTTCCGGCGCATCAACCTCGGCGTCGCCGCCCGGGGGATCGCCGGCCACCGCCGACAGCGGGAGTTGCCCATCCGGCCCCTCCTCTGCCCCGACGCCCGTCCCGGGATCGCTCTCGAACAGGCGCCCGGACTCCAGCAGGCGCAGCGCCCGGGCCAGGATGCGCCGGACCTGCTCGGCGGTCTTGAGGCTGCCCGGATCGATGCGCGCCGCCTCGTCGCGCATCAAGCGTCGCACCAGCGGGGCCAACAGCGCATGGAGGCGCCGTTCGACGTCCGCCCAGACCGGGCTGTCGCGATCCACATCGGACTTGTTCATGGTGACCGGGACGTGCGGCAGTTCCAGCTCGCCCACCAACCGGCCCAGGCCGGGGTGAAGGGTCGGGCCCTGATGCCCGAACCACTCCGGCGACCCCACGAGTCGACCCAGGTGGTACAGGCGGATGCCGGCCGCGGCCCCCGGCGGCGGGGGATCAGGTAGCAGTCCATACCAGCCGCGCACCAGGCGGCCGCCGGCCCGCACGCTCACGTCATGCCGCTCCGTGAGGTCCGGATCCGTCACGGTCACCGGCGCCCGATCAACCATCATCATCACCGAGCCGGCGGCCAACAGCGGCCGATAGACCTCGGCCAGCCGCGCCGGCAGCCGTCGGCGATCCACCGGTCGATCCACCCCGCCGATCTCGACGCGCACGTAGCCGAGCGCCGTCTCCACCGGTTTGGGTCGGTCGTGCAACTCGTAGGTGCGCAGCCGCGAGCGGTCCCGGTATGCATCGTCCTCGAAGCCGACGGCGCGGGACTCCCCAGGCCTCGACGCGATGATCGCGAAGCGCTGCCCGAGGTATCCGACGGCCGCCTTGCCGCCCTGCCCGTAGCGGCCGATCTGGTCGCCACTCCGCTTGCGCGAGCCGCCCCAGCGCAGGTAGTCGCGCTCCAGCTCGGCCGGGCCCATGCCCTTGCCGCCGACCACGACGAGCGTGATCGTGCCCGGTCGCACGGTCAGCTCCACCCGCAACGGCTGGCCGGCCACGCGCGAGTCGATGGCATTGTCGACGAGCTCCAGGATGGCGTCGACCGCCGACCGGTAGTTGGCGAACAGCGACGCGGTCAACCGCGGATCGATGCGCTCGCGGACGACCCGGTTGGTCACGACCCGACCTCGGCGAGCGGCGAG
>JBBEBL010000026.1:0-1354 GCA_040882345.1 Chloroflexota bacterium
TGTCCATCACGCGCCTCTGGCTGTTCCTCGCCGTCGCGCTGCCGATGCTGGCGGCCGTCATCGCCTCGACATCTACCGTGGACCTGACGTATCACCTGCGTGCCGGGTCGGAGATCCTTGCCAGTGGACGGATCCCGGCCGTGGACACGTGGACATTCACGGCGGCCGGCGAGCCGTGGCGGGACCAGCAATGGGGCGCCCAGGTCATCCTGCGCCTTGTCGAGATGGCGGGCGGCTGGACCGGCCTGGTCGTCCTGCGTGTCGCTCTCACGGTGATCATCGTCGGCAGCCTCCTGGTCGCCGTCCGGCGTCGAGGTCTGGATGCGCGGACGTCGGCGTTGCTCGTCCTCGTCGCCTTTGTCGTCGCGGCGCCCGCCATGGCTCTCCGCCCGCAGCTCCTGGGGATGGCCTGCTTCGCGGTCGTTCTGCTGCTGGTCGCCGATCGGCACGGATCGCCGCGCCGCGTCTGGCTGGTCCCCGTCGTCGTCGTGCTCTGGGCGAACCTGCACGGGAGCTTCTTTCTGGGGCCGCTCGTGCTCGGTCTCGCCTGGCTGGAGGATGTCCACGACCGGGTGGACCGACCGCACCGCGCCATGATCGTCGCGGTGGTTGCCGCTGCTGCCGCCTGCCTGACGCCGTTCGGTCCGGCCGTGTGGGTCTACGCGGCGGGCCTCTCCACGGACCCCTCCGTGACGGCGCGGGTGACGGAGTGGCAGCCCACGTCCATCCGCGACATCGCCGGGCTCCTGTTCTTCGCATCCGTCGCCGGCGTCGTGACCCTCATCGCCCGCACCCCCCGCATCGTCGCCTGGCCGATGCTCGCATGGCTGGCGGTCTTCGTCGTCATCGGCCTCTTCGCCCTGCGGGGTGTCGCGTGGTGGCCGCTCGCCGCGGTCGTCGCCGTCGCCGGCACCCTCGTGCCCGCAAGGCCAGACCCGGAGCGCGTGGAGCGCGCCGCCTTCCGCCGGCTGAATGGCGCGGTCGCCATCGTGTTGGTCGTCGTTGGCATCGTCCTGCTGCCCGCCTGGCGCCCCATCGATCCCGGAACCAAGGCGCCGGACGGTCTCCTGGCTGACGCTCCGCCCGGGATCACGGCCTTCCTTCGCGAAGACCTCCAGCCCGGCGACCGGATCCTCAACGAACAGCGCTGGGGCTCCTGGTTCCAGTACGCGCTGCCCGAGGCGACGGTCGCGGTGGATTCCCGGATCGAGCTGATCCCGGCCGACGTCTGGGCGAGCTACGAGAGCGTCCTCGCTGGCGTGGATGGCTGGGAGGACCAGCTCCGCGACTGGGGTGTTACGCACATCGCGGTCGAGTCGCCCACGACGGCGCTTGCCGCCCGACTCGCCGGCGC
>JBBEBL010000027.1:0-1353 GCA_040882345.1 Chloroflexota bacterium
GCTCGGGGCACCGACGGTGGAAGGTCGTCCCCCACCCGCCTGCACGGAAACCGCCGGCGCAGCCCCGTTCACCCGAATCGCCTGGCAGCGCATCGAGCCGGTGCTCGCGAAAGGGGTCCGCGCCGCGCAGCGCCTGGACCTCGGGATCGCCGGTGGGCCGACGTGGACGATCCCGCTGGACGCGGAGTCGTTCGCGAGCGGACCGGACCGCGGCCGGGTCGTGTTCGGGACGGACGATGGCCGCCGCTCGACCATCGCGATCGTCGACCTCACCCGTGGGTGCGCGCAGACCATCGCGATCACCTCGGACGTCGTGCGCAGCGCCGTCCTCGGCCCCGATGACGAGACCATCTATGAACACCGCGTCCGGCGAGCCGACCGCGCCGACCTCGGGATCTGGCGCCGCTCCCCGCTCAGCGGCGACGCCGAGCGGATCCTCCCACCGATCGAGCCCGACGATCGGTTCGGGATCACCTTCCTCACGACCCTGCAGTGGTCCGCGGACGGCCGCTACCTGGCCATCGCCTCGTGTGGTGAGGTCGCCTGCCGCCTCCGGGTCCTCGACACGAGCGACGGTTCGACCCGCACCGTCGCGGAGCCGGCCCTCGGCGAGCTCGTCGGGATCACGGCCCACGAAGCGGTCATGCGCGGCGCCTGTCGCGGCCTCCCCTGCCCCATCGTCGCGGTCGATCTGGCCCTCGGCGACGCGTCTGTCATCGCGGACGGCGCCGGCACGGCGGACCTCGCGCTGGACGATGCCGGTCGGTCGGTCGTCGCCTTCGAGCACGGTGGTCCAGGCGGTCCGCTCACGCTGCTCCCGCTCGGCGGCGCCCAGGTGGCGGCGCAAACGGCCGACGTCCCCGAAGGCCTCCGCATCGCCGACCACGATGCGGACATCGACGTCGACGTCCCTCGCGGTTGGGTCCTGCTCTCGGACAACGATGGTCCCGAGGACCCTGCCGCCTGGATCCGCGACGCCCGGTTCCGCCGCCTCGCCGATGGTGCCATCCGCCGCCTCGATGAGGTGCTTCCATGAACCCCCAGCGCACCCGCCGCCCGGCAGCGACCCTGCTCGCCCTGATCGTCGCGGCGATGGCAGCCACCAGCACCCAGGCGCACGCACCCGACCCGTCGCTGGGCGGCTCCTTGTGGGCCCAGAACCAGCAGCTGACCTTCCGCTGGCGTTCCGGGGCGGAGCCGCCGGCCGCGATCAAGACCGCCATCCGCAACGCGGCGAGCGCGTCGAACGCGACGCGCGCGTCCAAGGCGGCGACCTTCGTCTACAGCTCCAGCGGGGTGAGTCCCATCGGCTACGGGACCGGCGCCACCTGCGGTGTCAACGGAATCGCCTGC
>JBBEBL010000028.1:0-7778 GCA_040882345.1 Chloroflexota bacterium
CGTCCGTTGGCTCACCCGACGACCGAACCAGGGACGGGGGCTTGTCGGTTCTTGCGTTCGGTCACGGGGTGACAGGCCGCTGACACGGCCGATGGTGCTCGCACGGACATGCCGAACGCCCGGCACGGGGCCGGGCGTTCGGATGGGAGGGGAGCGGTCGATGGGAGGAGGGCCGCCGACCGCGGAAGGGCTATTCCTCGACGGTGAGCGTGGCTCGCATGCCGAGGCTCTCGTGGCCACCGAGAGAACAGAACAGGACGTACGTACCCGGCTGGAGCTTGGTGGTCAGGGTCTCCGACCCACCCTCGCTCAGGTCCGCCGTGGCGCCAAGGATCTCCCCGGCGTCGTCGCGGATGGTGAGGTTGTGGGGCGTGGGCCCCTCGCTCGTGACGGCCAGCGCGACGTCGGTCTTGGAGGTCACGTCCAGCGGCTCGATGGCGAAGTCCCTGACGATGACGACCTGGCCCTCGACACCGGCCGAGGGCGCGACGCTCGGCGCAGCCGTGGTCGCGGTCGGGGCAGCTGATGGCGCATCCGTCGGGGCCGTGGTCGCGGGACCCGCTGTGGTCCCGGAGCCGCCGCAGGCCGCAAGGGCGAGGACAAGGGCGAGCGCGGTGCTGGAGAGAAGAAGGGTCTTCATAGGATGTCGTGTCCTTGGGGTGCGAACGACGGGTGGGCGGAGGAGCACCCACCCGTCGCGATGTAGGGGATCCGCCTAGTTGGCGAACATGTCCGGGAGCTTGGCGACGATGGCGGACGCGAGCGGGTCAGCGATCATCTGCATGTGCTGGCCGGCCATCCGGTCAGCTGCCGAGGCGGCCGCCCAGTCGCCCGAGGCCTGGGTATCCACGATCGCCTTCGTGGTCAGGATGTGCTCCTCGACCAGCGAGGTGACCGCGTCCAGCGGCAGGTCCGTGGCGCCCGCGAGGAAGGTCGAGAACTCGGGCAGGTAGACGGTGGTCAGGTCCTGGACCGCCTTGTCCATGACGGCCTGGTCCTTGGTCGCGACACCGGTCGTGTAGTCGACGAAGAAGCCGTTATGGGCGCTCCAGATCCGGTTGAACTCGTCCTTGGCCGCGTCGCCGTAGAGCGAGCCGATGGCGGCGCCGAGGTCGGTGCCGTTCGTGTTGAGCACGCCGCCGGCCGCAGCGAACTCGTCCGCGCGACCGCCGAGGGCGGCGCCGGTCGCCGAGGAGGCGAGGTACAGGTGCTCCGCGAGGAGCTGGTTGAGGGCCACGCGCAGGCCGACCGCGGCGCTGTCCGTTTCACCTTCGATGGCGTTCTGGGTGGCGATGGCGCCGGCAAGTGCGTCGCCGATCATCTGCATGTGCGCATAGGCCGTGCGGATCGCCGCGTAGGCTGCCTCGAAGTCCTTGCTGGCCTGGGCGTCAACGATGGCCTTGGTCTGGAGGACGTGATCCGTGACGAGGCCCGTGACCGCGTCCACCGGGAGGCCGGTGGCACCGGCGAGCAGGGTAGAGAACTCCGGGACGTAGACCGTGGTCAGGTCCTGCACGGCCTTGTCCTGCATGGCCATGTCCTTGGTCGCGACACCGGTCGTGTAGTCGACGAAGAAGCCGTTATGGGCGCTCCAGATCCGGTTGAACTCGTCCTTGGCCGCGTCGCCGTAGACGGACCCGATCATGGCGCCGAGGTCGGTGCCGTTGGTGTTGAGCAGTCCACCGTAGGCGGCGAACTCATCGCCGCGACCGTCCAGCGCAGCGCCCGTGGCCTTGGCGGCCAGGATCAGGTGCTCGCCGAGCTTGGTGTCCAGGGCGACCCGCAGGTCGGCGGCCGGGCTGTCGGTCGTGACCGCCGTCGCGCTCGGGCTGGGCGCCATGGACGGCTCCATGGACATCGATGGGGCCATGGTCGGCGCCGCCGATGGGGCGCTGGACGGTGCTGTCGTCGCGCCACCGCCACCGCACGCGGTGAAGACGATCGCGGCGGCGGCCGTGAGCAGGATGGACGTAGTGCGCATGGTTGTTCTCCTGGATGGGTGGCGTTTGTCGTCCGCGTCGTCGCGAGCCGCTTTCTGGCTGCGTGGCGGTCGACGGGTATACGGGGCAGCCATCCATCCGGATGAACGGATGAGGCGGACCGCGGTCAGACGGCCGCGGTCAGGCGGGCGCCCGCCACCGTGCGGTACGCTGCGCCGCGATGCCTGACCCCCGGATGCTCCTCGGCAACGTCGTGCGCGGCCTCCTCATGGGCGGGGCGGACGTCATCCCGGGCGTGAGCGGCGGGACTGTCGCGCTGATCGTCGGCATCTACGAGCGACTCGTACGCTCGGTCGGGGAGGCCTCGTCGGCGGGATTCCGTTTCCTTCGACTCGACATCGGCGGCGGTCGCGAGCGGCTTCGCGGCGTGGAGTGGACCCTCGTCATCCCGCTGGGTCTGGGCATCCTGACCGCCATCGTGATCGGGTCGCGGATCATCCCCGGCCTCATCGATGCCTATCCGGCCCAGGTCTCCGCCACGTTCTTCGGGCTCATCCTGGGGTCACTCGCGATCCCGTTCCGGCGGATCAAGCCAATCGGCCCGACGGAGGTCGCCCTGATCGTCATCTTCGCGGTCGGTGCCTTCATCCTGGTCGGTCTGCCGCCGCGCGAGGTCGTTGATCCCCCGCTCTATCTCGTCTTCCCGGCGGCCGCGATCGCCATCTGCGCGATGATCCTGCCCGGGATCAGCGGCGCGTTCCTCCTGCTGGTCATGGGCATGTATCGGCCCACGCTGGACGCCCTCTCGAATCTCGACATCGCCTACGTCGCCGTGTTCATCGCCGGCGCCGTGGTGGGGCTCGCCGCGTTCTCCAAGCTCCTCGAGTGGTTGCTGGAGCATCGGCATGGCGTGACGATGGCAGCGCTCACCGGATTGATGATCGGGTCGTTGCGAGCGCTGTGGCCCTGGCTGGACGAGGACCGATCCTTCCTGGGCCCGCCGGATGGGGCGTCATTGGCGGTCGCGGTGGCCCTGGCCGCTTCCGGCTTCGCGGTCGTCAGCGTCATCGCCTGGATCGCCACGCGCCAGGAGCGCGAGGCGCCGGACGCCTGAGGGTTCCTGTGGTGGGGTGGCTCAGCCGCCGACCGGTGCCGTGGCGAGGGCGAAGCTGAGCGCGACGATCAGGCCCAGCAGGATCCCGAGCGCACCGGCGCCCCAGGCCCAGACGTCGATGGGCCCAAGGGCATCGCTCCCGTGGCCGTGGTCAGTGGCCGTGCCGTGGTCAGTGCCCGTGCCGTGGTCGGTCGTGGCGCCGTGATCCGCCGCGTGCGCTTCCGTCGTCATCGGTCGTCGTGTACCTCCATCGCCAGATGATGGCACGCCGGGACTCGCGGCGACTATCCTCGACCTCGTGAGCGAGTCGATGGTCCCGCACCACGATCCAGACCCGGTCGGTCGGCGGGGCGGCGACGACACGCCGGTCGTCCTGACCGGGGCGGACCTGACCGTCGCGGACGTGGAGGCGGTCGCCCGAGGCGGCGTGCCCGCTCTCCTGGATATCCATGCCCGCGAGCGCATGCAGGAGGCTCGCGACGTCATCGAATCACTCGTGGCCGAGGGCGCGGTCGTGTACGGCGTGACGACCGGTTTCGGCGATCTCGCCTCCACGTCCATCCCGCCCGAGCAGGCCGGCCAGCTCCAGGAGAACCTCCTGATGAGCCACGCCGCTGGCGTCGGGCCGGCGTTCCCGCGCGAGATCGTGCGGGCGATGCTGCTGCTGCGGGCCAACACGCTTGCGCTGGGCCACAGCGGCTGCCGGCCGCTCATCGTTGATCGACTGCTGGAGTTCCTGCGGCTGGGTATCCACCCGGTCGTTCCGGAACAGGGGAGTGTCGGGGCGTCCGGGGACCTGGCGCCGCTGGCGCACCTGGCGCTGCCGCTCATCGGCCGTGGGCAGGTGGAGCTCCGCGGTAGGGTCATGAGTGGTGGGGACGCCCTGCGTGAGACGGGCCTTGAGCCGCTGACGCTGGGCCCCAAGGAGGGGCTGGCGCTCCTCAACGGGACCCAGATGATGAGCGCGATCGCGGCCCTCTTCCTCGCCGATGCGGACCGCCTGGTCCGGACGGCCAGCGTGGCTGCCGCCCTGAGCGTGGAGGCCCTGCTCGGCACGGACGTGGCGTTCGCGGCACCGTACCAGCTGGCCCGACCGCATCCCGGCCAGATCGCCACGGCCGCCGAGCTGCGCCACCTGCTCCGTGACAGCGGACTCCAGGCCTCCCATCACGGCCATGCCCACAAGGTCCAGGATCCCTACTCATTGCGCTGTGTCCCGCAGGTCCACGGCGCGGTGCGGGATGCCCTTGATCACCTGCGACGCGTCCTGGACATCGAGCTCAACAGCGCAACGGACAACCCACTCGTCTTCCCGGGCGGGGGAGTCGCCGACGTGGACACCATCGCGACCGGCGGCGGCCGCGTGATCAGCGGCGGCAACTTCCACGGCGAGCCCATCGCGCTCGCGCTCGACTTCGTGAAGCTCGCCGTCGCCGAGCTCGGGTCCATCAGCGAGCGGCGCACGGCGCTCCTCGTGGATCCGCGGCTCAACGGTGGACTGGCTCCGTTCCTCGCGCCGGCGTCCGGCGTTGAGTCGGGCATGATGATCTACCAGTACACGGCCGCGGCGCTCGTGTCCGAGCACAAGGTCCTGGCCCACCCGGCTTCCGTGGATTCCATCCCGACCAGCGCGAACCAGGAGGACCATGTGTCCATGGGCTCCATCGCCGCCCGTCATGCAAGGACGGTGTTGGAGGGGGTGGAACGGATCCTCGCCATCGAGCTCGTGGTGGGCGCGCAGGCGCTGGACCTCAGGCTGGCGGCGATGGGTGGGGCGGGTTCTGGGCGGGGGGCCGGGCCGGGGATCGCGCCCGCGCCGGGGGCCGGCGTGGCCGAGGCTCATGCGCGCATCCGAGCGGCGGTGGCGCACCTGGATCGCGATCGCGAGCCGGGGCCGGACCTCGCCGCCGCGACGGCGCTCGTCCACGATGGGGCGCTCGTGGATCTCGTCGCCCCGTAGCGGGCGAGTGCGGGGTGCGCGCGGCCGGCGCGCGGCGCCGTCGTCGATCGCGTTTAGAAGCACCACCTCTACGGATCACGCGGATTCGGTGCCTCGGGCACGTACCCCCTCGATTCGGGCCCCTGGCAGAGGCCACAGCTCTGTCGGCGACGGATAAGGGCGGATCGGCGCGATCAGCAGAGCTCACAGCTCTAAACGCGATCGAGTGGGGGATGCTCGGCGCGCCCCGTAGCGGGACCGTCACCCGCGGCGGAAGACCCCCCGTCGTCGGTTCCCATTCGTTGCGCGCTCGGAAGGCTGGCTCGGCCAGAAGCCGACCCGGCGCAGCAGCTGGTCGATCTCCGCGACGAACGGCTGGCCCTCGCGCTTATCGATCAGCCACTGGAGGTAGCCCGGGTCCACGCGGGCGATCTCGCCCAGCGACCAACCCTTGTGGCGACCGAAATCCAGGACGCTCCCGGAAGGTCGGCCCGGCGGAGGCCCGGCCCCCCCGGTCCCGTCGCGTTCGGGGGTCCAGCGAGGCGGTCTCGTCGCGGTCGCGCCGGCTACCGTCGCATGCCGGCGCGGGTTCGCGGGATCCGGAGTGCGTCCCGGGTTGGCCTCCCATCGGTCCAGCGCGTCGAACTCGATCCGACGCTCCGCCGTCCGGATCGCGTCGAGCGCCGCGTTGATGCGCATCATCCGACCGGTGGAATGGTCGCCCGCGATGTCGGGATGGAAGCGGCGAGCCAGCTGCTTGTGGGCGGTGGTGATCACCCGGTCGCTGGAACCCCGGGGCACGCCCAGGATCTCGTACGGGTCGTCGCCGAGGTCGGCCGGGTTCAAGGACGCAGGACCGCCGCTCGGGTCTCCATCGGATGCAGGATAACCATCTCGCGGCACGGCCGTGACGTCCTCCCCCGCTAGACTCCCTGCGTATGGATGACACGCGCCGGATCGTCGTCCTTGATGTCACGGACGAGGCCTCGTACGCCCGCCTGCCACCCTGCGCCGACCGCGGATTCGACCACCGGTCATGCGACTACTGGGAGGATGCCGACCGGGGTTCGCGGGCCGCGCGCCTGGACTGGCTGCAGCCGTCTCCGTCGTCCTGGCCGCCCGACCGCTCGGCACCCCCGCGAGCCGCGCCCGCGAATCCGTTCCTCACCGACCTCACGGCCGGTGTCGCGAACCCGTTCGCCGTGGCCGGTGGCGGGGGCCCGCCCGCCAATCCGTTCCTCCTGGGCGACGACGATGATCCGCCGGCCGACAACCCGTTCGCGCCGCGCCGCGAACCTCGGCCCGCCGTTCCGGACGACTCCCCTCGAAAGCTGCGCCTCCTGGGCCGCGGGCTGGGTGTCGTCGGCTCCTACGCCAAGGTGCTCCTGCTGGACGACGAACCCGCCGTCTACGCGCAGTTCGGACCGCTGACGGCCTATCCCCGCGCCCAGCGGACCCGGGACCTGTACCCGGCCCTCCCCGAGGCGCCCCTGCCCGCGGTCATCACCTGCATCGCGACGACGGCCCAGGCTCGCGGCATGGGCCTGGCTCACCGGCTCGTCACCGCGATCTGCGAGGACCTGGCCGAGCGCGGGTTCGCGGCGGTGGAGACGTATCCCACGGTCGGCGCCCCGGCCGACGCGACCAGCTCCGCGACGCCCGCCTTCTGGGAGACGCTGGGTTTCGTGGTGGCCGCCGCCGACGAGCGCTTCCCGGTCATGCGCCGCGAGCTTTCGTGACGGGCCGCGCACCGGGCATCGTCGCCGTCGCGGCGATCGTCGCATCTATGGTGGTCGTCGCCTGTGGCGAGGCGACCCCGACGCTCGCCCCGCCCACCACGCCTTCGACCACGCCCCGTGCGGCCATCGGCGTCGACCCCGCGCTCCTCGACGTGCTGCCGCCCACGGTTGACGGCATCGAGCGCCTCGCCGACCCGGACACCGCCGCCGAGATCGCCACGTCCGTGGACCTGGCAGCCAGCGTCGAATCGATCGCGGTCGCCATCTACGTGGGACCGGGCTCATCCGTCGCGGACGACCTCGCCATCGTCAGCGTGGCGCGCCTCCGCCCGGACGTCTTCTCCGACGGGTGGTTCCGCCAGTGGCGGGAGACCTACGATGCGGCGGCCTGCGAGCCGGCCGGGGGCGTCCAGACGGGGAGTGCCCAGGCGGAGATCGGCGGCGTCACGACGCACATCGGGTCGTGCCGGAACCTCGTCCACACCTACCACGTCCGCCTGACCGGTCCGGATCGCGTCGTGGCCATCACCGCCCTTGGTGAGGCCCGCCTGGGTGAGCGGATCGTGGCCGGCCTCACGGAGTAGCCTGTCGCGCATGACCGAATCGATCGCCGGCCCTCGCCCCGTCCGCGCCCCACGGGGTCCCGAGCTGACCTGCCGCGGCTGGTCCCAGGAAGCGGCGCTGCGGATGCTCATGAACAACCTGGACCCCGAGGTCGCCGAGGATCCGGACCACCTGGTCGTGTACGGCGGCACCGGGCGGGCGGCGCGCAGCTGGGACGCGTTCGACGCCATCGTCCGCGAGCTCCGTGCGCTGGCCGACGACGAGACGCTCCTCGTCCAGAGCGGCAAGCCGGTGGGCGTCCTGCGCACCCACGAGTGGGCGCCGCGGGTCCTGATCGCCAACTCCAACCTCGTGGGGAAGTGGGCGAACTGGGACCACTTCCGGGAACTGGAGGCGGCGGGGCTGATGATGTACGGCCAGATGACCGCCGGCTCGTGGATCTACATCGGGACCCAGGGCATCCTGCAGGGCACGTACGAGAC
>JBBEBL010000029.1:0-7759 GCA_040882345.1 Chloroflexota bacterium
CGCGACGGGGTATGGCGACAACCAAGGCCTCGGTGCCGTTCTCGCGCCTGACGTCTCGCCATCCTCGCGCACGTTCGATGGCCTCATCCTCCCCGGTGACGCTCCACCGATGCCTGAGGTGGCCGCCGAGTAACCCATCGCGCCGTCTTGGCGAAACCGCTGGCCCGTCCCGCAAGGGGCGGGCCACATCTCATGTCGGCGGTGGTTCGCGGCGACCCGACAGCCCACGAGGTGTCCACGTCCTGGCCGGTCACCACGCTTAGCCGTGGCCCTGACGGAGCCGCGATCCTGATCATCCATACCGTCATGTACTCCGACACCATCGACCCGACTGGTCGTCTGCGGTCGGTCCCAGGCGCGATCCGGGGACTGCCTGGGGCGACGAACTCACGTGTCAGCGGATTCGGGCGGGCGGTTGCCACTCGTCCGTCTGGACCCCGACCTCGGGCTCGGGCAGACGCGGGGCCAGGATCCAGACGAGCTGCGCCGTCGTGGTCGCCCCCACCTTCGACCGGGCACTCGCCAGGTGATGCTTCACGGTGGAGTGCGACAGGCCGAGGCGGTGGGCAGCGGCCTTCTCTGACCCCGCGACGAGGACCGCGGCGACCACGCCGACCTCACGGTCCGTCGCCCGAGCCCGAGCCCGTTCTCTCACGCCAGCCGCCTCGCCGCAGCCACCCACTCATCCCGACCCTCGATCGGGATCTCGTAGGTTGCTAACGCGCGCCCAACACCTGTCGGGCGCGCCATGTCATGAGTCGCGACATCGGCGACACATGTGGTCAGTCGGTCGCTCGAGACCTCGGCCATCGGCCGGGGTCTCGTCGGGTTCATGAGCAGCTCGCCGATATGGGTCTTCGCTGGGAGCCCGGGACGCCTACCCGCCCTACGTCGGGCTGGCGGATCGCCGTGATGGGTACACCGAGATACCGTGGTATCGTGGAGCACCCGCTCCAGAACGTTGGAGGCCAACCCCATGACGATCAAGTCCCGCACCCTGCGCCTGCCCGCCGACCAGGCCGAGGCCCTCGAGGCGATCGCCGGCGTCGACGAGGTGTCGGTCAACGAGGAGATCCAGCGGGCGATCGCCGCCCACATCGAGGCTCGTCGGTCGGACCCAGACTTCCGAAGTCGCCTGAAGGCGAGCATGGAGCGCAACCGGGAGATCCTCGAACGCCTCTCGCAGTGACCGTCTACCTCGAGCTGGCGGACTACCTGCTCATCGCAGAGGCCGCCCTCGGGGTGCCGGCCGAGCTCATCGCCGACTTCAACCGGATCGGCCTGGCGGATTCCGCACTGGCCGCGCCGCGGGCCGGCTTCGGGGGTGTCGAGGCTTATCCCGACTTCGCGACGAAGGCGGCGGTGCTCTGCTGGCATCTGGTCAAGAACCATCCGCTGCCCGATGGCAACAAGCGCTGTGCGTTCCTGGCCACGGTCGAGTTCGTGGAGCGCAACGGCAGGACCTGGATCCCGGCACCCGGTGATCCGGAGGAGACCGACCACGTGATCCGGGGCATCGCGGGTGGCGAGGTCAGCGAGGCGGTATTCCGCGACTGGATCGCCCAGCGCTGCGGGTGAGACTCCCAGGAACGGCGGGACGGACAGCGACCAGCCCAGCCTCGGGCACCGGGCGCGAACTCGGGGCCCTTCCGAGCAGAAAGCGCTGGTGCCGGGGCACGCCGTCGTCCTCGTCGGTCCCGCCGCGTGACGGTTCCGGCAGCCGCGGAGCCAGGATCCACACGAGCTGCGCCATGGTCGTTGCTCCCACCTTCGACCGCGCATTCGCCAAGTGGTGCTTCACAGTCGAGTGCGAAAGGCTGAGCCGGTGGGCGGCAGCCCTTTCCGACCCCGGCATCCACGACCGCTGCCACGACCACGACTTCTCGGTCCGTGGCGCGCCCAACCCGGCGGCGGGCTGTCACGCCAGCCGCTTCGCCGTGGCAACCCACTCATCGCGCGCCTCGATCGGGATCTCGTAGGTTGCTAACGCGCGCCCGACACCTGTCGGGCGGGCCATTTCAACCTTTCGGACAGCGTCTTGCCCCGTGAGCATCAAGATGCGATGATGCTGCCATGACGAAGGTGCGCACGACCCTGACGATCGACCCCGAGGTGCTCCGAGCGGTGAAGGTCCGCGCCGCGCGCTTGGGCAAGGGCGATAGCGACGTCATCGAGGACGCCCTGCGCCGCGACCTCGGCCTCGATCTTCTCGACCGCCTCTGGGCGGCAAATGACCTCGACGAGGACGCGGCACTCACGCTCGCCGTCGAAGCCGAGCACCGGACGCGCGGCTGACCCCGAGCTCCCGGTGCGCGCCGTCCTCGACGCCAACGTCCTGATCGCCGCGGTGCTCTCGCCCCGGGGCACCCCGGCTCGCCTGCTCCTGGCCTGGCAGGTCGGCGCCTTCGAGCTCGTGGTCTCGCCCCTGTTGCTGACCGAGCTTCGCCGGGCCCTCGCCTACCCGAAGCTCGCGAGGCTGGTGCCACCGGCCGATGCCGAGGCCTTCGCCGCCTGGCTGGGCCGCGCCGCGCATCTTGCCGCCGATCCGCCCGGTCTACCGCGGGTCCGGTCCGAGGATCCGGACGACGACTACCTCATCGCCCTCGCGGCTGCAGAGCGGGCGGTCCTGGTCTCGGGTGACGGCCACCTCACGATGCTCGCGGCACAGATTCCCGTCCGCACGCCCGCGGCGTTCCTGACCGAGCTAGAAGATCGAGGCCGCCCTCCCGGTACCGCGCCAGCAGGTGGTGCAGGTGCTTCCGGCTGATCCCGTGGCGCGCCGCAGCAGCGGTGACGGACAGCTGCGCGGTGACGACCGTGAGGGGCAGTGGCGGGGTGGTAATGATCACCTGAACTGGCCCCACTTTCGGGCCCAGCGATCAGGCGGACCAGCGCGCCGTCATGCCCCAAGGGTGGCGGCGGCGGGCCGCAATTCCTATTCGGCCGTTTGGGCCATGCGTTCAGGAGTTCAGCCACTACACCTTTGTCCGGCGACGCGAAGGCGAGCCCGGGCGGGCACGCGGCCGGTGCGAGGCTCGTCCTCTACTGCCCGTGAATGCCAGGCCGCAGTGCGGGACGCCTCACAGCAGGTCGGCGATCGCCTGCGCTGCACGATCTGCTGCGCCCGATTCGATCGCTCGGTAGTCGAGCGGGCGCGACATCTCCTCGACCATCGCGGCGGCGAGGACCTCGGGCGTCGCGGTGTCGTAGTCCATGCACCGTCCGGCGCGGTGGTGGTCGAGGCGCCACCGGACGTGGAAGTTCTGCTCGAAGTGGTGTCGGAGCGGGAAGTACAGGAACGGTCGCCGGTTCGCGGTCAGCTCCATGGTGGTGGACAGGCCCCCCTGGACGATGGCCAGGTCGCAGACCGCGAGGTGCCGGTAGAGGTCGTGGACGTACGGCCGGTAGTCGATCCCGGGCACCTGGGGCAGCGACGCTGGATCGATCCGGGGCCCGGACACGACGACCATTCGAAGCTCGGGCATCCGCCGCTTCGCCTCCGGATAGGCGGCGATGCAGCGCCGCAGGAGGTGCTCGCCGACCGACGTCCCGCCGACGCTGACGACGCAGAGCTTCTCGTCGGCCCTGTAGCCGAGCTCGTCGCGGATGCCCGCGGCCTCGCGAAAAGCCTCTGGATCGAACGGCAGGATGTAGCCCGGAAACCGGTAGTTGGACTCGGTCCAGTCCCTGATCCGCGGCAGGCCCGGGCCGAACGCGTCGGGCACGATGTCCTCCGGCCCGCCGACGAACAAGGCCCGGTCGCGGATCCTCGGGGTGCGGGCGATGTGCTCGATCATCTCGGCGTTATAGTCCGCCGTCAGTGTTGCCTCGCGGTCCCCACCGTCGGGCATGGGCAGCCATCCAACGAAGTCTGTCAACCAGACGTAGGCCGCCGTCTTGAGCTCCGGGTTTTCGTGGAGGTAGTAGTCGAGCTCCCAGGCCTCGTCGCCGATCCACAGGTCGTAGGGCTCGGCGCGCGCGACGTCGTAAAAGACCATGAAGTTCGAGACGAGGATCTCGTCCATCCGCCGCCAGGCCTGGAAGCAGTGCAGATCGTGCTCGGCGGATTCGGACTCGAGATGGCTCGATTCGCTGGCCAGGAGCCGGCTCGCCGGGTGAATTCGCTCGCCATTCGCCGAAAGTACGCGGGTCACCGGGTCCTGCGCCAGCCAGTCGATCTCCAGGTCGGGCTGCCGACGGCGGAGGGCCTGGGCGATCGCGAGGTCGCGCTGGGCGTGGCCGAGCCCGATCGGCGACGAGATGAACAGCGCTCGCCTACGGCGCGACCGGCCGCGAATCCAGGTCGACGGCCGAGGCGCGAGGCCCGCGAAATCCTCGATCAGCAGGTTCGTCCGGACCGGATCGCGGGCGTTCGGGAAGTGGCCGCCACCCTCGATCGCCGCGAGACGGCCCCCCAGGAGGTCGGCGGTCCGAGCGCCCCGACCGTGCGGGATGATGGCGTCGTCAGTGCCATGGATCACGAGGACCGGACACCGGACCTTCGCGGCCAGCGACCTGACTGCCCCCAGGTCGAGAATCGACTCCTGGGTGGCGATGAGCGTCTCTGGGTCGGTCTCGAGTCCCCAGCCGACGGCATCCTCGATCTGCTTCGTCGAGTGCGGCTCGGTGAGGCACTGTCCGAAGAAGAACTCGAGGAACCCTCGGTGGTCCCGGCGCCATGAATGCGCGTTGTAGCGTGCCCAGCCCACATCGGGCAGGTCCGGCGCGTCGAAGTCGGTCTGACGGTTGGCATGGCGCGGCGGGATCGGGAGGGCGGGGGCGATGAGGACGAGACCGGAGACGCGATCGGGGTGCTCGGCGGCCAGCACGAGCGCCCAACCCGCTCCGGCCGACAGGGCCACGACGATCGCCCGGTCCGTGCCCGTCGCGTCCATGACCGCGAGGGCGTCGGCGGCGAATTCCCGTTCGTCGTAGCCGGTCGAGGGACGGTCCGAACCGCCATTGCCCCGTCCGTCCATCGTGACCACCCGGGCGTGGCGAGCGAGGTGCGGAACCTGGGACTTCCAGACGCGGGAGTGGACGATCGACCATGTCGGCACGAAGAAGATCGTCGGCTCGCCCCGGCCAAAGACCTCCCAGGCGATATGGATACCGTCGCGCTCCACGATCCCCTGCGAGTCGGGTTCGCGTGCCCTCATCAGTCCGATTCCGGCCGGCGCTCGTTCGCCTCGATCCATCGCCCGATGGTCCTGAGCGTGCCGCGGTGCGGTACCTGTGACTCCCGGAGGCCAAGGAGGATCTCGATCTCCGCGCCGAGGAACGAACCGGCGACCAGCGCCGCCACGCCCGCCGGCGTGAGCCCGAGGCGCTGGAGAACGTCCTGGTCGAACGCGCGGTCGATGACGCCGGCGAGCAGGTCATGCCACCCGGAGATGGCCTCGCGCAGCGCCGCGGCGAGTTCCGGGTCGCTGTATGACTGGCCCCACAGCTCGTGGAGGATCCGCACATAGCCGGAGTGCAGGTCTTCATCAAGGTAGTCGCACGCTCGCTGCCACTTCACGGACAGCAGCTCCGGTCCGGCGTACAGCGCTCGCTGGCGTTCCAGCAGCCTCGCGTTCTCGCTTTCGAGGACCGTGAGGAGCAGCTGGCGCATTGACCCGAAGTGGTAGTGGATCTGGCTCAGCGGGACGCCTGCCTCCTCGGCGACGGCGCGCGTGGAGACGGCGGCGTAGCCGGACCGCAGCAGACAGGCGCGGGCCGCGGCCAGGATTCGCTCTTCCGTCGACGGGCTTGGGTCGGCAGCGAGTCCGTCGCGCTTCACCTGACTGTGGCCTCCGCGATCTGCAAGATGTCGGTCGTTCGACCGAGTGTAGCGGCTCCTGTCAATGGACGACCGACGGTGAGCGGGGAGCGATTGCCAGATCTCATGCGTGACGATGTGGGGATTGACAGCCGTGCAACGATGTAGTTCGGTCGGTCGCCCGACCTACCTAAATCCTCGGGCAAGGGCCGCCTCAACGGCCAACCCGCATCACTCGAAAGGAGAGACCACGATGGCCACCATGACCCATCGCAATGGCGTCAACGTCGATCAGCTCGTCGGAACCATCGGCGCGATCCAAGCCGACCCGGCCATCGGCGCGTTCACGTTCAAGGCGAGCAGCATCTGGGAGGGTGGCGGCCGCAGCCGGGGCGAGATCGGCGACTTCGTTCACGCCGGGGCGACCGCGGACCGCGGATCGACGTTCCGACTCGTCGGCGACGAGCCACCCGTCCTCCTCGGCTCGGATGCCGGCCCGAACGCGGTGGAGCTCCTCCTTCAGGCACTGGCGTTCTGCTACGGCGTGGGCTACGCCTACAACGCGGCGGCCCGCGGGATCGAGATCAGCGAACTTCGCTATGAAGTCGAGGGTGACATCGATCTGCGGACCTTCGTCGGGCTCGAGGGACCCAGGGCGGGGTTCACCGCCATCAGGGCGAAGAGCTGGGTGAAGTCGCCCAATGCGACACCGGCGCAGCTGGAGGAGCTTTGCCAATACGTCCAGGACACCTCGCCGGTACGTGACTGCCTGGCCAACGCGGTCCCGGTCATGACGGACCTGGTCGTGCTCGACTGAGTCGGCGCACGCCGATCCAGGCGGCGCCTCGTCCGGGCCGCGCCTCGGCCCCACAGCCGCGACGTTCACGGCGGACGTCCGGCTGGCGCGGTTCACGTCCGAAGAAACTCTTGGCAATCACGTGGCCGCGGTTCCGGTCGCGCGGGTCGACCCGACGAGCACGACCGCGCGCCCGGCGTACCGATCTCGCCCCACGCGGAAGTCCTCGCGGGCCGGCTGACCCTCGGGACGGCCGACCAGGTCTCGTCGACGACGTGGTTCGTCGTCAGGAGCGCCTGGCCGGGCGACCACAGGCTCTACCCGAACGCCAGATGCCGCCACCGCAGCCCGTATGGCTCGAACGCCGCGAAGTCCGCATCTCGGGTCACCCAGGTACAGCCTTCGCCGATCGCCACGGCTGCGTGCTGCGCGTCGGCCACCAGCTTGCCGGTTGCGCCGACAGCGCGGCAGAGACGGGCGACATCGTCAAGGTGGTTGGCGCCGGGCGTCGCCAGCCGGCACCGTGGATGGACCGCGAGTTGCTCGATGACCGCGAGCGCCACCGGTAGCGGTGTCGGGTCGTCGTAGATCCTCGCGTTCGTGACGATCCTGACGAAGCCCACCGCCACGAGCACGCTGAGCGCGAAGGGCTCCGGGCCGTCGACGAGGTCCTTCAGCCAGTCGGCGTACGGCTCGTGCCACTCTTCGTCCTGCCGATGCGCGTAGATGAGGATGTTGACATCGGGCATCAGCATCGTCAGCGCAGTCGGCTCCGGTCCTCGTCCTCGAGCTCGGCCGCGAAGTCGGACGGTTCGTGGCGGACGCGGCGACCGGCCCGCCCGTAGGTGGTCATCGAGAAGGGTGGTGCCGCCAGCACAGGGCGCCCGAACGAGTCGCGCAGCGCCTCGTTGACGACGTCGCTTACCGTGAGGTTGCGCTCGGCCGCACGGCGCTTGGCCGCTCGAAGAAGGTTGTCATCCAGCACCAGCGTGGTCCGCATACGTGTGATCATACGTGTGCAGGAGACCTGGGGCAAGGGAAGGATCCTGGCCGTCGACAGCAGGTCTGGTATGAATTCGTGGCCATGCCCCAGGGGTAGCGGCTACGGGGCGATCACCGCCGCCCGCATGCCGCCCTTCGCCGTCGCCGCCGCAGAACGGTCGGCGAGCCGAGCCACGACGTATTTGGCATCACGGCCGGCG
>JBBEBL010000030.1:0-1341 GCA_040882345.1 Chloroflexota bacterium
CGGATCGCGGCGGGTCAGATGCCGTTCCTGGAGAACGGCGCGGACGAGCTGCTGGCCAGGGTGCTGGGCACGGGACGACTGGAACTGGGCGCGGACGGCGAGATCATCTCGCGGGCGGATACGCTCATCGTCGTCATCGGCACGCCCGTGGACGAGTTCCTGGGCCCGTCCATGACGGTCTTCGAGCGGGCGGTCAACCAGATCGCGCCCCACCTGCGGGACGGGGCGCTGGTCGTCCTGCGCAGCACCGTCTACCCGGGCACCACCGCATACGTGACCCAGCACCTGGCCGATGCCGGCTGCCGGGTTGACGTGGCGTTCTGTCCGGAGCGGATCGCGGAAGGGCATGCGCTGGAGGAGCTGCACTCGCTGCCCCAGATCATCGGGGCGGATACCGACGTAGCGGCGGAGCGCGCGATCGCCTTCTTCTCGCGGATCACGGCCAGCACGATCCGGACGACGACCAAGGAGGCGGAGCTCGCCAAGCTGTTCACGAACACGTGGCGGTACATGAAGTTCGCGGTGGCCAACCAGTTCTTCATGATCGCGGACCAGGCGGGCGTCGACTACACGAACGTGCTGCGCGCGATCCGCGAGGACTACCCGCGAGCGCAGGACCTGCCAGGTCCTGGCTTCGCCGCTGGCCCCTGCCTATTCAAGGACACGATGCAGCTGGCCGCGTTCACCGCAGACCACTTCCCGATGGGCCAGTCGGCGATGCAGGTCAACGAGGGCCTACCCGCCTACATCGTCACCGCACTGGAGCGACGGTACGGCGGGCTCCAGGGCAAGACCGTCGGCATCCTCGGGATGGCGTTCAAGGCGGAGTCGGACGACACGCGCGCGTCGCTTTCCTACAAGCTGCGCAAGCTGCTTGCCTGGGCTGGTGCCACGGTGGTCGCCACGGATCCGTACGTCGTGGACGACCGGCTCGTGTCGCTGGACGAGGTGCTGGCCCAGAGTGACATCCTCGTCTTGGGGGCGCCGCACCGGGCATACCGGGAGCTTGAGGTCGGCGGCAAGGACGTCGTTGACGTCTGGGGCGCCATGGGTGGAGGCATCCGACTCTAGTGAAGATCCTCATCACCGGCGCCGCCGGTTTCATCAACGGCTACCTCGTGCCGGAACTGCTGGAGGCCGGCCACGAGGTGGTGGGCCTGGACGACTTCTCCAAGTACGGCCGACTCACCAAGTCCTATGACGGTCACCCCCGCTACCGATTCGTGGAGGGCGACGCCAAGGACACCACGCTCCTGCGTGAGCTGGCGGCGGACGTGGACCAGGTGGTCGCGTCGGCGGCGATGATCGGTGGCATCAGCTACTTCCACGAGTTCGCGTACG
>JBBEBL010000031.1:0-2451 GCA_040882345.1 Chloroflexota bacterium
CGATGCGGCGTGGATCGCCTCGACCTGGTCGTCGGAGACGATCTCCACGGGATGGAAGGGGTTGACCAGGCGTCGCCACGGGATCTGCGGGATGCCGGCAGCCCCGCGGCGCGGTCGGCGACGATGCGCCTCGGGCGGCGCGGCGGGGTCGTGGGTCATGCGGCGATGCTACTGGGCCGCGACACTACCCGTCGCAGACACCAGCCCGAGTGGTACTACCCCGAGAGCTGGGGCGACGGCTGGATCGCCACGCCACCGTTCGTCGCAGCCACCACCAGTGGCGGTATCCGCGACGGGACAGCGACGCTCGTCGGTGTCCTGGGCCGCGCAGAGCCATCCGATCGAGGGTAGCACCTGCCAGGGTGGCGTTTGCGACCCGGGCCGGGGACCCCGAACGGCGCTCTCATGTCCGTCTCATCCGGCACGGCGTACGCTCTCAGGATGCACCTGCTCGTCATCGAGGACGACCCACGCCTGTCCCGCCTCCTGAAGCGTCTGCTGGAGGACGACCGGCACGTCGTCGAGGTCGCGACCGATGGCGAGTCCGGCCTGGGGATCGTGGAGGACGCCTCCGGCATCGAGTGCGTGATCCTGGACATCGGCCTGCCGGACATCAGCGGGCTGGACGTCGCCCGGCGGCTGCGGGCGAGTGGCTCCACGGTCCCGATCCTCATGCTCACCGCGCGCGACACCGTGGGCGACCGGGTGACCGGCCTGGATGCCGGGGCGGACGACTACCTCGTCAAGCCGTTCGCCTTCGAGGAGCTGGCCGCGCGCCTGCGGGCGATGGGCCGCCGACGCGCCGATGCTGACGGACGCCGGCGCACGAGTCCCGTGCTGACCGCCGGCGCCATCACGCTCGACGAGACCGCCCGACGCGTCACGGTCGGCCGGCGGTCCGTGGACCTGAGCCCCCGCGAGTTCTCCCTGCTGGAGTGCCTGCTCCGCCACGCGGGCCAAACGCTGACCCGAGACCAGCTCCTGGACCAGGCCTGGCCGTTCGGCGTAGCCGTCACGCCGAACGCGGTGGACGCGTACATCCACTACCTGCGCGAGAAGCTCGGCGACGCCGGTGGCCAAGTGCAGACCGTGCGCGGTGTCGGCTACCGGCTGGCCGATGCCTGACGGTCCGTCGTCCATGGGTGGCGCCTCGCCGGAGGACCAGCGCGTGCTCCGCCGAGTCCGTCTGAATCTCGCCCTGTTGAGCGGAGCGATCACCCTTGCCGTGCTGCTGGTCCTGGGGGCGGTCCTGTATGTCGCGGTGGAGCGGTCCCTGGCGGCCTCTGGCGTGGCCCAACTCGTCGCGCGTGCGGACCAGGTGCGCGGGCTGCGGCCGGACGTGAACGCCGAGCTGCCGCCGGGGGGCTTCATCCTTGGCGGTCGCGGATCCGGGACCTTCGCGATCGTGGCGGACGGCGACGGGCGGCCACTGGTGACCGGCGGACAACTCCAACAGGGCCTGCCGGCGGGATTGCCACTGCTGGACGGGATCGCGGCGGTCAGGGCGGACGGTATCCGCGACATCCGGACCGCCACCGTCGGGTCCGGGGACGATGTCGTGCCCGTCCGAGTCCTCACAGACGACGTGCGCTTCCGCGGACGGACCATATACGTCCAGATCATCGGCGACCGGACCACGGAGCAGCGGACCTTGGCCGTGCTGGTCGCCGCCCTGGTCGTCGGTGGCGTCCTCGCGCTGGTCGTCGCCTCCGGGGCGGGTGCCGCCTACGCCGGGCGTGCCCTCGTGCCGATCCGCCGGTCGCTGATCGCGCAGCGCGAGGCCCTGCGCCGGCAGCGCGAGTTCGCCGCAGACGCGTCCCACGAGCTGCGAACGCCGCTGACCGTGATCCGGGCCAGCGTGGACGACCTGCAGCGCCATGGGGCGGAACCGGTCGCGACGGTCGGGACCGCGCTGGCCGATATACGCGACGAGGTGGATCGCCTGACCGCGATGGTGGAGGACCTGCTCCTCCTCGCTCGCTCCGACTCGGGGGCCGTCGCGCTGGAGTCCGTGGCCGTGGACCTGGGCGATGTCGCCTCGGACGGGGCGTCGGTGCTGGCCCGCGTCGCGACGGAACGAGGTGTGGCGGTGACCGTGGATCCTGAGCCGGCCGAGGTCACGGGCGATCCGGCTCGCCTCCGACAGGTCGTCGCGATCCTTGTGGACAACGCCATCCGCCACTCCCCGTCGGGTGGCGCCGTGACGGTCCGCGTCCGCCGAGATGGCCCGGACGCCACGCTCGTCGTGGAGGATGCCGGTCCGGGCATCCGCCCCGAGGACCTGCCGCGCGTGTTCGACCGGTTCTACCGCGCGGCGGGGGCCCCGAGCGGCGGCACGGGCCTGGGCCTGGCCATCGCCGCCTGGATCGTGGAGGGGCACCGCGGCCGGATCGAGGCGTCAAACCGCCCGGGTGGCGGGGCGCGCTTCATGGTGCGCATCCCGACCCGCGG
>JBBEBL010000031.1:2551-36547 GCA_040882345.1 Chloroflexota bacterium
CGTCAAACCGCCCGGGTGGCGGGGCGCGCTTCATGGTGCGCATCCCGACCCGCGGCTAGCGACTACGCTTCGGGCATGCCTCGTGACTGGCCCTTCTTCGGGCGGGACGCCGACGGCGTCGCGTGGCGGCCGGATCCCGGCGCCGCCGCGGCATCGCGCCTCGCCCGATTCCTGCGCGCGACCGGTGAGCCGTCGCTGACCGCACTCCAGGAGCGAGCCACCGCCGACCCGGCCTGGTTCTGGGGCGCGGCCGCGGACGACATCGGCGTCGCGTGGTCTCGCCGGCCAGGCCAGGTGCTGGACGCGAACGGCGGCCCGGCATGGGCGCGCTGGTGGGTGGGCGGATCGTTCGACTGGTCGTGGGCCGCGGTGGAGCCTCGGGCGGTACGCGACCCGGACGGGATCGCCGTCACCTGGGAAGGCGAGGACGGCGCGATCACCCAGCTCAGCAACGCGGACCTCGCGGTCGCGGTCCGTCGGGCCGTCGGGCAGCTCCGCGGGCTTGGGATCGGTGCGGGCGACCGGGTCGGGATCCTCCTGCCGATGCTGCCGGAGACGGTCGTGGCGGTCCTCGCGGTCAGCCGACTCGGGGCGATCTTCACGCCGATCTTCTCCGGCTACGCCGCCCCCGCCATCGCCTCACGACTCACGGACTGTGGCGCCCGCCTCCTGATCACCGCGGACGGGTTCCTGCGACGCAATACCTGGGTGGACCTCAAGTCGGTGGCGGACGCGGCGGTGGCGCAAGCGCCGTCAGTCGAGCGCGTCCTCGTCGTCCGGCGGGCGGGCGACGCGCTGGCGACACCCTGGACGGACGGTCGCGATGCCTGGTGGAGCGAGTCGATCACGGTGGACGTGGCCAGCGACACACCAGCGGAGCGGGACCCCGAGGATCCGTTCATGGTCATCTACACGTCCGGCACGACCGGCCGGCCCAAGGGTGCCGTCCACGTCCACGGCGGCTTCCCCATCAAGGCCGCGCAGGATCTCGCGCACACGTTCGATCTGACCGAGCGCGACACGCTGTTCTGGTTCACCGACCTCGGCTGGATGATGGGCCCGTGGGCGATCGCCGGATCCCTGCTGCTGGGAGCCCGACTCGTGATCTACGAGGGCGCGCCCGACTTCCCCGGTCCTGACCGGCTGTGGTCCCTGGTGGCGCGCCATCACGTGACCCACCTCGGGCTCTCGCCGACGGTCATCCGCGCGCTGATGGCCCATGGCGAGGATCCCGTCAGGTCGCACGATCGATCGTCCCTGCGAGTCCTGGGCTCCACCGGCGAACCGTGGAACCCGGAGCCGTGGTGGTGGTTCTTCCGGGAGGTCGGTGAAGGTCGCTGCCCCATCGTCAACTACAGCGGCGGGACGGAGGTGAGCGGCGGGATCGTCGGCGGCAACGTCATGGGCCCCATCAAGCCCGCGTCCTTCTCTGGGCCCTGCATCGGGACGGCCGCGGACATCGTGGACGATGCCGGCTCCCCGGTCCGTGGCCGCGTCGGCGAGCTCGTGATCCGGGCCCCCATGCCCGGCATGACCCGCGGGTTCTGGGGCGACCACGACCAGGAGCGCTACCGGGATGCCTACTGGTCGCGCTGGCCCGGCCTGTGGGCGCACGGCGACTGGGCGTCCGTGGACGCGGACGGCTTCTGGTACATCCATGGTCGATCGGACGACACGCTCAAGGTGGCGGGCAAGCGCGTCGGACCAGCAGAGGTGGAGAGTGCGGCGGTGAGCCACCCGGCCGTGCTGGAGGCCGCGGCGATCGGCGTGCCGCATGACATCAAGGGCGAGGCGATCGTCGTGCTGTGCGTCCTCCACCCGGGCGTCGCCGACGACCCGGATCTCCGTGCCTCGATCGCCGCGCGCGTCGCGAGCGAGCTCGGCAAGCCGCTGAAGCCGGAGGTCGTCGCGGTGGTCGGATCGCTGCCGAAGACGCGCTCCGGCAAGGTCATGCGCCGGGTCATCCGGGCGTCGTGGCTGGACCTGGACCCGGGTGACCTGTCGTCGCTGGACGACCCGGCGTCGGTTGCGGCGATCCGCTCGGTATCATCGCGCTCATGACCCGGAGCGCGGCGGCCGAGCGCGACATCGTCAGTTGGGACGAGCTCGATCGCCTGGTCGGCGTGCTGGCCGAGCGCCTCACCGGCCGGGAGTTCGATGTCCTCCTCGCGATCACGCGCGGCGGGATGGTGCCGGCCGGGATGCTGGCCTACCGGTTGAAGCTCCGCGACATCCTGGTCGCGGCCGTGGAGTACTACGACGAGGTCGGCCAGCCGGGGCCGCACCCCACGTTCTTCCAGTTCCCGGCGGATCCGCTGCTGCGCGGCAAGCGCGTCCTGATCGTCGACGAGGTGTGGGACAGCGGGACCACGATCCATGCCGTGACCGACCGCGTTCGCCAGGCGGGCGGCGAGCCGACGACGGCTGTGCTCCACTTCAAGCCGGCGCGATCGGTCGTTCCGGGCACCCCCGACGTTCACGTCGTGGAGACGGATCGCTGGGTCGTCTACCCGTTCAAGGCCGGCAGCTGAGCGAACCCGCGTCGTCTTCACCCCGCGCGCGACAGGTCGTATGCTGCGCGCCATGACCCGAGTCGTCCTCCTCGTCGGGACCCCCAAGGGGGCCTTCTTCCTCGAGTCCGATGCCGACCGGCGCGACTGGTCCGTCCGCGGACCGCTGTGCGAGGGCTGGCCGATCCATGACCTCATCGTGGAACCATCCAGCGGCGCGATCTATGCGGCTGGCGGCTCACCCTGGTACGGTCCGGCCGTCTGGCGCAGTGATGACCTCGGAGAGACGTGGACGCACTCCAGCACCGGCCTGACGTATGGGGACGGCGACGGCGTCGAGTCGATCAAGACGGTCTGGAGTCTCGCGATCGCGCCCGACGGCGCGATCCTCGCCGGGGTGGAGCCCGCCGGCCTGTTCCGCAGCGACGACCGTGGGGCGACCTGGTCCCACGTGGCGGGGCTGAGGGATCATGAGACGCGGCCGACCTGGCAGCCGGGTGCCGGCGGCCTGATCCTCCACACGATCGTCCCTCACCCGGACGATCCATCACGCACCTGGGTCGGGATCTCCGCGGTCGGCGTGTTCGAGACGACGGACGGGGGCGCGACCTGGGAGCCGCGGAACAAGGGCGTCCGCGCGGACTTCCACCCGGACGTCAATCCCGTGACGGGGCAGTGCGTCCACAAGTTCGCGGCCGCGGCCGGTGAGCCGGAGACCCTCTACCAGCAGAACCACTGCGGGATGTACCGGTCCCTGGACGGCGGGCGGTCGTGGACGGACCTGACCCCCAACGGCCTGCCCAGCCAGTTCGGCTTCCCGCTCGTCACGCACCCGCGCGACCCCGGGACCTGGTGGATCATCCCGCTCAACGGCGACGACCGGGGCCGGTACGTTCCGGACGGCTCGCCCGCCGTGTGGCGAACCCACGACCGGGGCGACACGTGGATCCGCGCGGCGGACGGCCTGCCGGAGCGCGAGGCGTACCTGTCCGTCCTGCGCGAGGCCATGGCCCGCGACACGCTGGACCCGGTGGGCATTTCGTTCGGCACGAAGACGGGCCAGCTCTGGCACAGCGATGACGAAGGGGCGTCGTGGCGGCTCATCACCGCCAACCTGCCGGAGATCTGGGGAGTCGAAGCCGTCGTGATCGACTGACGGGGCGGCCCATGCCGACGGTCCTGCTGCCACGTTCATTGCTGGCCCTCTTCCCGGGAGCCGAGCGGCGCCACGAGGTGGATGCCGAGGCGGTGGCGGATGTCGCGGCCGTGATCGACGCCCTCGACCGGCGCATCCCTGGTCTCCGCGATCGACTCGTGGAGGAAGGACCCAGACTCCGACCGCACATCAACGTCTTCGTTGCCGGCACGCCGGCCGACCTCGCGACGCCGGTCCGTGCCGGCGACACGGTCCACGTGATCCCGGCCGTGTCGGGCGGCTGAGCCACCCGCGCGCTCCTCCCGCCTTGCCGGCCGGCGGCGCGCGTGACCCGGCCCCGTGCGGGCGCGTGACCCCCAGTCACGAGATCGCGACAGGCCCTTCATGCTGCCAGCCCACGACGTCCAGGATCGCCGGTTTCGACAACCAGCCCCGTTCCGCCGTCCGGACCTGGTGACTCCCGGTCACGGACCGGGCGATGCCCCGCGCCGGCACCGGTGGTCAGCCCGGGCGTAGACCCACCCCGGATCGCGCCGATCCGCCTCCGGAACCCCGGCTCGTTCGCGTATAGAGCTGTGGCCTCTGCCGGGGCGCGTCCGCATCGATCGCACGCGCGATCCACGCACGCCGCAGAGCTGTGGCTGCTAAACGCAAACCGCGCCGGCGCGGCCAGAACCGGGCGACGGCCCGGCAGTGGCCCGGCAGTGGCCCGGCGACGGGACCCAGTTCAGTCCAGGTCCGCGAGGGGATCGAACGGATCCGTCCGTTCGGCGACGGCGTCCGCACCGAGAGCCCAGCGCCCACCAGCCCCAGCACCGCCGCCGCCGCCCGGCCCATCGCCCACGACGGCCCGCCACCCAAGATCGCCCAGTCGCTCCAGCGTCGCGAGCGCCGCCGCGATGGCCGCGGCCGCATGCTCCTCGGCGACTCCGGTCAACCGCCCGGGCACCGTGGCGCCGACGACCTCCGCGCCGACCCTGCCCACGGTGCGCGCGTCGGCCACCGCGCGGACGGCATCCCCCGGGGTCCGGCGCATGAGGATCGTGTCGTCGCCGGCGCTCGCCGCGATCGCCGCCATGACGAACGGCCACTCGGCCGCAGCCGACGAGCCACCCGTGGGCTCATCGAAGCGAATGAGGTGCGATGGGAAGAGTCGCCGACGGATGACGACCTCGGCGAGGATCCGGGCGCTCCCCGCCGGCTCATCCCCCAGCCACGCCG
The DNA here is from genome assembly GCA_040882345.1 of Chloroflexota bacterium. Classification (GTDB taxonomy): domain Bacteria; phylum Chloroflexota; class Limnocylindria; order Limnocylindrales; family CSP1-4; genus SPCO01. Next base: position 7,439 of record JBBEBL010000031.1, read on the forward strand.
GGTACGCCCCGACGACGATCCGTTCCGCGGCGATCCCGTCCGCCCGTGCCAGCGCCACGCCGACGAGCTGCAGGGCGAGCGCACGACCACTCCGGGTAGGCGCGTCCACCGGGACCCCCTGGGCCATGTCCGGGGCGACGACCAGCGGTCCGGGCCCGATCGACACGAGCGTCCCGGCGCGTCGATGGAGACGTCGCGCGAAGGCATGATCGGCGAGCGACCGGTCCGGGTCCACGCCGCCCGCCACGATCTCCGCCATCGGGTCCGCCTCCACGAGGTCCACCCGTTCGAACGCGGCCACGACGGCCCCTTCCGGCACGCCGAGCGGCGGGATGGAGGTGGCCAGTCGGACGTACGCGCGCCGCTCGGCGGCGATCCCGTCTGCGACACGGCGGAGTCGAGCCAGGGCACGCTGACTGCCGGCCGGGGCGAGATCCTCGTCGTCGAAGACATCCCCGAGACCCTCCGTGGATCGCCACTCCGGGGCCTCCAGGCCGGCATCCTGGAGCCGGGTCGCCAGCTCGCGCCCGATGGGCACTTCAACACGAAGGATGTCGAACCCCGCGCCCGCCAGCCGGACCGCCTCGTCCAGCGCGGAGCCAAGTTCGGACGCGGCCATCGTGGTGCCCAGCCAGGGGCGCGTCGCCTCGCCCAGCAGGTCCGTCAACTCCAGGCGGGCGGTCCGGTCGGCATCGATCCGCTCGACGGCCCGCGCCGTGAGACGCCGCGCCTCCACCTCAGCCACGGCCCGGCGGTCCGACTCACGCAGCAGCTGCGCCTCCAGGGCGAGGTCCACCGCGCCGCTCGCCACATCCATGGCCAGCTGCTGTGGCTCCAGGTCGTACTCCAGGAGCGCCATGGCGAACGGGAGGGCGATCCCGCCACCAAGCCCGTCCGCCGCCGTCGTCAGCCAGCGGTCCACGGTCGCACCCGCGAGCGGTCGACCGTCGCGGTCCAGGCCGGTGACCCCGAACAGTCGCAGGATCGCGCGCTCCTGGCCGACGGTCGTGGACGCCCGGGCGCGAGCGCCCCACGCCCCGGCAAGCGCGTCGGCCCGGTCCACGAGTCGGTCGATCCGATCGAACGGATCCGCGGACGTCGCCATCAGTCCACCGCGGTCGCGAGGCGGTTGAGGGCCAGGAATCCCCGGTACGCCGCGACCGGATCGTCGCTCGCGTACCGCACGGTCCGGTCCCCGACCCTCTCGGCACCGGGCAGGATGGCCGCATGGTCGGCGATGACGCCGCGCGGATAGTCGACCTCGATGACCACCGGCGGCGCGACGGCCAGCACCCGCAGCGTGCCATCCGCGGCGGCCCGGACCGCCCTCTCCGCTCCCGCCCGCACCCGTTCGCGCGCGACCGATGGATGCGGCGAGATCGCGCTGTTGCCGCCGTCCGCTTCCTTGACGATCACCCGCTCCGCCCACGGGAGCCAGGCCTCGACCTCCCCGGCCAGCGCATCGTCGCCGGCGACGAGCCCGACCGGGATCCCCCAGGCGCCGAGGATCAGGGCGTTGAGGCCGTACTCGCCGGTCGGGCGGCCATCGAGGCGGGTCTCCACGGGTCGACCGGTGTAGGTGTGCGCGATCGTCCCCCGCGGATGGCCGGCCCGGGCGTGGTAGCCCACGAACAGCGCGACATCGAACGCGGGCGACCGGTCAGCGCCCACCGGTTGCGCTCCCGCGACCATGGACCACGCCTTCTGCCCCTGCAGGACACTTGCGCGCGGATCCACTGCCTCGGCGACGAGGTTGTACATGTTCCAGTGCGAATCGTTGACCAGGATGTCCGTCGCCCCGCCGGCGAGCGCACCCTCGATCGCCGCATTCGTCTCGCCGACCATGAGGTCCACAGAGGTCGCGTAACGCCGATCCGCCGGGTCCGTGGGATGCGGGTGGTTGATCCCGCCGATCCCTTCCATGTCAACGCTGATGTAGACGCGCATCTGGTACCGAACCTCTGGATGTACGGGTGAGGCCACGAGTGGAGTGTAGAGGCCGGCGGCCGGTCCGAGCGTCCTGGGGGCCCGGCCGGCTCCGACCCGATCTCGCCGAGGTCGGGGTGCGGTCGCGGGCTGGCGGTGCGCTGAGCGCACGCAATGACGACCGGTGGGCCTGGTCCTGCCTGGTCCGGCCTCGTCCTGCGCCGCCGCGTGCGGTCATCGCATCGGCGGGCGGTGGAACCCGACTTCGGCCGTTGTTACGTGCGCTGGCCGCACGTAACTGCCGTGGCGGCGCGGCGGGGCGGGCGATCGATGTCGCCGGGTGCCTGGTCAGGCCTCCGGGCCGGGCCGCGCCGGGTGGCCGATCCAGACGTGGCCGTCCGCGAAGCGCTCCGCCTTCCAGATGGGGGCGCGGGCCTTCGTCTCGTCGATGGCGTAGCGGGCGGCCTCGAACGCCGCGGCCCGGTGCGCGGCAACGGCGACGACCGCGATGCTCGACGCGCCCAGGGGCACCTCACCGCTGCGGTGGACGATGGCCAGCCGGTCCACGCCGAAGCGCTCCGCGACCTCGTCCGCGATCTCGCCGAGGACCGTGAGGGCCATCGACTCGTGAGCCTCGTACTCCAGCTGTTCCACGGCACGGCCGGCGTGGCGGGCGGCCTCCGCCTCCTGGCCCGGGGCCGCCGTCCCGGGCGTGGAGCGGGTTCGGCCCAGGAACCCGACGATCGCGCCGTCTTCCGGGGTGGCCAGGCGGTCCGCCAACTCGCCGAGGATGTCCGCCCCGAACGGGGTCTCGCGGATCTCCAGGATCCGGGGCTCCCCCGCTCCTCCCGAGACCGGCGGGATCATCGCTACCTCATCACCGTCGGCCAGCTGGGTCGCGGCGTCCGCGTAGGCACCGTTGCGGGCGAACCGGACGGAGTCGCGGCCCGGTGCGAGGCCCGGATGGAGCGCGACGAGGGCGTCCCACGCGTCCCGGACCGTCGCGCCGGTCGGCAGCACCAGCGCGACCTCGCGGGTCCCGGCTTGCTCGCGCTGGATGGCGAAGAGTCGAACGCGGACGTTCATGGTTCCCCGCCGCGCCACGACGCGACCAGGAGTCCATCGCCCAGCGGGAGGATGGTGGCGGTGAAGCGCGGATCGGCATGCACCCGTTCGCTGAACGAACGCAATGCCGCGGTCGCGCGATCATCGGGATCCGTGGGTCGCGACCCGGACACGCGGCCGCTCCACAGGACGTTGTCCGCCACGATGAGAGCACCGTCCACCAATCGACCGTCCATCAGCGCGTCCAGGTAGTCGACGTACTCGTGCTTGAGGGCGTCGATGAAGGCCAGGTCGAACGGTCCGGCGAGGGCTGGATCATGCCGCGCGAACGCCTCGAGGGCCGGCGCCGAGACCTGGATGATCCGCTCGTCAGCGATGCCGGCCTGGCGCCACCAGCCGCGCGCCAGGTCCGTGCGTTGCGTGTCCGGGTCGATGGTCACGATGGTGCCGTCGGCGGGCTGACCGAGCGCCATCCAGAGCGTGGATGCCCCATACGCCGTCCCTACCTCCACGATGCGCCGCCGACCACCGGCGAGCGCGGACAGGACGCGCCCGGTGTGCCGGTCCACGATCGGGACACCGAGTGGCGCTGCGGCCGTCTCGATCGCCAGCGCGGCGTCGGGTGGCGTCGGCGCGATCGACTCGATCCAGTCGAGGTCGGTGGCGTCGGGGATCCAGTCGCTGTCGTCCTTCATGGCCTCCTCCGTCACACCAGCAGGCCGGCGCCGAAGTACAGCCCGGCTGCCAGGATCGTGCCGGCGGCGATCGTCCCGACGTTGATGTACAGGAGCCCCGTGGCGGATTCCATGCTGCGGCTGCGCGCCGTCTGGACCGCGGCCCACGACACGATGAGCGGGAAGATGAGCCCGATGATCAGCCGGAGCCAGACGAACAGCGCCCATGGGCCGGCCAGCGCGGCGAACGGTTCTGTGCCGGCGGGACCCGCACCGGTCGCGATCCAGAACGCGAACAGCGCGACCTGGAGGACCAGCACCGCGAGCAGCGCGCGCGACAGCATGATCAGCGGCGCCTCCGGCAGCTTGGGCGTGACGAGGTACCAGTGGCCCAGGATCATGCCCGCGAAGACACCGCCGGTCGCCACGCCCAGGACCACGAGCTGCACCAGCAGCGCGATAACGCCAAGCCCGCCGCCACCCCAGGTCAGGGCCGCGAAGACCAGGGTCAGCCCGCCGGCGGCGAGGGCGGCCAGGTCCACGATATCCGACCACGACGCGCGGAAGCGCCGGACGATGAGTCCCGCGAGGGCCAGGATCCAGAACGCGGCGAGGGCCGTGGTCCGCGGCACCGCCCAGCCACCGTCCACGGCCACCGGCGACTCGCCGAGGGAGGTCGGAAGTGCGCCGTCGCTCAGCCAGGCCAGGACGCCGAATGCGACGGCACAGGCCGTCGTGAATCCCAGGTACCCGCGGGTCGCCTCTGAGCGACGACGGAGCAGGACGACAGCCGCGAATGTGCCGAGCGCCAGGCCCGTGAGCACGGTCCAGTTGATGAAGGCGAGGTTCTGTGCGATCTGGGTGGCGGGCACCTCGCGAGTGTAGCCGGGCCGCTGGACCGGTAGCATCCACTGGACAGGAGGTGCTGCGCGCGATGGGACTGCCGAACGACACGACGATCACCTGGTACGGCCACGCGTGCGTGGAGATCCGGACGCCGGGGGACAAGATCATCCTCATCGACCCGTGGTTCGGGAATCCCAAGAGTCCCAAGCGGGCGGACGAGGTGGATCGCTGCGACCTTCTGCTGGTGACGCACGGGCACGGCGACCACGTCGGCGACGCGGTCGCGCTGGCGTCGCGGCTCCGACCTCAGTGGCCGTGTATCCACGAGTTGTCGCTGTGGCTCTCCCGGCGTCTCCCCGGGGGTGGCGACGCCGTCGTGGGCATGAACAAGGGCGGCACATACCAGTGTCCGGGACTGGACATCGGCGTGACGATGACCCGCGCCGATCACTCCGCCGGCGACTGGAACCCGGACGGCGGCGTGCCCCTGTACCTGGGCGAGCCGGTCGGCTTCGTGATCGAGCTGGAGAACGGCTACCGCATCTACCACGCCGGCGATACCCAGGTCTTCGGCGACATGGCCCTGATCCGCGAGCTGTTCCGGCCGGATCTGGCCATCCTGCCGATCGGCGGGCACTACACGATGGACCCTGCCGGGGCGGCCCTGGCCGTGGAGTTGCTGGGGGCCAAGGACGTGATGCCCATCCATTACGGGACGTTTCCTTTGCTGGCCGGCACGCCGGACGAGTTGCGCGCGGCGCTGGAGGCACGGGGCCTGGGGGATGTGGTGGTCCACGCCCCGGAGCCGGGAGGATCGATCGGCGGTTGATCGAACCCCTGCCGAGCAGGGCCGCTGCCGCTCGCGACCCCGCGGCCACGGTGAGTGGCAGTTCTTGGATCACCGTGCGGGAAAGGGTCTTGAAGGGTGCGGAAGTCGAGGTGTGCGATGCACATTCGTTGCCGGTTTGACACTGGCAGAGTCGACCGGCGGCTGTGGGCCGACGGCTGCGGACGGGGCAGAGCGACCCGCCGAGCGGGCTGCCCTACGGCTGGGTGAGCAGTGCCGCGGCACCGAGATGGACGTCGTCGAGCCAGATCGTCACATCGGAGCGGCCGACGTCGATCTCAAGGACCGCGTCATCGTCCGAGATCGGGGCGGCGAAGGTGAACTGGGTGACGCTCCATGTCTGGCTCGCGGCGGCGACCCGCGCGACGTACGTCTCCCCGGTGTGCGAGGCGATCCGGATCCGAACATCACGCGCCGCCTCCGACCGGAGGGCGATGGCGAAGGTGAACCTGGCCCCGGCTTGGATTCGGAGGCCACGTTGCTGCAGCGATATCCCGGAGAATGCCGGCGTGCCGGCTGACACGTCGATGCGGGCCGCGGCCGGGCCGGTCGCGAACGTGACCCGGTCCTGCTCGATGGTCGCCGAGGCTCCGGGCGCCAGCTGCAGGGCCCACGGTGTCCCCACGCCATCCTCGAACCCGCCGTTGACCAGCTGGGACGGCCCGCCGGGCACGGGCCTCGGCGAAGACCCGGGCGATGGCGCAACGTCAGCGGAGGCGGTCGACACCGGCGTCGCGCCGGTGGTCGGGACCGGAGTGGGACCGGGGGACGTCGAGGCAAGCCCGGTCGGTCGGCTCACCTTCAGCGTTGCCAGTTCGTCCTGGAGAGGCGGAAGCGCCTCCAACATCTCCACGAGCCGCTCCGCACCGCGGCGATACGCGGTCACGTTCGTTACCGACGCCCCCAGCGTTAAGGTCGCCTCCTCCCGCAGACTCGCGTAGACCTGCCCGAGTCGCTCGGCGAACGCCTGGGCCGCCGGATCAGGACCCAGCGCGTCCAGCGCCTCGCCGCCGTACCGGGCGATCCCGTTCAGCTCCCGGATCGCCGTGGAGACGTCCGTCGTCCGGAGCGGGTCGCGCGCGAGTTCCTGGGACAGGGACTCGCCGATGCGGATGAGCCGACGGTTGACGATGATCAGCAGGTCTGCGATGGCCGGGTCCACGACCGCGGACGGCGTGGGCTGGATCGATGGCGGCGCCGTCGGCGAGGCCGTCGCACCGGGTGCCGCCGGCCCGCCGGTCTCCAGCGGCCACGCCAACGTGATCGTGAGGATCGCGACGACGCTCAGGGCGACGAGACCGCCGAGTAGCTCGGGGCCGGGCACGCGAGGACCCGGGCGGACGACCGGCGTGACCGGCCCGCGCGTCATCCGGAAACCCGATCCCCGTCGTTCGACGCGGACGTTGGCGACGAGAGCGCCGCCACGACGTCCGCCGGCCGCATGCCGCCCATCCAGCGAAGGATCACGTCCGTGGTCGACCGTCCGCTTCGCGCGGTGATGACGAGCCGGTCGTCGACCGTGACGGCCGCGACGTCCTCCAAGGGTCGATCCAGGCGGACCGTGTATGTCCCCGTGTCGACCGGTCCGAACACGCGAAGCCGGTTGGTGTCCCGCGACAGAGCGTAGACGCCACCGACCTCCAGGCCGGCGTTCCCCGACAGGTACATCCCGGTCGCGAGCACCTCACCCGCGGGCGGCGGGTCGGTCGTCGACCAATACAGCGCCGAGGTCGGGATCGGCGCGGTCGACGGTTGGATCACGGGCCGCGGGGTCGGAGGCGGCACGATCGGCACAGGCGGTGCGGGCGCCATCGGTGTCGGCGCCGGTGAGTCCGTCGACGCGACGACGGGTCTTGCCGTGGCGCTATCTGCCCCCCCCGAGTGCCCCGCCTCCTCGCCGCCCGCCGACCGGGCTGGTGGACCCCACCACGGTCCGATCGCCGAACCGCATCGCGTGCAGGCGGTCGCCCAGCCATCCACGACCGTGTCGCACGACGGGCATCGCCCGGGCGGTGCCAGCGCGAGCAGAAGCAGTGCGAGGGGGCCGCTCAGCGCCCCGTAAACGAACCAGGCGACCGGTGAGCGCGCGCGCCGCATGGCGAACCAACCGGCCAGCGGGGCGCAGATGCCGGCCGCGACGATGACCGCGGTCGGCACACTCCCGAACAGATCCAGCACGCACCTCCGCACCCCGGCTGGGGTCGCCCATGCTACCCCGGTTGCCCCGCATCAGCCCCGGGCATCGGCGCGTCCGGATCGCGTGGCCACCGCCACGCGGCTCGTCCCGAATGGTGCGAGCGCGCACCACTAACTTCTCTGCAGACCCCCATCTACCCGTTAACGGCACGTTTCGATACGTGTAATTTACGCGACGCGGGACTAAAGTACTGGTACCTTCCGGCGCCGCTCATGGCTTACCGGTTCGGTGCAATCATCCATACCGGGATATCCGGGGCGAGACCTTAGATCCCGTCGACGCCGCAACAAGACCCACGGGGAGGGGCGGCTCGAACCGGGGAGGGTCGCGTCGCAGGGGGAGTCGATATGCGCATCACCATAGCGGGCCTTGGGTACGTGGGCCTTGTCACGGGCGCCTGCCTGGCTGCCTGGGGTCACCGGGTCGTCGGCGTGGATTCGAACCAGCAGCGGCTCGACGCTCTGGCCTCCGGCCGACTGCCCTTCCATGAGCCGCAACTCGCCGATCTGGTCGCTGAGCAGGTGGCGGACACCAGCCTCGCGTTCTCGGCTGATCTCGCCACAGCCGCGGCGGATGCCGACGTCGTCATCGTCGCAGTCGGCACGCATGACGGCAACGGCGGCTGGCAGACCGACACGATCCGAGCCTGCCTGGCCGAGCTGGTCCCGGTCATGCGCGATGATGCGACCCTGGTGATCCGCTCCACCCTCCCACCGGACGCCGTCGGGCCTGTTGGCGCGCTGGTGGACGCCCAGCGTCGAGGCGCCGGCCGGCCGATCATCCCGATGCTGCTCAACCCCGAATTCACCCGCGAGGGTCGCGCGGTGACCGATTTCCAGCGGCCCGAGCGGGTCGTACTGGGGGTCGTCAGCGACCCGCTGCTACGGGGCGAGGCCGCCCTGCGCGAGGTCTACGCCGCTACCAGTGCCCCCATCCTGGTCATGCCGGCCATCGACGCGGCCATGACCAAGCTCGGCTCGAACCTGTTCCTTGCCACCAAGATCAGCTTCGCCAACGAGCTGGCCGAGCTGTGCGACGCGTTCGGCGCGGACGTCTCGACCGTGGTGGACGGGATGTCGTACGACGGCCGCATCGGCGGCTCGTTCCTGAGGGCCGGCGTTGGGTTCGGCGGCTCGTGCCTACCGAACCAGGTGGCCATGATCGTGAAGACCGCGGCCCAAGCCGGGATCCGTGCCCCGCTGATGGAGGCGGTCAAGGACGTCAACGACCGCCGGCGCGTCCAGATCGTCCAGCGCGCCGCCGCCCTCCTCGACGGGACGGTCAGCAACCGGCGGATCGCCATGCTCGGCCTGACCTTCAAGCCGGACACGGACGACCTTCGCGATGCCCCTGCCCTGGACATCGCCCGCGGCCTCATCGAGTCCGGGGCGGCGGTCGTCGCCTACGACCCGATGCCTTCCGCCCGGGAGCACGCCACGACGCTGGTTTCAGGGCTCGAGGTCGTCGATAACGCGATGGCCGCGCTCCGCGGCGCCGACGCCGTCATCCTCGTCACGGAGTGGCGCGAGTTCGTCGACCTTGACTGGGCCGCGATCGGCGATGTCGTTCGCGGGCGCGTCGTGATCGACGGGCGCAACGTGCTGTCCGGGCCGCGTCTGACCGCCGCTGGATTCGTCTACTCCTCCTTCGGGCGCGGAACCTCAGAGCCGGAAGAGCGGGAGGAAGCCGCCGCGGTGCCGACCGTAGGGGCATCGCTGGGGTGGAGCAAGCCGTGAAACCCGGGCACCGACGCACGCCGGCCATCTTGGTCATCGCGACGCTGCTCGGGATCGGGATCGGCCTGCAGATCGCGCAGTCAGGTTTGACCGTCGCGACGGGCACCGGCATGTGGATCGCGATCCTCGGAAGTTTCGGTCTGGCCGCGATCCTCGTCCTGCCGCGACCCACATCACAGGATGCGCCGCCGGCCGTCTCGGATCAGGCCGCCTGGATGGAATTCCGTCGCGAACTGCGTCGGGCCCGACGGCACGGCCGACCGCTGACCCTGGTCCGCATCCCCGGCGCCACCAGCGCGACCAGCGCGACCGACCCGGCGGATGGAGCGGACCCGCTGGACCTCGCGGCCATCGCGCGCCGGATCGGCGTCCGCCTCCGACTCATCGATCGCAGCTGGGTTGATGAGGGCGACATCTACGTGATGCTGCCAGAGTCGCCGCGCTCGGCAGCGTCCACGGTGGTCCAGCGCCTCGAGGCCGTCGCCCCGGAGCGCCTCTGGACGGAGATCCGGGTCGCCTCGTTCCCCGAGGACGGCCTGACCAGCGGGGCGATCATCGGCGCGGTCCACGATGCCGGGGTAGGCCCGGTCCCGATCCCCATCCGGCCAGCCCTCGACGAGGGGGCGGCCTTCGCCCGTGACGAGGTGCTTGCCGTGGGCGAGACGACACGCCGATGACGACCCTCCCGCCCACGCCGGGCTCATCGCGCCACTACGCTCGATCGAAGCGCGCGGTGGACCTCGTCGTATGCGTGTTGGCATTGCCGGTGGTCGTCCCGGTCGGGTTCATGTGCGCCCTCGCCATCCGGCTGGAGACACCCGGAGCGGTCATGTTCACCCAGATGCGGACGGGGCAGCACGGCGTCCGATTCCCGATGTTCAAGTTCCGGACGATGGTCCGGAACGCGGAGGAGCTGAAGGCGTCGCTCCAGCACCTGAACATCCTGCCGCCACCCGACTTCAAGATCCCTAACGACCCGCGTATCACCCGCGTCGGCGCGTTCCTGCGCAAGACCAGCCTGGATGAACTGCCCCAGGTCATCAACGTCCTGCGCGGCGACATGAGCATCGTCGGACCACGACCGACCTCCTTCGCGGCGAGCACCTACTCGCTGTGGCACTCCGAGCGACTCGAGGTCGTGCCCGGCATCACCGGCCTGTGGCAGCTCCAGGGTCGCGGGACGATGACCTTCGATGAACGATTGCGCCTGGATATCGAGTACATCGAGCGACGATCCATCGGATTGGACCTGAAGCTCATCGTGCGGACCGTATTCGCCGTCTTCCGGGGCTCCGGGGCCTGATCCGCCGGGGTCGGTCCGTCAGGACCCGATCCCTCAGGACCCGCTCACGATCCCGGCCCGTCGCGCTCGGTGCCAGTCGACCTGCCGGCCCAGGCCGGCCACCGGATCCGTGACCGGCTCGTAGCCGAGCGCCCGTCGCGCGCGGCCGATGTCGGCGCTGGTGTGGCGCTGGTCGCCGGGACGTGCCGGCTCTCGGACGATGGTGGGCGTCACTCCGAGGTGGTTCGCGATGATCGCGATGGCCTCATCGAGCGCGATCGTCCGGCCGCCCCCGATGTTGTAGATCCCGCCGATCTCGCCGCGCTCCATGGCCGCGATGGTCCCACGGACCGCGTCGTCCACGTAGGTGTTCGAGCGGGTCTGCTTCCCGTCGCCGTAGACCGTGATGGGCCGGTCATCCAGCATCGCCTCGATGAACCGGTGATAGGCCATGTCCGGGCGCTGGCGAGGGCCGTAGATGGAGAAGTAGCGGATGATCGTCGCCGGGAACCCGGACATCGCCACGTGCGCGGCGACCAGCTTCTCGCAGGCGAGCTTGGTGATGCCATAGGGCGACGACGGCTCCAGGGGACGGTCCTCGTCGCCGACGGCCTCCTGGCCGTAGACGGATGACGTGGAGGCGAGCACGAAGCGACGGACCCCGGCACGGCCGGCCGCCTCGATCAACCGGTTCGTGGCGAGGATGTTGCAGGACGTGTACAGGTCCAGGTCCGTCCAGCTGCGCATGAGGCCGGCCATGGCCGCCTCGTGGATGACGGCGTCTGCCCCCTCCAGGCAGGCATCGAGGTCGGCCGTCCGAAGATCGACCTCTTCGAAGCGGAACCGCGGATGGACGCGCAGGGCCTGGAGGTTCCACTCCTTGACCTCCCGCGGGTAGTACGGGATGAAGGCATCGATCCCGACGATCTCATGGCCTGCCTCGACGAGCGCCTCGGCCAGGGTGGACCCGATGAAGCCGGCGGCGCCGGTGACCACGATCCTCACGGGGTCGGCACCTGGACGATCTCGACGTCGGAGATGTCCAAGGCCTGCCCGGGTGCCCCATCCGCGTGCTGTTGGCAGAGGCTCCGGACGTTGCGGACCTCGGATGACCGCCAGGCGATGGCGGACTGTGACGCGATCGGTGCGCCACCATCCGTCGTGACGCGGATGTCGTACGTCCGGGCGGTCTGGTCGACGGTGATGAAGACCCGGTACCAGCGACCGGAGACCAGCTGGGCTTCCGTCCGGACCTTGACGGTCCCGTCATACCAGGCGAGGAACCCAGCATCGGTGACCCGGACGTTGCCCGCCTCACCGCCACTCCCCCGCAGCGAGAGCAGGGCCGTGTCGGACGCCCCGAGCCGGCTGAACCGCAGGCGCGCCTCGATGGCGAGCGAGCCCTCCGGGACCTCGGAGAACTCGCGGCAGGACCGGACCGGAACGCCGTCCGCGCCGGCGGACACCCGCAGGGCCCGACCGCCGTCGCCGTCATCGACGATCGTCAGCGCGGTCGGGGGATCCTCTGGCCGCACCCGCCAGACCGTGCCGATGGCCGCACCGACCGGCCACGGCTCGAAGTCGTTGCGGACCAGGATCACGGGACTGGCCGGATCCGGCGGATCCGGGACGTCGAGCCGGCGCGGATCCGCCGGGTCGGACGGCGGCAGCCCCGCCCCGAGGTCGAGGACGGCGTGGAGGTACCGGCCCGTATCGTCGTCCGAGGCGAGCACCACCATCCCGGACTCCCGCGTCAGGGGCTGCTTCGTGGAGCTGGCATTGTTGATGCGCACGTCCGCGGCACTGGTCATCAGGATCTGGCCCTCGCCCGTCTCGAAGGCGATCCCATCCATCGGGGTGCGTTTGTAGTAGATGTTGCCGCCGCGCACCGGCGACGTCGCGGCCAGGTAGAACTCCCGGGCGACCTCGTCGACCATGACGATGGGTCGGGTATGGCGATCGCGCACGAGCCCGGCGACATGGGTCCTCCACGTGTCATCGTCAGCGCGGACCGCCAACAGGATGAGCGGCGACAGCGGGTTGATCCGGGTGCCCGTCTCCATGGACGTCTTGAGGGCCGCCACGACGCCGATCGTCCCGGATCCGGTCGCATACGTCTTCAGGTTGATGTGGTCGTCCGCGCTCCCCAGGCCGTCGATGACGACCTCCGGTGGCGACCAGGCGTCGTCGGGATCGCTATCGCGATGGACGCTGAAGTAGATGGCATGGTCGAGCTGGTTGGACCACATGATCCCGATGCGGCCCGGGCCGAAGGCCACGACGGACGCGATGTCATCCCGTTGCACGGTCGCGCCACGCACCGGCAGCGGGTACGGCTCCAGCCATTGGGCGTCGTGCCCATCGGAGCGGGCAACCCAGATCCGACCCTCGGAGGAGTAGGTGACCCACAGCGTCCCGAGGCTGTCCTGGGCGATCACGATGGCCGACGTGCCCGCCGTGGTGATCGTGATCGGGAAGTTCTTGTCCAACTCGAAACGCTGGGCGTCTGGATCGTAGCTGAACCGCAGGATCCGCCCGGCGTCCTGGGCGAACGGACGGGTCCCGGCGGTCACGACATACAGGTACTCCCCGTTCCACAGGAAGTCCGGGTCCGCGGTCGCACGTTCGTCGACGAGGACGCCGGTGTCCACCCAGAGCTGGGTATCCCACTCCAGCCGGAAGATGTTCAGCCGGTTCGTAGTCGGCTGGTAGAGACCGGCCCACCACTGCCCGTCGGCGAACCACATCTTGGATTGCGCCTTGGTCGCCGTCGGGGCGGTGATGATCTCTGTTTCGTACACGAAGTTCCGATACGTCGTCCCGGGTGGCGGCGGAGGCTCGGGCGTTCGCCCCGACCCCGGAGCCCGGGTCGTGTCCGGCGAAGACACGGGTGCGCCCGGGCCCGCGGACGACATGGCGACGACGACGGCCGCGCCGACCAGCAGGACGACGACGAACGTGCCCCCGAGGAGGATGCGCAAACGCCTGGAAACGAACGTGGGATCGACTCCTTGCTGGCGACGACCCATCCGGGGTCGACTGGGGCACGAGTGTACTTCGGACCCGCGATCGGACGGTGCACGGCCGGATCCGGGCTACCATGCACCGCGTGACCGCGCCGATGCGACTCCTGCTCGTTGCCCTGATCGCCCTCGTCCTCGTGGCATGCGACACGACGACGCCGCCCACCCCGGGCACACCGTCGCCGACGGCCCAAACGCCCTCGCCGACGCCAGGCGAGTCCCCGGGCTCCACCCCGACGGACCTCCCGGACGTTACCTGGGTCCGGTTGGCCGCCTCCGGGCCCGTACCGCCCGCCCGAGCTGGCCATGCCTGGCTCAGGGACCCGGACGACTCGTTGGCCTACCTGTTCGGAGGGCAGGATCTGACGGCTGCGCTCGGCGACCTGTGGGTCTACGATCTCGACGCCGACCGGTGGGCGCCGATCCAACCGGATGGCCCGCGCCCCGCGCCGCGATCGGATCACGCGGCGGTGTGGGTTCGCGACGTCGGGATGGTGATCGTCGGAGGCCGCGCGGCAGACGGCGCGGTTCTCGACGACCTGTGGCTGTTCGATATCGTCTCGTCGGCCTGGCGGCAGCTCCCGGCAGTCGGACCCCGGCCGGCGGCGCGCGCGTCGTCCTGCGCCGCGATCGGGCCGGACGACCGGATCTGGCTGACCCACGGCGAGGGGACGGGCTCTGGCGCTCTCGCCGATACCTGGGCGTACGATGCGGTCGACGGCACGTGGGAGGACGTCACCCCGACGCCGCAGGCATCGTCGGGTCCGGGAGCCAGGTCGGGCCACGGCTGCTGGTGGACGGACGAGGGACTGGTCCTCTTCGGCGGGGTCGATGGACCAGCAGTCGTCGGCGATGCGTGGGTCCTGACCGGGTCCGGGCCGGGCGGCCCGGTCTGGCTACCTGCCGTCCTGTCCGCCGATCCCGGACCGCGGGCCGGCTACGCGTGGTCGCGGCAGCGCGACCACATCGTCATCGCCGCCGGCGCGACCGACACGGCACCGGCGTCCTCAGCCATCGCGACGATCTCGATCCCCGCGTTTCGGGTGACGGCCTACGAGGCTTCAGGCGGAGCACCGCGTGGGCGGATCGGCACAGCCATCGTGGATGACCCGGCGAACGAGCGGATGCTGCTGTTCGGCGGGGAGGTGGACGGCGCCCCGACCGATGAGCTGTGGGCGCTGACCCTCAGGTGACGACCGGCGCGGCCGGCTCCCCGATCGGAACCTAGCGCGTGGCGGCCAGCGTGCCGGCCCAGACGAGCTCGGCGCGGATCAGCGGGGCGTGTGCCCGGATACCGACGTTGATGCGTCGAAGGCGCAGCCGGTCAGCCGTTCGAAGATCGTTGCCGCCGCGCGTGGTGGTCACCGCCAGGACCATCCCGGCGCGGCGGGCCGCCTCGACCGCCATGCCGCCGTGCGCGCCGCTCGGGTAGGCGAGGACCGGCGCGACCGTCCCGACCTCCCGTGCCAGGTCGTCGAACGAGCCCCGGATCTCCTCGACGGCGCGGTCGAGGGGGACGCGCTCCAGGAGCGGATGATGGCGGGAGTGCGGCGCCACGGCGAGCCCCTCGCCAGCCAGCCGGCGCAACTCGTCCCAGCCCAGCACGGCGGGCCTGATCGGCTCACCCGGGTCGCCGAGCGCCGCCACGAGGCCGTCCACGTGCGCCATCGCCTCGTCGTGGTCGATGGTCTTGAGCCACGTCCGAACCTGGGCGATGGTCCGTCGTCGCGCCGCCGGGGTACGCACGTCCAGCGGTCCGATCGGTGATGCGAGCGGCTCGCGGCGATCGCTGGCCCGGGTCGCGGCCCATAGCCGATCCCACCAGAAGGGCACGGCCGGGTCCGCCGCGAACGCGGTCGGCACGAACACGGTCGCGGGGATCCCGAGCGAACGCATGACCGGCCAGGCATTGCTGGCCAGGTCGCGGTAGGCATCGTCGAACGTGACCAGCACCGCCCGCGGCGGGATCCGTTCCGGGGTGTCCAGCGCGTCCAGCACATCCGCCATGGAGACCGGCTGGTAGTGACGGGCCAGCATGGCCATCTGCTCGGCGAACGCCGCGGGCGTGGCGCTCACGAGGCTGGGCATCAGATCCGGCCGGGCGGCCGGGTCGTCCACCCGGTGGTAGGTCAGGATGGCCAGACATCCGGGGCGCCACCGGGCGGCTCGTTCCGCGACCGCGACGGATCGGTCGGCGATCGGTCCACGCATCAGGCGCGCCACGAGGGCGCGCAGCGGATCAATCATCGGCGCTCCGCCGGCCGCCCAACGCGTCCCGAACGATAGGCACGAGCTGGGCCAGCCCGGGGCCCGGATCGGAACGCGTGAGGAGGTCATCCTTGATCCGCGGGTCGAGCAGGCTGGCAAGCGCGCCCAGTGCTGCGCGCCGGGGCGGCCACGGGAGATACGGATAGGGTCGCCGGGCCACGAGGACGGCACGGATCCAGGCCAGATCGAGGCGCAGGTTGCGTGCCCGCACCCCGATCCGGTAGTCCGTCACCGGCAGCGTGCCCTCCGGCGGCGGCCCGTCCATCAGCAGGTCCGCCAGGCGTCCGGGGAAGTCCATCCCGGCTCGGACGGCGAGTGGCAGCGAACCCCACACTCGACCGTTGATCTCCATCAGGTAACCGACGCCATCCGGCCCGACCCGGAACTCGACCATGGCCAGGCCGGTCCAGCGCAGGCCGCCCAGCAATCGGACCGCATGGTCAAACAGCGCGGGGTCGAGGCGGACGCTCTCCCGCAGCGAGCTGGCACCGCCGGTGACCGGGACTTCGCGCCGGCGGCGGTGCGCGAAGGCGGCCAGCGGCCGTCCGCGGTCGGCCAGGACCTCCACCCCGATCGCCTTCCCCGGCACCCACCGCTGCAGCAGGACCGGCGTGTCCGGGTCGAGCTCAGCCAGGCGGCGGGCCAGTTCGGACGCGTCGCCGGCGTAGGTGACCATGTGCTTCGAGATCGTGCCGTCGGCCCGGACGGTTCGCGACACGCCGGGCTTGATCACGAGCGGGAACCCGAGCGTGGCGGCGGCGATCATCGCGTCGCCGGGACCGGTCAGCAGGCGGGTCGGCGGCACCGGCACTCCCAGCCGCTCCGCGAGCTCGAAGGTCGCGGCCTTGTCGTGGGTGGCCTCCAGGGCCCCGGGGTCCGGCAGCGCGAGCACGGTCAGACCATCGAACCGGTCGCGCGCCGCCGCGAGCGGCAGGCCGACGTCGTCAGTGATCGGGATCACGAGATCCACGGCGTCGGTCCGGACGACGCGGTGGATGGCTTCGACGACCGCGTCGGCATCATCGGTCGGGCGAGCATGAACGAGCCGGCCGGTGACATAGCGCGAGCGGAACCCGGGGCTGGCCGGGTCCGCGTCCGCGGCCGTGACCCGCCAGCCGCGCCGCCCGAGGGCACGGATGAACGCCAGCGCGCTGCCACGACCGGCATCGGTGACCAGGACGTGACGGGTGGTGGTCATCCTCGGCCATCCCGTCGCCGGAGGCGTTCCTCGATCGCACCTCCGACCTCGGCGACGACCTCGTCGAGCGGCTGGGTGGCGTCTACCTCGACGAAGTCGCGCACCAGCGGGGCGATCATCCGGTACTCGGACCGGCGACGCTCGAGCGCCTCGAGCGTCCCTTCGCCCTTGCGCGCCAGCAGTACCTCCGCTGGCGCGTCGAGGTACACGACGAGATCCGGACGCGGGTACAGGCGAGCCAGGACCAGCCCGTGGAGCCGCTGGGCGCGGGTGCGCTCGGCCCCGGAAACATCGTAGGCGTGATAGTCGACGAAGAAGTGGCGGTCGAACACGACCACCGATCCCGATCGCTGCCAGCGCCACGCCAGCCACTGGCGGTACCACTCCTCGGCGAGCCGATTGACGGTCCGGAGCACGGCCCGGACGTCGGCGACCCGGCGCCCGGCGAACGACCGTGACCGCTGCGCCCGGGACCCGTGGTCGGGCGGTCCCGCCGTGTCCGGCGCCGCCCCCATCGCCCGTTTCACCCGGCGCGCCAAGCGCGTGGTCGGCAATACGACGTTGGATGACTCGGCGCTCACTCCCATGTACAGGTAACGCACAGGCACCGCGAGCTCCGCAGCCAGCCGGCGGGCGACCGTCGTCTTGCCGGCGCCATCGGGGCCGATGAGGGCGACGGTGATCATGGGCTGTCGTCCCCTGGAGCCGCGGTGCCGCGGCCCGCCGCCTGTGCCAGGAGGGCCTCGACCCGGGCCGCGTTCCGGCCCCAGTCGAAGGCGTCCGTCACGTACGCCCTCAGCGCGGGGTCGGGACCGGCACTCGCGGCGGCCGCGCGGAGGCGCCCGATCAGGAGGCGCGCGGTGTCCGCGGCATCGCGCGCCACGTCGATCGGGGGAGTCCGACCATCCTCCGTGCGGAGCCCGTCCGCCGCCAGCGGCGACGCGACGACCGGCACCTCCATCGCCATCGCCTCCAGGACCTTGTTCTGGATCCCGGCGCCGAAGCGGATCGGCGCGGCGAACACCGCCGCCGAGTCGAGATACGGTCGGACGTCGTCGACGAAACCGGTGACCGTGACGCCCGGCCGACTGGCCAGGGCCCCGACAACGGGCGATGGGTCACGCCCGACGATGAGGACCTTGGCGCCCGGGATCTCGGTGTGGACCAGCGGCAAGATCTCCGTGACGAGTCGCACCGCGGCGTCAACGTTCGGCGGGTAGTCCATCGCCCCCGTCATCACGATCCGGTCCACTCCGAGGGTCGGGCTGGTGCGGCGCCAGTATGTGCCGTCCACGCCATTGGGCACGACCGCGGGGACGGCACGGCCACCGGTGCGCCCCATGATGGCATCTCGATCCCGCGCGGACGCGAACAGGACGTGGTCGGCCCGGGCCACCAGCGCCCGCTCCACCCGACGGATCTCGACGTACTCCAGGGCCAGCGACGGCCGACGCACGAGCCGCGCGTGCCTCGCCTGGCGCCGGATCCGGCTCGACGTCGCATCGCACAGGTCCGCGACCAGCGGCAGGCTCGGCAGCTCGCGCAGGACCGGGTAGGTCCGCTTGCCGCTCAGGAGCAGAGCGTCGAACGGGGCCTCGCTCGCGAGGCTCGCCCCGAGCCGCCCGAGATCCAGCGCCGCTCGATCGCCGCCCGACGCGAGCCCGCGGGCCCGGGCGCCGAGGCGACCGGCCAGCGTCCGCCGCCCGAACGTGGCCGGGACCGTCACCACGCGTTCCGTGAACGGCTCCAGGGCGGCGACGTCCCCCGGTCCATGGTCCCGTCGCACGAGCGAGAGCAGCGTGACTCGGTGACGCGCGGACAGCTCGCGGATGAAGTGGAAGTGGCGGAGGTATCCGCTGGTAAGGGGCCACGGCAGGTCGTTCGTGACGTACAGGATCCTCATCGGCCTCATGATGGGCGATCACCTCCAGCGAGGTCGGAAACGCGAAGCATCGCACGAGCGAGGGCGATGGACCGGTCCGTCACCAGCCAGTCGGTCGCCGTCCGCTCGGCGAGCCAGGCCGCCGTCCGGAGCCACGGGGCGATGAGCAGCGCCCCGCGGAGGTGGCGGGCGATCCCGAGCCGATCCAACTCCGCGTCAACGATGGCACCCGCCCACGGATCACTCCCCGTCAGCGCCTCGGTGAACGCCGCGGCCTGGTCCGACGGCGTCCGCGCTCCGCGCGCCGCGGCACAGACGTAGGCCAGGCCCATCACGAGGTCATGCAGGGGCAGACCAGCGGTTTCCGCGCGCTCCCAGTCCACGGCCGCCAGCCGCCCGTCCTCCGCGAGGAGGAGGTTCGGGTGGGCCAGGTCCCCGTGCTCGACGACGGTCGGCAGCCTGGCCGAGGCCGCAGAGCGGATCAGGCGCTCGCCGATGCCACCAAGGTCCTCGGGGGCCGAGCGCCCCGCCACGAGCGAGGACACGGCGTGCCATGCAGGGGAGACGAGGCGCTCGAACGGACGCTCCTCCCCCGCGGCGGTAGCCGTCACCGGGAGCCGCGCGACGAAAGCGCGGATGGCGTCCGCTGCGGCTCGTGGATCGCGCCGGACCGTGGCCGGGTCTAGTGCGCGGCCGGCCAGGCCGGTCTCGACGAGATACGGGACGCCCGCGTCAGTGCCCAGGCCGATCACGCGCGGCGCATGCCCCGTGACCCCGAGCATCGGCTCTACCTGGCGGAGGGCTGCCGCCTCGCGGGCGAGACTCCCGCCACCGTCTGGCAGGCGCGCCGCCTTCACCACCCGGGCGGGACCGGCCTCGGGATCGGCGAGATCCAGTGCCAGCCCGACCACGTGCGCGGAAGCCCGGTAGCGCGGCGTGAGCAGCAGGACCTCGGGGGCCCCAGGCGAGGTCCCCGACGCGGTGTCCGGCGACGCAGCCAGGCGGGCGGCGAGCCACCCGGCGTCGCTCGGCAACCGATCCCGACCGGCGTACGGGCGGCGGGCAAGGACGATGGTCGCCGGCGCGACGAGCTGTGGCAGCCTGGCCCGCGCGACCAGCGGGCCGAGTCGGCGCGCCGCCCGGGCGATCCAGCGGTGCTCGCGGCGCGCCAGCATGGCCGCGAGCGCGGTCGGGCCATCCAGCGGCACCAGGGCCGTTGGCGATCCGTGGTCGGGCCAGGCGAGGTGGGTCGACACGGCGTCTAACCCGGCCGCTCGCAGCCGGCGCGCCATCCGGACCGCGCCCCCCGCCGGACCGACCCGCCAGCGGCCCTCATGGCGGAAGAGCGGCCCGTCCAGCTCGACGACCAGCCAGCCGCCCGGCGGAACGGCGTCGACCGCACGCGCCAGCGTCGACCTGCCGGGTCGCTCGAGGACGATGACGCCGGCCGGGGGGCCGGACCCCCCGGCGCCCGCGGGCCCGTCCAGCGAGCGGACGGATCCAGCGATCGCCCGGAGCGCATCGCCGAGATCCGATCCCTCCCCCGCCGACAGGAGCACGGACCCGAGGGTCGGTTCGTCGAGCAGGAAACGCCAGTCCAGGCGCCTGGAGTGGCGCAGGCGTTCATCCGCGACGTCGGCCCGCCCCGATTCGGTCACCGGACCACCGGGCGAATGGCCTCGAACAACTCCGCGAGGTCGACTGGATACGGGTGGGTCACGATATACGCTGGCCGACCGGCCAGGATCCGTAGCAGCAGCTCGCGCTGACGCGACTCGAACGTGGCCAGGTGAGGGTTCTCGAGATCCGGGAAGGCGAACCGCGCCTGGGCGAGGAGGGTCGCGAGGTCCGACCGCTCGTACAGGAGCGAGGCGACCATCCGCCGCGCGACGTCGGTCGGGTCGGTGGCCTCCACCGTGACGCCGGCACCGGCCGCGCTGACGACGAGCAAGATCCGGTCCAGGCGCCCGGACAGGTCGCCGAGATCGCCGAACAGGCGTTCCGGCGCCACATCCACGTGCGCCTGCCCTTCGACGACGGGCATCGCCCGTCGAACGAGACGGAACGGACCGGCGCGGCCGAGGCGCTCCGGGAGCCAGCCGTCAAGCCGCGTGAGCGCCCGGATCCCGCGGAGTTTCGATCGCTCCCCGATCCCCAGCCGACGGCGCACTTCCGGCAGCTGGGCCAGGTGCCAGTCCCACAGGCGGATCGGCTCCGGGATGCCGTACATCATCCCGTCCGTCGTCAGGTAGACCCATTCGTCGCCGATGTACCTGGCGCCGGCCCCGGCGGCACCCATCAGCAGCTCCGTCTTGCCGCCCTTGGACCAGCCCGTCACGAGAACCCCGACGCCATCGAGCTCGAACGCAGCCGCGTGCAGCGGCAGCGCCCCATTGCCCAGGACGGTCAGGTTGAGGATGGCGATGAGGAACGGGACCGCCGGCAGCCCGTGCTCGCAGACCACCTCCGCCGGTCCGCCGATGCGGTCCATCGGGAGTCGGACGCGGACCGCCTGCTTTCGGCTGCGCAGCACGAAGAACGCGTCGTCCGTCCATCCCGCCTCCCGGGCGCCGAGATAGCGCAGACGGGAGCCGAGCTCGATCCGGTCGACGAAGCGGATGACCAGGTCCGGGTCCCGCCCGAGAACCCGTGGCAGCGGGCCCAGCTGACGGGCGACCGCGGCGAGGTCGCCGGGCGACGGGTCCACCAGGCGGACGCCGGCGAGCCCGTGAAGGTCGAAGTCGACGGTCGTCGAACCACTCACGGTCGATCCCCGTCGACGTCCGCCGGGAGAGCGAACAGCTTGGCAAGCGTCGGGGCAGCCGGGTCGGCGAGCATGCGGCGGACGAGTCCCACGAACTGCCCGCTCGCGAGCTGTCCGGGACCGAGCCGGGTCGCCTCCTTCAGCGAGCGGTGGAGCCAGCAGCCGTAGACCAGCGGCTCGATCGCCGCCGCCGGCACGCCGACCCGCCGGACGTACGTCGCGACCGCGTCGACAAGTCGGTCTGCCAGCGGTGAGGCGCCCAGCAGGTGCCGGGCGGCTGCCTCCGACCGATCGCGGACGCCGGACCGGCGCCCGACCGTCACCGCGTAACTCCGGAACAGGTACAGGAGATCCCACAGCGGCAGGCCGTTGGTCTCGGCCGCCTCCCAGTCCAGGAACACCGTCCGCCCGGTCGGGTCCAGGAGGAGGTTCCAGGTCCCCGGATCCCCGTGCTGCATGACCACCGGGATCGCGTCGGGCAGGTCGGCCAGGGACTGGAAGCGATGGCGCAGCGCGGCAAGCTCGTCCGAGTCCGGCGCCTGGATCCGGGCGTACCGCTCCAGCAGCCGCAGCAGCGTCGCCCCCACCTCGCGCGCCGGCACCGGGCGCGCGGTCACCGTCGCGAGATCGGTCAGCCAGCCCAGCGCGTCGGCCAGCGCCGGGTCGTCCGCGCTCCAGGTGGCGCGCGCGGCGAACGGGACCCCCGCCATCAGCGATGCGCCCAGGACAGCGCGTTCCGCGTGATCGCCGGCGAACCACGGCACGGGCACGCGCCCGGCGGACGGTGCCAGGTCCTGGAGCCGGCGCAGGGCGTCCGCCTCGTTTCGGAGCCGCCCGGCGTGCGCCGCGGAGCGGGTCACCTTGACCATCCCCGTCGGAGCCGGGGCACCACGGGCGGCAAGGAGAACGAGGACCTTCTGCGAGTCATAGTCGCCACGGGCGGCGACCGCCCAGCGCCAGCCAGTCAGGTCGCGACCGGATGCCGCAGCCAATTCGTGGATATAGCGCGGGACCGTCGGCGCGCCCACCAGCCCAGGTCCGCCCAGGGCCGCCCGGCGGCGGGTGAGCCCGCGCCACGGTGATCGCGCCGTCACCCACCGTTCGATCCGTGCGAACTGGGCCTTGTGCAGGATCGTGCCCTCCAGCCCCATCTTGCGGACGGCGTCGGACATCGCCCGGTCCGCGGCGGGGACGACGGCCCGCGCCTCACCGTAGAAGGGCGATACGTCGAGAATGATCGCCGGCCCCGGGAGCGCTCCAGAGCGTTGCCCCGACGGCTCCGCCTGCCCGGCGGCCGGCCCCGGTCCCGGCGTCTCGAGGTAGACGATCCCCTCGGGCCCCAGGCGCTCCAGGAGGGCGCGCTCCCGCGCGTACGCGAGTCCGCCGCGACCCTGGATGACCAGCAGGTCGATCGACCCGTCGATGGCCGGATCCGGTCGATCGCGACGGCCGGCCACGGTCACCTCGCCGGCCCGCCGCAACCCGGCGAGGGTCGCCGCGGATGGTGCGCCGACGCAGACGATCCGGTGATGGTCCAGCCGTGGCAGGGCGTATAGCCAGCCCGCCCCGGCCATCTCGCCGCGACGGTTGGAACCCACGACGGGCTCGGTCGCCATGGTCACCGCCAGGATCTCGTCGCTGCTCACGTTCATGCGCCCAGGATCCGGCGCATGAGCGGGAGTCGCAGGACCTCCGGGAAGGTCTCGCCGACGCGCAGCAGGTGGCGGTTGGTCAGCAGCACGACCAGGGAAGCCACGGCCGCCAGGCACAGTCCCACGAGGACGTGCGGCCGGACCACGACCTGCACGAGACCGAGGGTCGCGACCGCCAGGGCGACGATCACGTAGACGCGCAGATAGCGCCAGTCGAACACGTCGATCCCCGTCCCGCGCCGCAGTCCAGCCTGCTTGAGGATGTTGTGGATGATCATGGTGGCGGTCGCCGCGACGGCCGCGCCGAGGGCTCCGTGCTGGGGGATGAGGGTCAGGTTCAGGGCCACATTCACCGCCGCCGCGATCAGGTTGATGGCGACCGTATACCGGATGAACCCGAAGACGCGCAGGGTCAGCCCGTTGAACCCCAGCGACGCGTTGACGTAGTAACCGAACGCGAGCAGGGCGAGGTAGGTCGCCGAGTCCGCGTATCGGACGCCGTAGAGCGCCTCCGTGACCGGCCCGGCGAGCGAGGTCGTGACCGCGAACACCGGGAAGGAGAAGACCGCGACCCAGATGGCCGTCCGCCAGTAGAGGTCGGCGATGGCGGCCCGGTCGCCGCGCGCGAACATCCGCGAAGCGACCGGCATGTACAGCAGGGTGAAGCTGGAAAAGACGATCAGGTTCATCCCGGCCAGGGGCTGGATCACCCGCAGGGCCGCGACCTCCCCGGTCCCCCAGAAGTGACCCAGGAAGATGGCGTCGGTCGTGTTCATCGCGATGAACACCAGGTCGGTCGAGAGGAGCGGCAGCGTGAAGACCAGGATCTCGCGGGCCGGGACCACGACCGATCCCTCGCGGAAGCGCGCCAGGATGCCCCGCTGGCGGAGCACGCGGGCGAGGATCCCGGCATACAGCGCGACGCCGATCGCGCCGGTCGCGACGTAGCCGGCCGCCAGGAATTCCACGCCAAGGCCGCCGAGGACGAGCAGGGCCACGACGGCGAGTCGGAGGCCGGGGCCGAGGATGTACTTGCGCAGGAAGATGGCGCGGGCGCTGGCGAACACCGCCAGCACGCTGCCCAGCATCGTGTCGAGGGCCTGGATCGGGGCCAGGACGATGAGGATCACCAGCAGGCTGACGGCGAGCGGGTCGTCGATGATCGTCCCGCCGATGGCACCCTGGAGGCCGATGACCAGCAGGATCAGCGCCAGGCCAAGGGACAGGATCGTGCCGGCCACCATCAGCAGGGTCCCCAGCAGGCGGCCGTAGTCGCCCTTCTCGTCGTAGACCGCCAGGAACCGACCGACCCCGCGATCTAGGCCGAAGGTGACGATCGTCTCGCCGAGCGTGACCAGCGACAGGGCGTAGGCGAACGCCCCGTACGCCGTCTGGCTCAGGTAGTTGACGGTCAGCACCTGGACGGCGAAGTTCACGCCGATGGAGATGAACCGACCGGCGAGGAGCAGGCTCGACCCGCGGATCTGGCCGGTCGTCATCGACGCGGTCGGCGCCGGCGTCGGGCCCTCGGTCGGGGCCGTCATGTCGTCGCTGATGGGGCGGGTCCTCGCTTCGTACGCGTCGTTGGATCGGGCGGCCGGCCCGGGATCGCAAGCATGCGGCCATCCCGGCGGCGCGTTGCACGGTACCGCGGGCTGCCGGTGCGCGTGGTCACCGGTCGGACTCGCGCGCCGCCAGATGGCGCCAGACGAGACCGGTGACGCGCCGGACGACATCGTCCGTGGATCCGCTCACGTCCACCACCTCGGCGCCCGGCAGACGGGAAGCCAGGTCCAGGTAGGCGGTGCGCTGGGCCTCGACACGCTCCATGGGATGCTCCGGCTTGCGGGCGTAGAGCAGTTCGGCGGGGGCGTCCAGGACGACGACCAGGTCCGGACGCGGGAGGGAACGACCCAGCGCCGCCCGGACGAGCCCGGAACGCCGGGTGCGGGCGGACGTGGTGCGCCCATCCCCGCGGTCGCCGGTGGACAGGCGCGCGTCGTAGGGATGGCGGTCGAACACCACGATCCGGCCGCGGGCCACCGCGATCCGGCCGACGAGCCAGCCTCGCCACATCCGCAGGACCCTGCCGACGAACCCGATCCCCGGGAAGGATCGCCGGGAGGTGCCCCCGTGTCGGCCGCCGTATAGGCCTAGGTAGACGGACCGGACCGGCAGCGGACCGCCCGCCCCAAGACCGGCGCACAGGGTGGACTTGCCGGCCCCGTCCGGCCCGAGCAACGCGACCGACACCCCACGTCGAACGAACGGCGGATCGCGTCGATCCAGCCAGCGGATGACGCGGACCAGGCCTCGCCGTCCACGCACGCGCGGCCCGAGTCGGCGGCGCATCCTCGCGCCCGCACGAAGCAGGCTCGGAGTGTCGCCGCCGCGAACGAGGTCCAGGAGGTGCGCGGGCGTCTCCCCCAGGGGCTGCAGGAGGGCTTCGATGGCGCGCGCCGCGGGACCGTCCGGGCGCGCCCCGGCCGCGAGGCCACGGAGCACGTCCGGTCGACGGACCGCTGGAGACGGCCGATCGAACAGCTCGTGGAGGAGCAGCGCCCAAAAGGCGTCGTCGTCGTCAGGCCGCCAGTCCTGCTGGACCCCTGACGATGGGCGACGCCGCACCAGGAACCCGGCCGCAAGGGTGGTCCTGAGCTCCTGGTACGGCCCGAGGTCGATCCTCGTGACGATGTCCAGCTTGGCCCATCGCCCGGTCGTTTCGTCCGGCGCGTGAAAGGCACGATGGGAGCCGCGACCCAGCCGGGGGACGGCCAAGAACCCGGCCCCGGCGAGGACGGCCGGGAGGCGCGGGCCTGCAATGACGTCCACCAGCAGGTCATCCTCGTCGCCGCCGTCCCGAGGCCGAAGACGGCACCAGCGGACGCCGGCGTCCTCCAGCGCGCTGGTCGCTCGCTGGAATGGTGTCCGGACCGCGTCGTCGGATAGGCGGCCGCCTGGGGGCGGGCCCTGGGTCTGGTCCGTGATCCTGGTCTCCCGTCGTCGCACGAGGGCGCCACCCACGTAGGGCGGGCCGGCACGGCCGACCGACGGTACCGCATCGCGGGCCTGCCGGTCATCTCGAAAAACCGGTGCCAGGGCGCACCACTTTCCCCGCGGTCTGACACGACGGTCGGGACACGGACGCACGGCCGGCACCAAGTCTACGGCACCCGGGGATTGTGGACTCCGCTCAACACCCGTACCATGCGATTTGATCCGGAACCGGGCGTGATCTGCTTGCCCAAGCAGTCGCCGTCCTTCGAGCAAGACTGGATCGGGGAATCATCTTGTCACTCGCATCTTCGCCCCGCATGGACAAGCTCACGAGCCGCGGGGTCACGGCCTCCCGCGCCACCCGCTGGCTGGCCCCGCTTCTGGTCGGCCTCGGCCTGCTGCTGGTGGCGCCCGCCGTCGCCTCGGCAGATCCGGGCGACGTCGGCTACCAGGGGCCGAGCTTCCAGGGTGCCAGCGGCTCGCCCAGCGGCTCCAAGCCGGAGTCCAAGCTGTGGCACCACGACGGCGCCTGGTGGGGCAGCCTGTTCGACAGCGCGACCGGCCGGTTCTACATCTGGCAGCTGGACCGGGCGACCCAGACCTGGACCCGGACGGCCACCCAGCTGGACGAGCGGACCAACGCCCGAGCAGATGTCCTGTGGGACGGCGCGAAACTCTACGTCGTGACCTATCGGTTCAGCGAGAGCGACGGCACCGGCGAGTCGCGGCTGTCCCGCTACAGCTACAACGCGTCGACCAGGACCTATTCGCTGGACAGTGGCTTCCCGGCGATCATCAACAGCGTCCGTTCGGAGACCCTGGTCATCGCCAAGGACTCGACGGGCAAGCTGTGGGCCACCTGGGAGCAAGGCGGCAAGATCTGGATCAACCGCAGCACGACGGCGGACGACGCCTGGGGAACGCCGTTCGCGATGCCCGGAGCGGTGGACGTCAACGGCGACGACATCTCGTCCATCATCGCCTTCGGCGGGAACCGGATCGGGGTGATGTGGAGCAATCAGAACGCGTCGCCCGGGACGGACTACTTCGCGGTCCACCACGACGGCGACCCGGACACGACCTGGCAGCCGATCGAGAGCGCCTATTCCGGTCCGGACTTCGCCGACGACCACATCAACCTCAAGACCGACTCGAGCGGTCGCGTCTACGCGGTCGTCAAGACGAGCATGAGCAGCTCGGACCCATCGATCGTGCTGCTCGTCCGCCAGACGAACGGCTCGTGGTCGAACCACACGGTGTCGACCGGCGCCTCCCCCGCCCCGACCCGGCCGATCGTGCAGATCGACGAGGTGAACAGCCTGCTCCGGGTCTACTACACGGCGGGCAGCTCGGGCGGCACGATCAACGAGAAGACGTCCCCGATGTCGTCGATCTCGTTCCCCACGGGGTCCGGCACGATCGTCATCCACGACTTCGACTCCGCGGATCTCAACAACGTCACGAGCACGAAACAGAACAGCACCGCCCAGACCGGACTGGTCATCCTGGCCACGGATGACAGCACCGACTACTACTGGCACGCGGACATCCCGCTCGGCGGTGGGAGCGACACCACGCCGCCGAGCCTGACCGGGGCCACGGTCGACGGCTCGAGCCTGGTCCTGTCGTACGACGAGACGCTCGACAGCGGCTCGGTCCCGGCCGCCTCGGCCTTCAACGTGCAGGTCAGCGGCGGCGCCCGGAGCGTCAGCTCGGTCGGGATCAGCGGCTCGGCCGTGACCGTCACCCTCGGCTCGCCGGTGGTCAGCACGGACACGGTCACGATCAGCTACGCGGTGCCCGCCTCGAACCCGATCCAGGATGTCGCGGGCAACGACGCGGCGGCCCTCACCGACCAGGCCGTGACCAACTCGACCGCGGCCGAGCCGCCGCCACCGGGCGCGAGCCAGACCTTCACCCCGAGCGACGACGCCCAGGTCAAGTCGAACAGCGCCACCAGGAACTACGGGAGCGAGACGACCTTGCGCCTGCGCGAGGACCCGAGCACCGGGACGACCTACCGCAGCTACGTCAAGTTCAACGTCAGCGGTGTCAGCGGCGCGACCGTGACCTCGGTCAAGCTCCGCCTGTACGTGACCACCAGCAGCACCAACACGGCCTTCGTCCACGCGGTCTCGAACAGCTGGAGCGAGGGCACCATCACCTGGAACAACGCGCCGGACTTCGGCGCCACCGCCCTCGGCAGCGGCGTCCCGAGCACGGCCGCCACGTGGCTCGAGATCGAGCTCGACCCGGCGTCCATCTCGGCCGACGGATCCTATGCCTTCGGCCTCAAGAGCGACGGCACGTCGAGCGCCATCTTCAGTTCCAAGGAGGGCTCCCAGCCCCCGCAGCTGATCGTGACGACGTCGGCGCCCTGATCGAGCCAGGCGGCGGCGGATCGGGCAGGATGCCCACCCGGCGGCTACCATCCATCCGTGCAGGCTGTCCAGCTCCTCCTCATCTCGGTGGGGCTGTTGCTCGCCGTCGCGATCGTCGCGGCCCGCCTCGACGCCCTGGAACTGGTGGAGCACCGCGGCCCGAAGGTCCTGCTGGGCATCGTGCCGGGCGTGATCGGAGCCGTCCTGATCCTCGTGGAGCGACTCGATGTCATCCCGGACGAGGCGGAGGGCGATCTGTGGGCCATGGCCATGATCGCGATCAGCACCGTGGCCATCCTGGGGACCAGCGTCCGTCTCGCCCGCCGCTGAACCATTCGATCCGTCGCGTCGCGCTCTCTAGCGTGCTTGAT
>JBBEBL010000031.1:36647-41806 GCA_040882345.1 Chloroflexota bacterium
TCGCCCGCCGCTGAACCATTCGATCCGTCGCGTCGCGCTCTCTAGCGTGCTTGATGTTGACAGGACGCCACGCAACGACGCGCGATCCGTGGGTCATCCGGCATCTGCCACTATCCTTATGCGCGATGTACCCGTGGTGGAGCGACGGGGACGTGGTTCGCTGACGCCGCTGGGCATTCGAGCGAAGGACTGATCAACGACTTGCGGTCCGCCTAAGGCACGGCCGTCGCAGCAAGGGGATCATGTGGAGCTTTCTGGCTACCTGGCGGTGGCGCGACGATGGTGGTGGACCCTCCTGGTCGCGACTTGGGTCGCGGCCGTCTCCGGATACGTGTTCGCCTCGCAGATCCCCCCGACCTACGAGGCACGGGTCCAGCTGCTGGTCGGGCCATACAACACGGATACGGAAACGCTTCGCGCGGCGGGGCAACTGGTCCAGACGTATGCGGAGCTGATCACGACGGAGCCCCTGCTGGCCTCAGCCATCGCCGAGGTCGGCGCAGACATGCATCCGGACGTCCTGGCGGGCTCGACCCGGGTCGTCGCCAACGACACGACGCGGTTCCTGACGATCCGGGTCGCGGGCACGGATCCAGTCCTGATCCGCGATCTCGCCAACGCGCTGGGGGATGAGATCAGCCTGCTCGCCTCCCGCGGCACGAGCCGGCCGGATGGCCAGCTCCAGGTGGTCGACACCGCCAAGGTCCCAACCTTCCCGATCGCCCCGCAGGTATCACTGATCGTCGGGCTGGCTGCGATCGCCGCGCTGCTCGGCGCGATGGTCCTGGTCATGCTGATCGAATACCTCAGCGCCACGGTCAGGACCCGGGAAGACGTAGGTCGGCTGACCAACCTGCCGGTCCTGGGCCAGCTGGATACGCTGCGAGGTCTGCCGACCATCAACCGCGGACTGATCGACCGCATCCCGAACTCGTCGGCGGCCGCCGCATACCGGCTGATCGCCGCAAAAGTCGCGTTCCGCGACGACGACCAGCCGGCCAGATCCATCGTCGTCGTCGGGACGAGCCCGGACAGCGCCAACGCGCAGGTCGCCGCCAACTTCGCCGCCATCGTCGCGCGCGGCGGGCGTAAGGTGATCGTCGTTGACGCGGATCCGAGCGATGCCCACCTTACGGCCATCTATGGGCTCGGGTCGCGGACCGGCCTGGCGGACGTCCTGGCCGACTCCGCCATGGACCTCGCTACCGGCCTCGTCCGAGTATCCCAGACGCTGCGGATCATGCCGCGCGGGCTCACGCTGGAGGCCGACACCGTGAACGCCGATCGCGCGGCGGCCGTGCTCGGCGGGCTGAGCGAGATGGCCGACCTCGTGGTCGTCAACACGGGGCCGCTCCACCTGTCCGCCGGCACGCTGGTATGGGCGCGCGCCGGCGACGCGTCCTTGCTCGTCACCGTCCGCGACCAGTCTCGCCGGGACGATGTCACCTACGCGGTCGAGAGCCTGCGGCTGGTGGGCGTCCACGCTCGCGGTGCCGTCCTCGTGGACCGACGTCGCGTCATCGGACGCGGCGCCGATGACGCCGCCGGTCGCGCGGAACCGCCGGCGGCGGCGCCACCGTCCCCGAGTGCGCCCGCCCGGGCACGTGTCTCGACGGGACGTCCAGGGACCCACGGGGATCCCGCGGCCGACGCCGGCGCCTGACGCCACTGGCATGCGCATCCTCGTCACCGGAGGCGCGGGCTACATCGGCTCGCATACGGCCCGGTCTCTCGCCGCTCAGGGCCACCACGTGGTGGTCATGGACGACTTGGGCCACGGTCATCCTGCGGCCGTGGGCGATCTGCCGTTGGTGATCGGTGATGTCCGGGATGGCGACCTTGTGGCCGACACGCTCCGTTCGGGTTCGATCGACGCGGTCGTCCACTTCGCCGCCTACAAGTCGGTGGAAGAGTCGGTCACGGCACCGGGCATCTACTTCGACAATAACGTCGGGGGCACCCTTTCGGTCCTGCGCGCGATGGAGCGGACCGGAGTCGGGCGGTTGGTGTTCTCGTCCACCTGCGCCGTCTACGGGCTGCCGCGGACCCTGCCGGTGGACGAGTCCGCCCCGGTCGCCCCGATGAACCCGTACGGGGAGAGCAAGCTGATGGCGGAGCGGCTGCTCCCCTGGTTCGAGGCCGCGCACGGCCTCCGGTCCGCGGTCCTGCGCTACTTCAATGCCGCCGGAGCGGCGATCGACGGTTCGGCCGGCGAGGACTGGCAGGGTGCGGCGAACCTGATCCCGGTCGTCCTCCAGGTCGCCGCCGGACGGCGGCCGGGACTGCACATCAACGGCACGGACCACCCGACGCCGGACGGCACAGCGATCCGGGACTACATCCACGTGGACGACCTGGCCGCGGCCCACGCGACCGCCCTTGAGGCCATCGATGTGAAGGGGTCCTTCACGGTGAACGTCGGGACCGGGCGCGGTGCATCCGTGCTGGAGGTCCTGGATGCGGCGCGCCGGATCACGGGGCACGACATCCCGGCCGTGGCCGGCCCGCCTCGCGCAGGTGACCCGCCGGCCGTCTGGGCGGATACCCGACGCGCGACCGAACTGCTCGGCTGGCAGGCGACGCGGACCCTGGACGACATCATCACGTCGGCCTGGCGCTGGCACCGCGAGCACCCGGATGGTTACGCGATGTCGGAGGCGGCGACGTGACCGCCCGCGCGGCGGACGGCCCGGCCGACGACGCGGTCGCGGGCCTGCGGGTCGCGTATGTCATGTCGCGCTTCCCCAAGGTAACGGAGACATTCATCCTGCGCGAGATGCTGGCGATGGAGCGGATCGGGGTCCGCGTGGCGCTGTATCCGCTCCTTCGCGAGCGGGCCGCCTTCCTCCAGCCGGGGGCCGCCGCGTTCGTGAAGCGCGCCCACTACCTCCCGTTCCTGTCGCTCGACATCCTGCGCAGCCAGCTGTACTTCCTGCGCGAGCGTCGGCGTCGGCGTCGGTACCTTCGCGCCTTCGCGGACATGGTCGCCGGCACGTGGCGGAGCCCGAACTTCCTCCTCGGCGGTCTGGGCATCTTCCCGAAGGTCGCTCACGCGGCACGCCGGATGCAGGACGATGGCGTTCAGCACGTCCATTGCCACTTCGCCAATCATCCAGCACTGGCCGGTCTCCTGATCCAGCGGCTGGTCGGCATCCCGTTCAGCTTCACGGCGCACGGGAGCGACCTGCACGTCGACCGGACCATGCTTCCCACCAAGGTCGCCGAGGCCGCCTTCACCGTGACCATCTCGGAGGACAATCGGCGCCTCATCGAGCAGGTCTGCGGCCCGGGCGCCGCGGGCCGCGTGGACGTCATCCACTGCGGGGTCGAGCCATCCGACTTCACGCCACACGAGGAAGGCGGAGACGACGTCCTGCGTGTCGTGGCTATCGGGACCCTGCACGAGGTCAAGGGCCAGGTCCACCTGATCGACGCCTGCCGTCGCCTGGTCGATGCCGGTGTCGCCGTGGCCTGTCGGCTCATCGGTGACGGGCCAGACCGGCCCCGGCTGGAGGAACTGATCCGAGCATCCGGCCTGACCGAGGTCGTATCGCTCGTCGGCCAGCTGCCGAGCGATGCCGTGACCGGGGAGCTCGCCCGGGCCGACGTGCTGGTGGCCCCCAGCGTGCCCACCCGCAGCGGCAAGCGCGAGGGGATCCCGGTCGTGCTCATGGAGGCGATGGCCGCCGGCCTGCCGGTCGTGGCCAGTCGGCTATCCGGCATCCCGGAGCTCGTCGCGGACGGGGTCACGGGGATCCTCGTCCCACCGGCCGATCCGGTCGCGCTCGCCGACGCCCTCGCAGAGCTCGCCCGCGACCCCGAGCGCCGCCGGCGCTACGGCGACGCCGGTCGCGAGGTCGTGGTCCGCGATTTCGACGCCACCACGAACGCGCGAGCCCTGGCCGCGAGGATCCGTGCGGTCACCACCGGCCGACCGTTTGACGGCGGGTCCCACCTGGGATCCGCGGGCGACGCCGCGGCCGAGGCCGCCGCATGACGCGCATCCTGTTCTGGCTGGCGACCGGTCTGGTCGGCTGGACGTACGTCGCCTTCCCGGCCCTCGTCCTCGTCCGAGCGCGGCTGCGGCCTCGACCGGTCGTGGCCGGCGATCTCACGCCGCGGGTCAGCGTCGTCCTGGCGGCGCACGACGAGGCCTCCGCGATCGGCCCACGGATCGACGATCTGCTGGCCCAGGACTACCCGGCGGATCGGCTGGAGGTCGTGGTAGCGTCTGATGGATCGACGGACGCGACCGTCGCCGAAGCGCGGCGCCGCCACGACCCACGCGTCCAGGTCCTCGAGTTGCCCCGGGTCGGGAAGGCGACAGCACTCAACGCCGCAGTCGAGGCATCCTCCGGGGAGGTACTCGTATTCACGGACGCCAATACGGCGTTCGCCCGCGACGCGATCCGTCGACTCGTCCGGTCGTTCGCCGACCCGTCCGTGGGCGGCGTCGCTGGCAACCAGGTCTACCTGCCATCTGGTCCGGGCGCGGGGCCTCGGGACACCGGGCCGGCCACCGGCGCAGCTGTCGGCGAGCGTGGCTACTGGGACCTCGATCGCCTCGTCAAGCAGGCGGAGAGTCTGGGTGGAAGCGTGATCTCGGCGACCGGAGCGATCTACGCCATCCGCCGCGAGCTGTTCCGACCGGTCCCCGACGGGGTCACGGACGACTTCGTGACCTCGACCCGCGTCATCGCCCTGGGTCGTCGCCTGGTGTTCGAGCCCGCCGCGTGCGCCTTCGAGCCGGTCGCCGGATCCAGCGGCCGGGAGTACCGGCGCAAGGTCAGGATCATGACCCGCGGCCTGCGCGGCGTGGCGGCGTCCCGCGAGCTCCTGGACCCGCGACGCCACGGCTTCTACGCCGTCCAGCTCCTGACCCACAAGGTCCTGCGTCGGCTCATGGCCATCCCGCTCGCCGTCCTCGCGATCATCATCCCGTCGCTCTGGAGGGCCGGCGGCGTCTATCGACTCGCGGCGATCGGCCAGGCGGCTGTCTACGGGCTGGGTGCGATCGGGCTGGGGCTCCGGGACCGGCCGGCGGGCCGCCGTCCGTACGTTGCCATCCCCGCGTTCTTCTGCCTCGTGAACATCGCGTCGCTGCATGCCCTCTGGAACCTGCTGAGCGGCCGGCGGATCGACCGCTGGGAGCCGGCGCG
>JBBEBL010000031.1:41906-44206 GCA_040882345.1 Chloroflexota bacterium
GTCCCGGTCGCGCGCGACCTGATCGTCCGCCGCTTGCCGGTCGTCGCGCCCCCGCTGATGGGCTGGATGATCGCGCTGTTGTTCATCCATGTCGTGTCGGCGTTGTTCTCCGCGGACCTCGTCCGCTCGTGGGACGCCGTCGTCATCTACGCCGTCGAGGGCGTGGGGTTGACCTTCCTGCTGATCAACGTCATCCGCACGCCGGCGATGCTCCGGCAGGCGACGTGGGTACTCATCGGGGCGGGGGCATTCGTCAGCCTGATGTCCGTCCACCAGGATCTGACCAACAACTACGACAGCAACTACTGGGGGTTCGCACAGGTCTCCAACGCCGCGTTCGGGACTGGCCAGGCGACCCTGACCGGTGACGTTGTCCAGCGTCGCCTCGCCGGCTCCATCGGGGAGACGAATCGGTTCGCCCAGGTGATGCTGATGCTGATCCCGCTCGGCATCTTCCGCTACATCGGCGAACCGACACGCATCCTGCGCCTGACGGCGGCGGTCGCCACGACCATCATCACCTT
The DNA here is from genome assembly GCA_040882345.1 of Chloroflexota bacterium. Classification (GTDB taxonomy): domain Bacteria; phylum Chloroflexota; class Limnocylindria; order Limnocylindrales; family CSP1-4; genus SPCO01. Next base: position 42,431 of record JBBEBL010000031.1, read on the forward strand.
GGGCGTCGTGCTGACCTTCTCCCGGGGCGGAGCGGTCGGCCTGGCATCGCTACTCATTGCCCTGGCCGTCCTGCGGATGGTCAGGTGGCGTCACCTGGCGGCGATCCTCCTGTCGCTGTCCGTGGTGTTCGCGGCATTCCCCCACTACTGGGAGCGGGTGACGTCCATCACCCAGCTGAGCGCCCTGGTGAACCCCGACTCGAGTCGCAGCGAGGTCGGCGGTGCGATCCTGAGTCGTGCCACGGAGGGCCTGGCGGCGGTCCTGATCATGGCGGATCATCCGGTCATCGGGATCGGTCCGGCGATGTACCCGGTGAACTACGAGGCCTATGCCAAGGTGATCGGGATCCGCGTCAAGGAAGGCGAGACCCGAGAGTCTCACAACCTGTACCTGGGCCTCGGCGCGGAGATCGGCGTCGTGGGTCTCGGCATCTTCCTGATCATCGCCTACCTGGTCCTGCGGATGATCGTCGCGGCGCGACAGCGCAGCCTGGACCGACGGTCGGACCTTGAGCAGCTGGTCACGCCATTCGGCCTTGCCCTGATGACCTACTACGTGACCGGCATGTTCCTGCACCTGTCATTCGCGCGCTTCTATTGGCTGATGCTGGCCGTCGGCGTTGCCGCGGCGCTCATCGTCCTGCGCGAGATGCGGACCGAGGACGGCCGGACCGGCCGGAGCGATCAGGGAGCGTACAGCCAGTCCGTGTAGCCGAAGTTCTTTCCGGTCTTGGCCGGAGCGCCGGCGCGGTACCCGGTCCCGTACCGGCGGTCGATGAGCCACGGCTGCCACTCGTCGTCTCCGGTGGCCTTCCAACCGACCCGGTCGTACAGGAAGCGCGTCGCTCGAAGGAGCGCCTTGTCGGACCAGTCCCACGTCGCGTAGCCGGCCTTGCGCAGCAGCTCCGCCTGCAGGACCGCGCCCTGCATGCCCTCCCACGCGTATCCGGTCTCCGCGGGCGGCCACTTGAACGTACCGCCCCGACGCATCTCGTCCGGGAGGGCTCCGTCGATGACGATCCCGTCCTTCTTGCAGCCGGCCGGATTGACGGCGACAGGCTTCGTCGCGTCGCACTGCCACGACAGCTCGCCGAACTTGAACCCGGCGTAGGCAGACCGGTCGCCGAGCCAGCCGCGGAACACGGTCGCCGTCCGGGACATCTCCGAGCTGTCGCCGAGATAGGCGGCGATGGCGGCGCGGGCGGCGCCAGCATGCGTCCCCCAGTTGTTCGGCCTGACCTCATGGGTGGAGCGCAGGGTCTGGCCATCGAGGTTCTTGGTCAGAAGCGAGCGCAGCCACGGACGGAAGACGTCCTTGTCGTAACTCGGATCAAGCGTCGAGAGCGAGATCAGATCCGCCGCGATGACGTAGCCCGGGAGGTTGCGACCAAGGGCGAGTGTACGACCGCCGGATTCCGTGCCGACCGCGGCTTTGATCCCGGCCAACGCGGACGTGCGGTACGAGGTCGTCCCGGTCCGGCCCCAGACCAGGGCCTTGGCGAGCACGACGAGGTCCTTGTCGTCGTCCTGATCGGAGATCCTGGGCGAGCCGATGGACGCGTCGGCACGAGACTTCAGGGCGTTCCACGCGGATCCGGACGTCGGCAGGTTCGACAGGTACGCCGACGTGACCAGGATCGTGCCGCCGGTCCCGGAGGTAGCAGGCGCCGGCGTGGCCGTCGGTGCAGGGGTCTTGGTGGGTTCCGCGGTGGCCGTCGGGGTCGCGGTCTTGGTGGGTTCCGCGGTGGCCGTCGGGGTCGCGGTCTTGGTGGGTTC
>JBBEBL010000032.1:0-1338 GCA_040882345.1 Chloroflexota bacterium
CGCTGATCGGGGATCCAGCCAGGTTCGCCCGTGTGCGCCCACGTTGGCCCACGTGCCGCGATGAGCCCGACCGTGGCCTACGACGCGACCGAACGTGGAAGGGCCCCGGGTTGGCGCCCGGGGCCCGAGGGTCGAGTGGCGGCGGTCCTATCCGGCGTCGCCCTGCGCGCCGCCTTCCGGCACGAGCACCTTGTTGAGGCGCTTCCGCCTCGCCCTGGCCGGCGCGGGCTCCTCGGTCGGCACCGGCTCGACCGGCGCGGCCTCGGCCGCCTTCCGGGCGAGAGCCGCCTTGCGCAGCGCGTTCGTGTACTGGTTCCAGTGGGGCTTGCACATCCGCCCGAGGCCGTCCTTCTGGCTGGGCTGGGCCGGGAACTCGTCGGGCGGCGCCTCGTGCGCCTCGATCCCGAACTTCGCCGACCCGATGCACTTCCGCATGTCTGCCATCTCGCTCGTCCTTTCGCTCGTCGACGCCCGTCTGGCATCGCGGCGCACATCCATCACGCTGTCGGCGCGACGATGCAAGGCCGAACTGCGGCGGTCGCCAGATGACCGCCAAGACGACCGCCGCGACGAACCCGACAGGGTCCTGGCGCAACCGGATCACGGGCTCCGGTGAAGAGGCACCCGAGCAGCTGCTCGCCAACCCGGCGAATTGGCGAATCCATCCCAAGGCGCAGCAGGACGCGCTCGCCGGCGCGCTCGACCAGGTCGGCTGGGTCCAGCAGGTGATGGTCAACCAGCGGACCGGCTTCGTCGTCGACGGCCACGCCCGAGTGGCGCTGGCGATCAGCCGCCACGAGCCGAGCGTGCCGGTCCTGTACGTCGACCTCTCACCCGACGAGGAGGCGCTCGTCCTCGCCACCCTCGACCCGATCGGCGCGATGGCCGGGCGCGACGACGAGAAGCTACGGGCGCTCCTGGCAGACGTCACGGTCGACGACGCCGGGCTCCTCGCCCTGCTCGGCGACCTCGGCGGCAACGAGCCCAAGGCGGGCCTGACCGACCCCGACGAGGTGCCCGAGCCGCCCGAGGAGCCGTACGTCAAGCCGGGTGAGCTGTGGGCGCTTGGCGATCATCGTCTGCTGTGCGGCGACGCCACGAACGCCGACGACGTGGCGCGACTGCTCGACGGAGCGGCGCCGACCCTCCTCGCGACGGACCCGCCCTACGGGGTCCAGCTCGACCAGACCTGGCGCGACGGCGTCTACAACGGCCCCCGCAAGCGGGTCAAGGGCTGGGGCGTCGTCGCGGGCGCCGCCAAGCCGTACATGATGCGCGAGGCACCAGACGGCCAACCCGACGGCGACGACGCCACACGGGCCACCCGTGGCGCCCGTG
>JBBEBL010000033.1:0-7408 GCA_040882345.1 Chloroflexota bacterium
AGGCACCTGACTCTGGATCAGGAGATCGAAGGTTCGAATCCTTCCTCGCCAGCCAGCTCCTCGCCGAACCACAAGATGTTGTGGTCGGCACCAACGAGGGGCCTGCATATCGTGCCTGAACACCGACCCGCGGTTCGTCGCAGGAGGCGACGAACATGGTTTGGGCACCTGACTCCCCTGATCTTTGGGCACCTGATTCGGCGACCCCCAATCGATGGGCACCTGATTCTGGCGGGCCCCTGACACTCGGCCGAGCGGTCGATCTGTTCCTCGCGGCGAAGGCCGCCGAGGGCGCCGCGGCCAAGACCCTCGAGTGGTACGGGATGATCCTCCGCCGGGCGGTTCGCGGACTGGGCGAGGAGCGCCCGATCGAGCAGCTCGCCGGGCCCGAACTGCGGGCCTGGATCCTCGAACTCCGCTCGACGCTATCGCCAATCAGCGTCGCCGGCTACGTCCGGACGCTCAAGGTGCTCGGCAACTGGCTGGCCGCCGAGGAGCTCGCCCAGGCGGCGGCCCTGCGGACGCTGCGCAAGCCGCGCGTCCCCGACAAGCTCGTCGAGCCGATCAGCGATGACGCGATGCGGCGGCTCCTCGCGATCGCCGATGTCCGCGACCGGGCAATCCTCCTGCTCCTCCTCGATTGCGGGCTGCGGGTCTCGGAGGCGGCCGGCGTGCGCCTGGGCGACCTGCGGCCCGATGGCACGCTCAAGGTCATGGGCAAGGGCGCCAAGGAGCGGATCGTGCCGGTCGGCGGGACCGCCCGGACGGCGATCGTCCGCTACATGGGTCAGCGTGGTGCCGGCGCGCCTGATGAGCCGCTCTTCCTCGGTCGACGCGGCGCGCTCGACTGGCGGGGGATGCAGCAGGTGCTCAAGCGCCTCAAGGGCCGGGCCGGGATCACGGGGCGATGCAGCCCGCACTCGCTCCGCCACACGTTCGCCCGGAGCTACCTCGTCAACGGCGGCGACGTGTTCAGCCTCCAGCGGATCCTCGGCCACACGACGCTCGACATGGTGAAGCGCTACGTCGCCCTCGCCGACGTCGACCTCGTGGCCCGCCACCGAGTCGCGTCACCGGCGGATCGGCTCATGGGCACGAGGAGGCGGTCGTGAGCGGCGGCTTCGATTCAGCACAGCCCCGATTCTCGTATCCAGCTCGGCCTCGTCGGAGCCCGAGCTTGGGTGCGTTGTCGTCGAAGATCGCCGCGTTGGTCCCCGGACCGCTAATGTCGTAACGCGAATAGCGGTAGTTGGGGGTGCGTGTTGGCCGTCGCGATTGAGCCGTGGGGCCCGCGCCTGACCGCGTCCCTAACGGCCCGCGAACAGGTCAGCACCAACGGGATGCACGTCACCACGACTTACACCTTGGTCCCCGGGCATCGCGATGACCTCATCGAAGCCCTCGCCGACCTTGTGCAGTTTCTGGCGACCGGCTCAGTTGAGGCCGCGGACCCGTCGAGCTGGCGAACCGGCGGTCGAACTGGAGCTGCGACGTGGGAGCGGCTCGTTTCGATCGACGATTCGGGGATCTACGCAGAGATGAAGGCGGCGATCGGTGAGGCGATCGCTTGGTGGCACGAAACGGAACACCCAGAGATAGTCCACGCCCAGAGGCCATACATGGGCGTCGGGCAGCCGTACGTAGACTCGCTCTCGATCATGCAGTGTGGCGACGACCAGTTCCTTCGAGGTGTGCAGGCGAAGGTCACAAGGAACCTGCCACGCGACCGGATTCACGAAGCGCTCGGCAAGTTCGAGAGACTCCAGGCTGGTGAACGCGACGACTTTCTATCCGAGACGGTGCGGCGGTGGCGGGCCGAGCTCGAAGCGCTCGGAACCATCACGGTCGATCTCGACGCAGCTTCCACTGGCCTCACGATGCGGCACTTCCAAACATTCGTGTGCCATGGCCGCAATCCTCCGGGCGATCCGGCGCACGATTACCACCCGCGCCTGACGGCCCATGCGTATCACGGACGATCTCTCGCGCTGGTGCGCGATGACGATATCGACCAGCTCGCGGCTGCGGTCGCCCGGCTGGTCCGAGACCGAGTCCTGCAATGAGGCTCGACGTCCTCGACAGCGCGGCGATCGCGGGAGCTCCGGCGTTCGGTCCTTCAGAACCGGACCTCCTGTTGACGATGCGCCGCGCGCAGGTCGCCTACCTACGTGCCTCCCTTGCCCGCGCCGAGCTCCCGATCACGGAGGCCCAGCTCCAGGTTCTCCGCCGCCACGCCGCATACCTCGACCTTCGCGCGGAACGCGCTGAGCCCGCATTCGCGACCGACGCGTGGTACGTCGCTGGAACGATCTATGAGTGGATGAGTCGACTCTCACCGATCGAGCCGGAGCACGCCGATGCGCCCACGCTCACGCGCGGCGCAATCGGCGACCTCATTAGGGCGAGCCTTGCTTACTCGTCCGGTCTCCATGAGGGTTCTTCAGCCGCGGCGGCGCGCCGAGCCCTGGCTTCGTACCGGACGCTGGACGTGGGGCATCCCATTGCGCGTGCCGCTGGTCTCATGATGCTTGGACTCCTCGGCCGTGACTTCGTCGCTGTCGTCGATACCGCCGCTGCGTACGGAGAAGCGGTTCAGGCGAGCCTCAACCCGAATCCCGATCCGACCGCGCCTTGGCCGTCTCTTGGTGTTCTTGGTCGGACGGCCGAGGCGGCCGCTTGTCTCGCCGGCGCGATGCTGTCCGGCTCTGAGGAGTTGTTCGCCGAAGCGACGGCCAGGTTCGCTGAGGCTCGGCAGGCGGCCGCTTCAGCGGCCGACGACGTCGCAGCTCTCGTTGACCGGATCGCTCGCGTCGCAGAAGGCATGAGTGGCCGCTCGACCTACCGTGTCCTGACTGCCGCAGGACTCCCGGATGATCTAGTGCGATCGTATGCGGCGAAACGACCGGAGTTGTGGTCAAACCAAGTCGATGCGATCGGCACTGGGCTCCTCGAACCCGACCGGGCGTTCGTCTTGTCGTTGCCAACGGGGTCCGGCAAGACCTTTCTCGCCCAGCTTCGGATCCTTGCCACGCTGGATCGGTATCCCGAGGCATGGGTTGCGTACGTAGCTCCTACACGGGCGCTGGTGCGCGAGGCACACGCAGACCTCGCAGGCACACTCCGGCCGCACAACGTTCGCGTGTCAAAGGTCGTGGCCGGCGCAGAGGCAGGGGTGCTCCTCGAGGCGGATGAGGTCCCGGCCGTGACCGGGGCGAGAACTTGCGTCGTCCTCACGCCCGAGCGCCTAGACCTCTACCTTCGAACGAGTCCCGACCTCGGGGCAAACCTCCGCTTGGTTGTCGTGGATGAAGCGCATCACATCGGCGATGCCCGTCGCGGCGCCACCCTCGAGACGCTGATTGCGTTGCTACGCACCAAGTGGCCACAGGCGAAGCCCGTGCTGCTCTCAGCGTTCATGCCCAATGTCGAGGTCGTCCGCGAATGGCTCGGCGAGGACGCCCTTGCCCATGCCTCGCCCGTGAGGCCGACACGGCAACTCCGCGGGATCGTGCTGAGACATGACGAGCAACGACTGCCTGACTCATACATCTTCGGCGCCGGCGATCAGGGTGAGGAAAGGACTGTTCTCGCTGCCGGGTGGCGACGTCGGCGATGGCGACGACGCGAGTACGACGTTGGGGCGATCGTCTCGATGAACGACAACCCGCCGAACGCGACCCCGCGGCCCGCTGCGTTCGCCCTCCCATCCCTCATGCACGGCGTCTCCTGGCGCGAGCAGGGTGCTACGCGCCCGGGCCGGCAGCCACCACGGGCCGTTTCCGGGGGCACCAAGATTAGTGACATCCTCGTCGAAGTGGCCGTCGCGCTTGCGGCGCATCCGGGCATGGTGCTCATCTTCATCCCGAACGTCGACTGGGTCGAAGCCTGGCTTGGGCGGATCGCGGTCCAGCTGCCAACGCGCGACGACCTCGAGCCGTATGCGCGTGCTGTCGAGGCAATCCTTGGGCCCGGACACGCGCTGGCCGACGCCCTCCGACACGGCTGCGCGTACCACCATTCACAGATGCCCGACGATGTGGCACGAATCGTCGAGGCCGCCGCCGTCCGTGGTCCACTGGACGTGCTATGCGCAACGTCCGGTCTCCAAGCTGGGGTCAACATGCCGGCCTCGATCGTATTGAGCGTCGGGGACCCAACTCGTCCCGTTGGCGTCGAGCCAACTCCCCGCAACTTCGCAAACCAGGCGGGCCGTGCAGGTCGGCCCGGCCTTGAGACCGAGAGTCTTGCACTGTTCCTGCCCGGCTCGATCACCTTTGACGATCCGCTCGCCGCTGCCCGAGCCTATCTCGCGCCGACTGACGCCGATGTTGCGGTTGAGTCCGCGCTCGCGGATCTCCTCGAAGCTATCGCGGACGATCCCGGCCTCGTTCCTCTCGAGGAACTTCCGGACAGCATCCAACAAACGTTGCTCGCTCTCTGGGCGGCCGACATGCGGGACTCCGCGAGCATTGGTGCGTTCCTCCGAAGCACGTTTCGCGGGCCGCAGGTCCCGGCGGAGCTTGCCGAGGAGCTGGCCGCCACGGTCGGAGCAGCCGCCGAAACGCGCGGACCTACCTTCACTGCATTCGCGAAGACAGCGCTGCCCTATCGGGCCTGCGCTGGCATGGTCGACCTAATCCCCGAGGTGACGGCACGTCTCCAGCAGGATGCTTGGCGGCGAGACACGCTCGAGCAAGCTCGGACGATCAGTCGCTTGCTGCTCCGGGTTCCCTACTTTGACGATGTCGCTCAGGCCCGCCTAGGTGAGGGGTACTCGCCCGAGGTCGTGGAGGCCCTCATCGGATCATGGGTTGGCGGCCTGGACTACGCTGAGCTTGCCGGGGTGCTTGGGTTTAACCCGGACCGCCTCTCCCGCACGGTTCGGGTCGTCCATGGTCTGGCCCTGTTCCTCTCGTGGGGCGCCGGGTCTCTCCTTTCGTTGGTCGGGGCTGCCGGTGACGTCCAAGGCGCACAGCCCCTGCTGCCTTACTTCATCCGATTCGGGGTGTCGTCGCCCGTCGCTGCCTACCTCCGGCTTCTTGGCATCTCGGATCGCCTGGGCGCCACAGCGATTGCGGCGCGGTACCCGGCCGACCAGAACCAGGACTACGAAGCCGTCGATGCATGGACCCGCTCTGCCGCGGGACGGACGGCAATCCGTGACTACTACGTCAACGACGCGCTCACTCGCACCAACGTAGAGCGTGACCTCGGTCTTGAAGAGCCGCCACGGCTCGAGCTCAATTTCTTCGCCGCGGCCGGCGACCATCCCAACTGGATCGCCGCCGGGTCCGTGATCTCAATCGAGCGCACTGAAACCGGTCCGTGGACAGCGCAGGACGCCGTATCTCGCGCCTCGTGGAAGGTCACCGACGTCCCTGGTGCTGGCGTTGGTTGGGTCATCGGTCGTCAGGAAGAACGCCTTCGTGGGGTTCTTCTGGTCGCCCGGTGAGCCGTCGTTAGTCCCGAGATGGCCAGATGCCACCACGTCCCGGTCACCTCGTGCCACCACGTCCCGGTCGGTACCGTTCCTCGAAAACGGGTTGATGGAGGGCGAGCATGACGAAACACAACAGCTGTTCGGACGGCCCAGGGGCGTCGGGCGATGGTGGCGCTCGTGCGGTCGGGGGCGAGTCAGCGGGCGGCGGCGCGACAGTTCCGTGTCGGCCTCTCGACCGTCCAGCTCTGGCTTGGGCGGGCAGCTGATCGGCCGCTTGACGAGGTCGACTGGTCGGATCGGAGCTCGCGGCCGCTGCGCCGGACCCGGACGCGACCGGAGCTCGAGGATCAGATCCTCGACATCCGGCGGCGGCTGCGCGAGGAGAGCATCCTCGGCGAGTACGGCCCGGCAGCAATCCGGCGCGAGCTCGAGGATCAGCCGGGCCCCTCTGCCCGCCCTTCGGACGATCGCCCGGATCCTCGAGCGACGGGGCGCGCTCGATGCTCGCCGGCGCGTCCGCCGACCGGCTCCGCCGGCGGGCTGGTACCTGCCCGATGTCCGCGAGCGAGCGGTCGAGCTCGACAGCTTCGACGTGATCAGCGGCCTCCGGCTGCAGGGCGGCATCGGCTTCGATGTCCTGACCGGGATCTCGCTCCATGGCGGTCTGGCCGCCACCTGGGTCCAGAGCGCCGTGAGCGGCGTCTCGACCGTCGGGTCGCTCCACGAACACTGGCGGAGCGTTGGCCGGCCGGCATACGCCCAGTTCGACAACGACGCCCGCTTCATCGGCGGCCAGGTCAACCCGAACTCCATCGGTGCGGTCATCCGGTTCTGCCTCACCGTCGGGGTCGTGCCGGTTTTCGCACCGCCGCTCGAGATGGGCTTCCAGGCGGCGATCGAGGCGTACAACGGGCGCTGGCAGCGCAAGCTCTGGGCCCGCTTCTGGGACCCGACCCTGGCCGATCTCGAGGCCCGCAGCCAGGCGTACATCCTGGCCAGCCGACGGCGGGCCGCGGTCCGGATCGAGGCGGCCCCCGAGCGACGCACCCTGACCCTCGAGCGGGTCCCCGACCTCAGCGCCCCGCCGACGGGACGGCTCGTGTTCCTGCGCCGCACCGGGGATGGCGGGAGCGTTTCGATCCTCCGCCGGACGTACCCGGTTGACCGCCGCTGGCTCCACCGGCTCGCGCGCGGCGAGCTCGACCTCGACGCTCGCCGCCTTCGCTTCTACGCCCTCCGCCGGCGCGAGCCCACCCATCAGCCGCTCCTGGCCGAGATGGAGTTCGAACCGCCTGCCCGCTGGCTCCGGTGACCGGAACGTGGTGGCACTTCTCGCCTGGTTCGAGGTTTGAGTGACCGGGACGTGGTGGCACTTGGCCCCGAGATCGCTGTCGCATGTGGCCCGAACGTCGATGCGCTAAGTGGCCAGGTCGGGGAGCGGGACATACGGGCGGCCCTTGTCCGCGAGCTCGCGTCGCAAGGCGCGCAGCAGCCACACGAGGTCGACCTCGCGATTCAGGGTCGCGTACAAGTGTCGACCGTCAAGCATGAAGAAGTTCGGCTGACGGCCCCTCGTGAGGCCGTCCCGTGCGCCCGTCGTGTACCCGTTCACGCTCAGGAAGATGCCATAGGTCATAGAGCTCTTCCCCGCGACCTTTTCCCGGAATGTCAGGAGCGGCGCGAGCTCGACCTGCCCCTGTTCCCACTTGGCCTCCAAAAGGTAGGAGTTGCTGTCGAAAACGATCGAGCCATCCAACTGTTCGCCCGTGACAACGAAAGCCCCGCGGGGATCCAGTTCGAACTGGGCGAATAGGTCATGCAAGAGCTTCTCGAGTTCCCTGCCGGCTTGTTGTCGATCCGACAGTGCATTGAGAGCTATGAACCTCCCGAGGAGTTCGTCGAGGCCCTTGGCTCTAAGCCCGGATCCACCGAACCTCTTCGGCTGACAGCTCCATGATGGTCGCCGGG
>JBBEBL010000034.1:0-1291 GCA_040882345.1 Chloroflexota bacterium
GTGATCATCGAGTCCGCGATGGCGAGCAGGCGCCAGGCGCCGATGAGGCCGATCAGGATCACGATAGTGAGCGCGGAGGAGGGTGTCAGGAGCAGGGCAGCGAGCTGTCCCACCCCACCGATCGCCTGGATCAGGAGCAGGACCAGAAAGCCAAGGATCGGAAGCCCGAACAGGACCGCCGGACGCATCCGGCCCGCATACCAGTGGCCGAGACCCGGCCACAGGAAGGACAGGATGGCGGCCTTGTGAGGTGAGCGGCGAACGCGTGCGGTCGCTGTCTGGGTCGCAGTATCCAAGTCGCGCCGGAGTGTACCATCGGCCATCGGTCGGCTCGTCGTGCAGGCGGTCGCGGCCCGTCGTCAGTCGCCGTGGGTGACCCTGGTCCCGATCGGAACGACCTGGATGAACGTCCGGCCACGGACGAGCGGGATCTCGTTCCCGGCCTCGTCCAGAAGCAGCGTCGGCGCGTCGTCGCCGGCCTTGCTCCAGGTCGCGGTGACGACGCGGCCCTCCCGGAAGACGAGCGCCTTGCCGGTCCCCAGGGTGGTGATGTCCGGCCGTGAGTGGCCGGGCTCGATCTTCGTGTCGATGCGGAACTTCTGGAAGAGGACGACCACGTTGGTCGCCGTCACCCGGCGATCGTCGGCGGGGTCGATCTGCGCCTTGCCGTCCACGGACCGGCGATAGCGGTTCGACTCGCGGTCGTAGCGGTAGGTGATCACGTTCGTCCGATATGGGATGCGGATGCGCTGGCTGGCAGCACGCTCGGCGATGGGTGCGGGGTCCGTGAACGGCCGCCGATGCACGGCGGCGTCCAGCACCGGGTCGGCCCCGAGCCGCTCCGCGACGTCACGCAACTTCTGGGTGGCCGTGTAGGCGTTGTGCGGCGCCTTGCGGGACGAGATGCGCCGGAACGCGGCCCCACCTCCGGCCAGCCCATCCACGGAGAACGCGGGACCGGGGTGACTGGCGATGTACTGCCGGGTACGGCGGTCGCCGCCGTAGTGGGCCATGGCCGCATGGACCTCCGCCGACCACTGGACCAGGTAGAAGCGGGCACTGCGGACCGGTCCGACCGAGCCGCTGTCGCCGTCCTGGAAGACCAGCAGGTAGCGGGTCTCGTAGCCGTCAGCGGGGGCCTGGTACACGATGGAAGCGCCATTGAAGCCCGACTGCGGTCGTGCCGCCCGCGAGTCGTCCAGCATCACCGCGAGGGGCGTTCGGTGGGCCAGGGCGGGATCGACATCAAGGCCGGTCAGATCCGCCCACGGCGGCAGCGGGACCGGTGTCG
>JBBEBL010000035.1:0-3628 GCA_040882345.1 Chloroflexota bacterium
AGCGGGATCTCGTAGCTGATGACCTGGGCCGCGGCGCGCAGCCCGCCCAGCAGCGAGTACTTGTTGTAGCTCGCCCAGCCGCCCATGAGCAGGCCGATGACGGACAGGCCGCCGATGGCGAAGAAGTACAGGAGGCCCAGCTCGAAGTCCTGGCCGAACAGGCCGGGCGCGAAGGGGATGACGAGGAGCGTCATGACGCTCGCGAGGTAGGTGACGACCGGCGCCCAGGTGAAGACGATCGGGTCGGCGCCGGTCGGGGTGAAGTCCTCCTTCATGAGGACCTTGAGCCCGTGCACGACGGACAGCAGCGAGCCGAACGGCCCCACCCGGTCCGGGCCGATCCGAAGATTCATCAGCGCGATGATCTTCATCTCCATGTAGATGAGCAGGAACGCGGTCGGGATGGTCATCAGCAGCACGACCGTCACGGCCACGACGAAGCGGACGATGGGCAGGTTGTCTGCAAGGACCTGGAGCAGGGGCCCGCCGAACAGGACGATGGCGGCGACCAGGCCCACCGTCAGCGCCAGGAGCAGTGGGACGAGGGTGAATACCAGCTTGCCGGGCAGGGTCAGCCGGTTCCACCCGCGACTGATGACGGTCATGCGGGCCCCGTCACTTGTCCACTCCGCCCATGATCGGGTCCAGGCTCGCCATGATGGCCATGGTGTCCGCGACCAGGTTGCCCTCCATCAGCGGCCCGACCGCCTGGAGGTGGATGAACGATGGGTCGTGGATGCGCATCCGGAACGGCTGGTGCGTACCGTCGCTGATGGCGTAGGTGGCGTACTGGCCGCGCGGCCCCTCCACCGCGGCATAGGCCCGCCCCGGCCGCGGGCGCAGTCGGCGCGGCAGCTTGGCCATGATCGGCCCATCCGGCATCTGGTGGAGGCACTGGTCGATGATCCGCAGGCTCTGGCGGACCTCATCCATGCGCAGCAGGTAGCGGGCCAGGCTGTCGCCCTCATCGCGCGTCGGGATGTCGAAGTCGAGCTCTGGATAGACGCTGTAGGGGTGGGCCCGACGGATATCGAAGGGGATGCCGGTCGCCCGGAGGTTGGGCCCGGAGAAGCACATCCGGAGCGCCTGCGCCGTGTCGATCCGGCCGAGGCCGCGCATCCGGCGGACGAAGATCTCGTTCTCGTTGAGGAGGCCCATCCCGGCCTCGATCTGCTCCGTGGCCCGGCTCATCCAGTCGCCCAGGCGGCTCATGAAGTCGTGGTTCAGGTCGCCGTTGACGCCGCCGATCCGGAAATAGTTGAAGAGCATCCGCTGGCCGGTCAGGGCGGCCAGCACCTCGATGAGTTCGTCACGCTCGATGAACGACCACAGGATCGGCGTGAGGCCGCCAAGATCCAGGGCCATCCAGCCCAGGAACAGCGAGTGGCTGGCGATCCGGTTGAGCTCGCCGGACAGGACGCGAATGTACTCCGCGCGACGCGGCACCTGGACGTCAAGGAGCTGCTCGAAGGCCATGACCGGCGCCCACTCGTTGAACAGCGAGCTCACGTACTCGAGCGGGTCCACCTGGCTGATGACGTGGTGGTACTCGGCGTTCTCGCAGAGCTTCTCCACGCCGCGATGCAGGTAGCCAAGGACCGGGTCAAGGTCCACGACCTTCTCCCCGTTCAGCTTGAGGACGACCCGCAGGACGCCGTGGGTGGACGGATGCTGCGGGCCCATGTTGATGAGCAGTTCGCCGTCGCCGAGCGTGTAGAACTCGGCCTCGCGTTCCGTCCGGGGCGGGTACGGCGGGATGGGCTCGAAGACGCCGAGGTCGCGGTCCAGCGTGACCCGCGGGTCGTCCGCGGAGGTGGACGTGCCCGGGGCGGTGTGTGGGACGTGGCCTGGGGTGGTGGCGGTCATGCGTGCCGGCTCCCGGCCCTACGCGCCCGTCCGGCGGACCGTGGCGGTCGCCGGGGCGTTGCGTGGGCGGTGGGTCCGTTCCATGGGCCGGACGCCGGCACCGGGCGAGCGAGCGGCGTCATCCGGCAGGAAGAAGTCCTTGCGGAGCGGGAAGCTCTGGTAGTCGGGTGGCATGTAGATGCGGCGCAGGTCGCGGTTGCCCTCGAAGGTGATCCCGAACATGTCGTAGGCCTCGCGCTCCATCCACTCCGCGCCCTTCCACAGGAAGGTGGCGGACGGCGCGCGCGGGTCGTCGCGGGACAGGCCGTCGGCGATGACTCGCAGCCAATCCGAGGTGGTCACGCTCCACAGGTGATAGACGACCTGCATGACCTCGCCGGTATCCACGCCGCACAGGTCCGCGAGGAACTCGAACCGCAGGTCCGGTTCGTCATGGAGAGCGGTCAGCACGCGGGTCACGTCGCCCGCGGCGATGCGGATCTCCGTCTGGTCGTGGCGCTGGCGGATGGGACCGGTCAGCTGGTCGCCGAACCGGGCCTCCAGGCGCGTCCTGAGGGCACGATCCACGCTCAGACGTCCTCCGGCACGGTGGGGCCGATGGCTCGATCCGCCCAGTGCCCGCGTCGTGCCTTGACCAGTTGCTGCAGCTTCATCATCCCGTAGATGAGGCCTTCCGGTCGGGGTGGACAGCCGGGGATGTAGACGTCGACGGGCATCACCCGGTCGATCCCCTCCACCGTGGAATAGCTGCGCTTGTAGCGCCCGCCGGAGCACGTGCAGTCGCCCATCGCCACGCACCACTTGGGCTCCGGCATCTGCTCCCACAGGCGGACCAGCGGCCCGGCCATCTTGGTGGTCAGCGTCCCGGCCACGATGAGGACGTCCGCCTGGCGTGGGCTGGCCCGGAAGGGGAACATGCCGAAACGGTCCATGTCGTTGCGCGACGTCGCGGCGGACATCATCTCGATGGCGCAGCAGGCCAGACCGGACAGCAGCGGCCACAGGCTGTTCATGCGGATGAGATCCAGGACGTAGTCGGCCTTGGCCGGGATGACTTCCAGGGCGCCGCCCCAGCGGGCGTCGTCGCGACGCCCAAGGCCGCTCGCCTCGTACTCCGCCAGGTGCGTGATGTCGGAGGCCTGTCCGCCGTCGTAGGCTGCCGGATCTTCGGCCTGCCAGAGCGAGTTCGGGACGACGATAGGGGTCGTCACGGCGGACTCGCCGCCGGGGACCAGATCGTCCGGACCGGGGGTCAGTGCCACGTGAGCGCTCCCTTCCGCCAGGCATAGGTCAGGCCCAGCAGCAGGATGACGACGAACACGACCATGCTCACGAATCCGACGACCATGATCTCCGGCGCGCGGAAGACCAGCGCCCACAGGTAGATGAAGATCACCTCGATGTCGAACGCGACGAAGAGCAGCGCGTAGATATAGAAGGAGAGCCCGAACCGGCCGTGCGTGTCGCCGTACGTGTCGATGCCGGATTCGTAGGGCAGGCCCTTGTGGCCGTCACCGCGGTTGCGGTGCGAGATGAGCCAGGCCGCGCCGATGGTCAGGAACACGAACGACACGCCCGCGAAGGCGAAGCCGACGATGTACCAGAGCTGTTCCACCGAACTCCCTTCGCGCGGGGGCCAGGTCGGCCGGGCGCCGGCCTGACGCCGCCGGAGATGGACGACTGAGCAGAGGGCAGACGCATCCGGGCGGGAGGCGTCCACGCGGCGCCATTCTAGCAGCGGGAACGGAGCGGTCGGGCCGCT